>MIEI01000032.1 GCA_002095305.1 Pantoea brenneri
CCATCCCTGGCAGGCTCAGCGCGGGCCATCCCAGGCCCGCTATGCTTTGCTACAGGCATATGCTCCCTTCGCTTCAGCCTGCTGACAAACCGCAATCAGGGTGAATCTGAGCGTGTTTACTCTGCAGGCATAGGCTTACAGTGAACTGGGCCTTTCTTCTCCTTTACGCTATTCCCGCTTCCCATTGCTGACTGTTCTGTTTGTCGATCTTCCAGAAAGTTCCAATAACAGGCATCCGTAACGCAATCTGCTTTTCAGCCGGGATTAATCCGCTTTTCCCATCGGCAGCCCTTGGCACATCTGCGACGCAGGGATAATTCGTGACACGTTCTTCTTATGACCGAAAGCGGCAAGTTGCTGATTTCTTATGCCTCAATACCAGCATATTCCGCTGGCTGAACGTCATAACGCACGGTGAATCGTTCAGTTATTCAACATTTGCCGGTAAAAGTTTTAAGTTTTTTAGCGGTGAGAATCACTAGCGACAAACTGGCTATCCAGCAGAAAGTCCGGACGTTACGCCAGCGGCACTGTGCTTTGTATGGCTTTTAGCCGAAAAGGGTTTTTTTTACCGTTGCTTGCTATCCCTCACACTCTGTGTAAATAACTAACCGTTGTATTGACGTTCTTTGCAACTGTTGACAAATTGATGCGTCAATAAAGCGCAGTTACGGAATTTTCTGACCGCTTCCACGGCATCAGGAAAAACATAAAAAACCTGACGCGCTTTAGCCACCCGTTCGGTGGTACGCCTGAACCGCATAAAAAAACCAGAGGTCGGGCAATGCACACAACATCACATCACAATGGAGCAAAAGCATGATCAACTCCCTGGCTAAATCCGGGATGCTGAAGGTCGGTCTGAGCCTGATTGCTATGACTGTCGCCGCCGGTGTTCAGGCAAAAACCCTGGTTTACTGTTCAGAAGGTTCTCCGGAAGGCTTTAACCCGCAGCTGTTCACCTCGGGTACCACTTATGACGCCAGCTCACGCCAGATTTATAACCGTCTGGTTGAGTTCACCATCGGCACCACTGAATTACACGCAGCACTGGCCGAGAAGTGGGATGTCAGCGAAGACGGCAAAACCTACACCTTCCACCTGCGCAAAGGCGTGAAGTGGCAGACCACCAAAGATTTCAAACCGACGCGTGAATTTAACGCGGATGATGTGGTGTTCACCTTTGAACGCCAGCTGGATAAAAACAACGCCTACCATGGCGTCTCCGGCGGCAGCTACGAATATTTCGAAGGCATGGATATGCCGAAGCTGATCAGCAAAATTGAAAAAGTGGACGATCATACCGTGCGCTTTGTGCTGACCCGTCCTGAAGCGCCGTTCCTGGCGGATCTCGGCATGGACTTCGCCTCTATTCTGTCGAAAGAGTACGCGGACAACATGCTGAAAGCCGGCTCACCGCAAAAGGTCGACCTGAATCCGGTCGGTACCGGCCCGTTCCAGCTGCTGCAGTACCAGAAAGATTCGCGCATTCTGTATAAAGCCAACCCGGACTACTGGGGCACTAAACCGAAAATCGATCGGTTAGTCTTCTCCATTACGCCGGATGCTTCCGTGCGTTACGCCAAACTGCAGAAGGGCGAATGTCAGGTAATGCCGTATCCAAACCCGGCTGACATTGCGCGCATGAAGCAGGACAAAAACATCAACCTGTATGAGCAGGCTGGCCTGAACGTCGGCTATCTGTCGTACAACGTTGAGAAAAAACCGCTGGATAACCTGAAAGTACGTCAGGCCCTGACCATGGCGGTGAACAAGCAGGCGATCATTGATGCCGTTTATCAGGGTGCAGGCCAGACGGCTAAAAACCTGATCCCACCGACCATGTGGGGCTACAACGACGCCGTGAAGGACTACGCCTACGATCCTGAAAAAGCCAAAGCGCTGCTGAAAGAAGCAGGTATGGCTGACGGCTTCTCCATCGACCTGTGGGCGATGCCGGTACAGCGTCCTTACAACCCGAACGCGCGCCGTATGGCGGAGATGATTCAGTCCGACTGGGCGAAGATTGGCGTGAAAGCCAAGATTGTGACCTATGAGTGGGGCGAATATCTGAAGCGTGCCAAAGCCGGCGAACATCAGACCGTAATGATGGGCTGGACCGGTGATAATGGGGATCCGGATAACTTCCTCGCCACCCTGTTCAGCTGTTCAGCGGCCAAAGATGGCTCTAACTACTCGCGCTGGTGCGATAAATCCTTTGAGGATCAGATTCAGCCAGCACGCGCCACCGCCGATCAGGCCAAGCGCATCGAGTACTACAAGCAGGCACAGGTTGTGATGCATGACCAGGCACCGGCGCTGATGATCGCGCACTCAACGGTCTACGAACCGGTCAGCAAGAAAGTCTCCGGCTACAAAGTCGATCCGCTTGGCGGACACTACTTTGCCCAGGTAGACATTCAGGAATAATTGTTGCCTTTTCCGGGGCGGCCACCCGTCGCTCCGGCTTTATCTCCCTGTTTTACTGGAAACGGTAGAGGCGCAGCCTGGCTGCGTCGCGGTCGGGCCTACCCGATCGTCAGATGTAAGCAATAACTACCCTCGCGGCGACGGTCGCGCGGACAAGAGAGAACCCGGATTATGCTGCAGTTCATACTCCGACGTTTGGGCCTTGTCATCCCAACGTTTATCGGTATTACATTACTCACTTTCGCATTTGTTCATATGATCCCCGGCGATCCGGTGCTGATCATGGCGGGCGAACGCGGTATTTCCCCTGAACGCCACGCGCAGTTAATGGCGCTGTTAGGCCTGGATCAGCCGCTGTGGAAACAGTATCTGAACTACATTAACGGCGTATTACATGGCGATCTGGGCATTTCACTCAAGAGCCGCATCCCGGTATGGGATGAATTTGTGCCGCGCTTTAAAGCCACGCTGGAACTGGGCGTCTGCGCGATGCTGTTTGCGGTCGCGATCGGCATCCCGGTTGGGGTGATGGCGGCGGTTAAACGTGGCTCGATCTTCGATCACACCGCGGTCGGCATCTCCCTGACCGGCTACTCGATGCCGATCTTCTGGTGGGGCATCATGCTGATCATGCTGGTTTCGGTACAGTTCAATCTGACGCCGGTTTCCGGCCGCGTCGGCGACACCGTATTCCTCGATGACACCATGCCACTGACTGGCTTCATGCTGATCGACACCTTTTTCTGGGGTGAGGCGGGTGATTTCCACGATGCGGTGATGCACATGATTTTGCCCGCTATCGTGCTCGGCACCATTCCGCTAGCGGTGATTGTACGTATGACGCGCTCGGCGATGCTGGAAGTGCTGGGTGAAGATTACATCCGTACGGCGCGCGCTAAAGGACTGACGCGGATGCGGGTTATCGTGGTGCATGCGCTGCGTAACGCCATGCTGCCGGTGGTGACCGTCATCGGTCTGCAGGTCGGAACCTTACTGGCCGGCGCGATCCTGACCGAAACCATCTTCTCGTGGCCGGGTCTGGGTCGCTGGCTGATCGAAGCGCTGCAACGCCGCGATTATCCGGTAGTGCAGGGCGGTGTGCTGCTGACGGCGGTACTGATTATCCTGGTCAACCTGCTGGTTGATCTGCTGTATGGCGTGGTTAACCCGCGCATACGTCATAAGAAATAAGGGGGCATCATGTCTGTTGTTGATCCCGCCAGCGTAACCGCTGCACCCAAGCCGATGACCCCGTTTCAGGAATTCTGGCACTATTTTAAACGCAACAAAGGCGCCGTGGTGGGCCTGGCGTACATCATCATTATGTTGCTGGTGGCGGTGTTCGCCGATCTGCTGGCGCCCCATGCGCCGGCGGAACAGTTCCGTGATGCGCTGCTGCATCCGCCGGTCTGGCAGGAAGGCGGAAACTGGAGCTACATCCTCGGTACCGATGATGTTGGCCGTGATGTGCTGTCGCGTCTGATGTACGGCGCGCGTCTGTCGCTGCTGGTCGGCTGCCTGGTGGTAGTGCTGTCGCTGATTTTCGGGGTGATCTTCGGTCTGCTGGCCGGTTACCTCGGCGGCGTGGTGGATGCCACCATTATGCGCCTGGTCGATATCATGCTGGCGCTGCCGAGCCTGCTGCTGGCGCTGGTGCTGGTGGCTATTTTCGGTCCCTCAATCGTTAACGCCTCTATCGCCCTGACGTTTGTCGCGCTGCCGCACTACATTCGTCTGACCCGTGCCGCGGTACTGGTGGAGGTGAACCGCGACTACGTGACCGCCTCCAGCGTCGCCGGGGCCGGTATGCTGCGTCAGATGTTCGTTAATATTCTGCCTAACTGTCTTGCACCGTTGATCGTGCAGGCGTCGTTAGGTTTCTCCAACGCCATTCTCGATATGGCGGCGTTGGGCTTTCTCGGTATGGGTGCGCAACCGCCAACGCCGGAGTGGGGCACCATGCTCTCCGACGTATTGCAGTATGCGCAAAGTGCCTGGTGGGTGGTGACGTTCCCTGGATTAGTCATTCTGCTTACCGTGCTGGCATTTAACCTGATGGGCGATGGTTTGCGTGATGCACTCGACCCGAAACTCAAGCAGTAAAGAGGCACCGAGATGGCGTTATTAAATGTAGACAAACTGTCGGTGCATTTCGGCGACGAAAAGGCACCGTTCCGGGCGGTTGACCGCATCAGTTATCAGGTGGAGCAGGGCCAGGTAGTCGGCATTGTCGGCGAGTCAGGCTCCGGTAAGTCGGTCAGCTCGCTGGCGATCATGGGGCTGATCGATTTCCCTGGCAAAGTGATGGCGGAAAAGCTGGAGTTTAACCAGCGCGACCTGAAACGCATCTCCGAAAGAGAGCGCCGCCAGCTGGTGGGCGCGGAAGTGGCGATGATTTTCCAGGACCCGATGACCAGCCTCAACCCTTGTTACACCGTGGGTTTCCAGATCATGGAAGCGATCAAAGTGCATCAGGGCGGCAACAAACGTACCCGGCGTCAGCGGGCAATCGACCTGCTGAATCAGGTGGGCATTCCCGATCCGGCGTCGCGACTGGATGTTTATCCGCACCAGCTGTCGGGCGGGATGAGCCAGCGTGTCATGATCGCCATGGCGATAGCCTGCCGTCCGAAGCTGCTGATTGCCGATGAGCCAACCACCGCGCTCGACGTGACTATCCAGGCGCAGATCATCGAACTGCTGCTGGAGTTACAGCAGCAGGATAACATGGCGCTGATCCTGATTACCCACGATCTGGCGCTGGTGGCCGAAGCGGCGCACCACATTATTGTGATGTATGCCGGTCAGGTGGTGGAGAGCGGCAAAGCGACCGATATCTTTAAGGCACCGCGTCATCCTTACACCCAGGCGCTGCTGCGTGCCTTGCCGGAGTTCGCTGCCGATAAAGCCCGTCTGGCCTCGCTGCCGGGCGTGGTACCGGGCAAATACGATCGCCCGGTTGGCTGCCTGCTCAACCCACGCTGTCCTTATGCCACTGACCATTGTCGTAAGGAAGAACCGGAACTGCGCACCATTCCAGGCCGCCAGTCCAAGTGTCACTATCCGCTGGACGATGCCGGGAGACCGACTTATGAGTCATGAAACAACCAAGCATGAGTATTTGTTACAGGCGATCGATCTGAAAAAGCACTACCCGGTGAAGAAAGGGTTGTTTGGTCAGGAACGTCTGGTGAAAGCGCTGGATGGCGTGTCGTTTAATCTGGAGCGCGGCAAAACGCTGGCGGTAGTCGGCGAGTCAGGATGTGGAAAATCCACCCTTGGCCGCCTGCTGACGATGATTGAAACCCCGACCGAAGGCCAGCTTTACTGGCATGGACAGGATCTGCTGAAGCACGATCCGCAGGCGCAGAAACTGCGTCGTCAGAAAATCCAGATCGTCTTTCAGAACCCCTACGGCTCTCTGAATCCGCGTAAGAAAGTGAGTCAGATTCTGGAAGAGCCGCTGGTCATCAATACCACGCTGACCAAAGCCGAGCGCCGCGAGAAAACGCTGGAGATGATGGCCAAAGTGGGCCTGAAGACCGAGCATTACGACCGCTATCCCCACATGTTCTCCGGGGGACAGCGCCAGCGTATTGCGATTGCCCGCGGCCTGATGCTCGATCCGGACGTGCTGATTGCCGATGAGCCGGTTTCGGCGCTCGACGTCTCGGTGCGCGCCCAGGTGCTGAACCTGATGATGGATCTGCAGCAGGATATGGGACTTTCCTACGTCTTTATCTCGCACGATTTGTCGGTGGTAGAGCACATTGCGGATGAAGTGATGGTGATGTACCTCGGACGCTGCGTTGAGAAGGGCAGCAAAGAGGCGATTTTTGCTAATCCGCGCCATCCGTATACCCAGGCTCTGCTGTCGGCCACGCCGCGTCTGAATCCGGACGACCGCCGTGAGCGGATTAAGCTGACCGGCGAGCTGCCGAGTCCGCTCAGTCCGCCACCGGGTTGCGCCTTCAACGCACGCTGCCGCCGGCGCTTTGGCACCTGCGTTCAGCTGCAACCGAAGCTGAAAAGCTACGGTGGTCAGCAGATCGCCTGCTTCGCCGTCGACCAGGATGAAAATCAGCCGGTCGGCGCGGCAGAAAAAGTCGGTTAAAGATAAGAAGGCTCCTGCGGGGGCCTTTTTTACTGACGCGTCCCGCTCAGCCCACATCCGGGTGTCGCTTACCCTCCTCTGCTGTCTTTTTTCATTATCCTGATTAATCAATGGGTTCAGCCGCGGATATTTGCAGCAAAAAACCGGTAAATATCCTCAATCTCTGCCGGGGATTAAATCCAGGCAGATGCGCGCAAAGCCATCGGGCAAATTTAGTCAGTGCCAGGGATTAATCTCATCTTATCCCGGCTGGCTGGGCCAGCCGTTCCATGAGTACACCTCAGTCGCTGAATGTTGAAACCCTGCTAATCAATTTAACTTAACAACTACTTATTAATTTCAGGGCAAAAGCAGTCGCTGTCACCCTTTTTCGGCGCTTATCGAATCTTTCTGATTAAACTATTTTATTGAATTCGCTGTTTTTGTAATCAGATTTTTCTCACTGAGTTTAAGCGGATGTGCTATATTCCAGGAAAATTCCCCCCTTGTTGCAGGCCATAGTCAATGAAGAATTACGACGATTTGCAGCGTTTTAAAGAGAAGACGCAAACGCTCGACATCGCCTTTAAAGATATGTCTGGCCAGACGCAGGAAGCGGCGGAACACAGTAAATGGTCATTGATTCGTCAGCTGGCGAGCGATGCCCAGCAGAATGCCCTTGGCGGCGGTCAGCGTATCGATTTGCCCCAACCTCAGCCGCTGCGCGGCGATGAATTCAGCGCGCCGGCTCCGGCCTCTCAGCCGCGCCAGCCGACGCTCAGTGCACAACCGGCAGCGGCAGCTCGCGGCTCGATACTGGACAGTCTGGCGGGCAGTGCTGCCGCAGCGAAAGTGACCGCTGAAGCTGGATCTTCATCGCTGTTCCCGCCGCCTTCGCTAAAACCGGCAGAGCCGGTGGCAACGCTGCGTCCTGCTGCTGTTCAGCCCGCTGCGGTGGCAAACCCACCGACGGACCTCACCCCGCCTGCGTCGGCGAACCGCGCCGAACCGGGACGTTTTGGTGCATTGTTCCGCTCACGCGACAGCGAACCGGTTAACCTGCCAAAAGAGACCTTATTGAAACCGTTACTGGAGAAGATTGCGCTATGCCGTTAGTTTGTGTGTGCTCGCCGAAAGGGGGAGTAGGGAAAACCACGTTGGCGGCGAACCTGGCCTGGAGTCTGGCGCGTTCCGGTAGCAAAGTTCTGGCAATTGATTTTGATGTGCAGAATGCTCTGCGTCTGCATTTTGGCGTTCCGCTTCATGACGGGCGCGGATTTGTGGCCCGTTCGGAAGAGCAGGCGGACTGGAGTCAGTCGATTCTGACCACCGGCGGCAATATCTTCGTGCTGCCCTATGGCGACGTGACCGAGCCCCAGCGTGAGCGCTTTGAAGAACAGCTGATGAAAGATCCGCACTTTATTCAGCGCGGACTCGACACGGTGCTTAATTATCCCGGCCTGGTCATTGTGGCTGATTTTCCGCCGGGTCCGGGTCCGGCCCTTAAAGCAATGACGGCGCTGGCCGATATGCATTTAGTGGTGATGTTAGCGGATACCGCCTCGGTCTCTTTATTACCGCAGATTGAGGAGAACCGGATGACCGGTAAACCTCTCAACAATAAACAGGGTCACTATTTCGTCCTGAACCAGTGCGACAACCGCCGCAATATTAACCGTGACGTGACGGCATTTATGCAACAGCGGCTGGGCGATAATTTACTCGGCGTGGTTCACCGCGACGAAAGTGTGGGTGAAGCAAATGCTTCCCAGCAGTCTGTGTATGATTTTAGTCCCGCGTCTGCGGCGGCCTTTGATATTGAACTGATTGCCAAACGTGTCAGCAGCATTCTGAATATCACCGTCGGCAACGGCGAAGTTCAGGCTCCCATCCGTACTAACCAATATTAATCACCTGATGTGAACAGGTGATTGAATTTACACAGCTCTTCTCAGGGTGAATCATGAGTAAAATCGGGTTTTACCTGCTGCTGCTGGTGCTTGCGCCCGTTGCCGCGGTGATCATCATTACGCCAATGGACAGCCAGAAACAGTATATTTTTGGCCTGATCAGCATCGGTTTGATGTTTTTATTGGGTTTCAGCAAAAGCCGCAAAATAACCGTGATGATGGTGATTCTGTCGGCGTTGATGTCCACCCGTTATATCTGGTGGCGCACGACAGAAACCCTGCATTTTAATTCCGAAGTCGAAGCGATTTTAGGGATTGGCTTATATCTGGCTGAACTTTATGTCTGGCTGATCTTAATTCTCGGCTTTCTGCAAACCACCTGGCCATTAAAGCGCACCATCGAACCGTTACCGGATGATACCGATCTGTGGCCGACGGTTGATATTTACGTGCCTTCTTATAATGAGAGCCTCGATGTGGTGCGCGATACCGTGCTGGCTGCGCAGTGTATCGACTATCCGCGTGACAAACTGAAAGTCTATTTGCTGGATGACGGCAAGCGCAGTGAGTTCGCCCGCTTCGCCGCCGATGTGGGCGTAGGCTACATCACCCGTGACGATAACAATCACGCCAAAGCCGGCAACCTCAATCATGCAATGAAGATCACCAAAGGTGAGCTGATTTGCATTTTTGACTGCGACCACGTCGCGACGCGTACCTTCCTGCAGGCGACGGTAGGCCCGTTCCTGAAAGATCCGAAGCTGGCGCTGCTGCAAACGCCACACTACTTCTACTCACCCGATCCGTTTGAGCGTAACCTGCGCGCCGCGCGCAGCATTCCCAATGAAGGTTCACTGTTTTACGGCCCGGTACAGCAGGGCAATGACAACTGGAATGCCACTTTCTTCTGCGGCTCCTGTGCGGTGATCCGCCGTTCAGCGCTGGAGCAGATTGGCGGTTTTGCGGTAGAAACCGTGACCGAAGATGCGCATACCGCGCTGAAAATGCAGCGCCTTGGCTGGGGATCGGCGTTTCTGTCCATTCCGCTGGCGGCCGGTCTGGCGACCGAGCGTCTCGGTCTGCACATCATTCAGCGTACCCGCTGGGCGCGCGGTATGACGCAGATTTTCCGGGTGGATAATCCGCTGTTGGGTCGCGGCCTGAAGTGGCAGCAGCGCCTGTGTTATCTCAACGCCATGCTGCACTTCCAGTTTGGTCTGCCGCGCGTAGCCTTTCTCACCGCGCCGCTGGCTTACCTGCTGTTTAATCTGAATATTATTCACTCCTCCGCGTCGCTGATCTTTGCGTACGTGCTGCCGCATCTGGTGATGTCGCTGTACGTCAACTCGCGGATGAATGGCCGTTTCCGCTACACCTTCTGGGGTGAGATTTATGAGACGGTGATGTGTTTCCACCTGGTGATCCCGACCATCCTGACGCTGCTGTCGCCGAAGCACGGCAAATTCAACGTGACCGATAAAGGCGGGGTGCTGGATCAGGGCTTCTTCGATTTCCATATCGTGCGTCCGCACGTCATTGTGGCGCTGCTGCTGGGTATCGGCATTGTGGCGGGCGTGGTGCGAGCGGTGATGCACGATTACTTTGGCGTCGATCCTTACGTTATTGCGCTGAACGTCGGCTGGGCCATCTTCAGCCTGATCATTCTGATGGCGGCGATTGCCGTGGCGCGCGAAACCAAACAGGTGCGTAAAACCATCCGTATTGAGGTGCAGATTCCGGCGATCATTCACTACGCCAGCGGTATCTCGTCACGCACCCTGACCAGCGATCTCTCTATGGGCGGCGCGCAGCTGGATGCGCCAGATAACCGTCATGAATTCGATGAGATTGAAGAGATCGATCTGCTGCTTAAATCGGGCGCGATCACCATTCCGGTCAGTAAGATTTCTGGCGATGCGGAAACCATCCGTCTGCGTTTTGAGGCGATGCCTCTGGCGCGCCGCCGTGAGCTGGTGCGGGTGGTGCTGGCACGCGCCGATGCCTGGATTCAGCCGGAGTATAAGCAGGATAACCCGCTGATCTCGCTGGGAACCATTATTCGTACCGTCTTTGAGCTGTTCTGGCTGACCTGGAAAGGACGCCACGATAAACGTAAAAATGTCGACCCGGTTGCCGCGGCGGCGAAAGAGGATGGCGCAGTATGAAAACCCTGACCCAAACGCTGCTGGTCAGTTCACTGACCGCGGCGCTGTGGCTGACGCCAGCCTGGGCCGAAACGCCATCTGCTGATGACACCAGCAACCCCGCGCCGGTCAACAGCGCGGCACCGACCGTGCAGCCCACTGCGCAAGCGACGCCATCAGCCCAGCCTGCGGCTGGCGAGGCGTCATCGGGCGTCCAGCCTGAGTCAGCACCGGCACAGAGTGCGCCGGCGGCTACCTCTGCCGCGTCCGCGCCGACTGGGGACGCGGTGACGCAGGACAGCGGTGCGCTCTCCACCGTGCCACTGCCGCAAGGGCTGAACAATGGTGATCCGGCGCTGGAAGCGGCCGCCAGTGCGCTGCCCTACGCGCCAGGTCAGGCCGTAACGCCGGTGGCCGCCCCCCCGGTAGTGGAACCACAGCCGGTCATCAGCGCCGCCATTAACCAGCCGATCAGCAGCACTATTTCTGTGGCGCAGATGGGCCAGGCGCGCGGCATCACGCTGACCGGCGGCCAGTTACAGTCTGGCATTACTTTTACGCTGCCCTCGGATGAGGTGGTGACTAATGCGCGTCTCAACCTGACGCTGCGCGTCTCGCAGGCGCTGGCGGCGCGCAACACTTCGCTGCAGCTGATGCTGAACGGCCAGCCGCTCGGCACGCTGCCGCTCGGCGCCAGCGACAGTGATACCAGCGATTATCAGCTGGATATTCCGGCGGCGATGGTGGTCTCCAGCAATAACCTCAGCTTCAAAATTAATGATGCCGACAAGTTACTGTGCGAGCGTGCAAGCGCCGAGCAGTATCAGGTCACCATCATGCCGACAACCACGCTGAGCCTTGAGGGCCAGCAGCTGAACATCGGCACCAGCCTGCGCAACTTCCCGCGGCCGTTCCTCGATCCACAACGTATGACCGCCGCCACTGTCACCTTCGGATTCGCCAGTAATGTCGCACCGGATGCCGTGAGCGCGGCGACGCTGGTGGCGTCCTGGCTCGGCATTCAGAGCGATTATCGCGGTATTCGCTTCCCGGTGATGCGGGGTGAATTGCCGGAGCACAACGGCATTCTGTTTGGTCACCCCGGCGATCGCATCGGTACGCTGACCTTTCCAGCCAGCAACGGGCCGATGCTGCAGGTAGTCGATAACCCGAATAACCCGGTGTATAAATTGCTGCTGGTGAGCGGTAATGACGATGCCGAGCTGCGTCAGGCGGCAAACCGTCTGACCACGCAGCCGCTGACCACTGACGACAGCCAGCTGCTGGTAAAACCGCAAACGCTCGGCAATCGCAAACCCTATGATGCGCCGCGCTGGATCAATACCGATCGCCCGGTGCGTCTCAGTGAACTGCTGCGTAAAGACCAGAGCCTGACCAGCAGCGGTATCTGGCACGATGCGCTGCGCGTTAACTTCCGTGCCGCGCCCGATCTGTTCCTGTGGGATGGCGATACCGTGCCGGTCAATCTGCACTATCGCTTCCCGTCTGAAAGCTGGATCGATGAAGAGAATTCGTTTCTTAACGTGATGCTGAACGGGACCTTCCTGCGCAACCTGACCGTGAATAAGGTCGGACTGCTGGAAAATGTCTGGCACCGTTTAGGGGGCGATGCGCGACAGGAACAATATCAGCTCAACCTCGAACCCTATCTGATTTATGGCGATAACCAGCTGGCGCTCTACTTCAACATCAAACCGCGGGCGGATGCGCCCTGTGGCGTGCTGCTGAATAACAACATTAAGAGCCGGATTGAAGAGGATTCGTGGATCGATCTCAGCCACACCCGCCACTTCAGCATGCTGCCGAACCTCTCTTATTTTGTCGGTGCCTCGTTCCCGTTCTCTCGCCTGGCGGATTTTGGCCAGACTACGCTGCTGTTGCCGGAAAAACCCAGCAATGCCGAACTGTCGACGCTGCTGGATCTGGCGGCGCGTGCCGGTAACGCTACCGGTGTAGCTCTGACGTAGAATCAGGTGCTGTTTGGTCTGCCGCAGGGCGGCACTAATCTGGCACGGCTGCAGCAGAACGATCTGCTGGCGGTCAGCACCACCGGCAACAGCGATTTCAATCGGGCGTTACTGGCCTCTTCACCTTATGACGCCAGCAGCAGCACCTTCGGTGTGAAAGAGTCCGATACGCTGGAGAAACTGCGCGGCTGGCTGAGCGGTGACTGGAGTCGTCAACAGCTGGATGCCGATCGGTACTTCTCTTCTAACGAAGCGTGGCGCGGCTTCCTGAGCTATCGCTCGCCGTGGAATCGCGATCGGCTGGTGGTGGTCACGGTGGCGACCAGTGACGATCAGCTGTTGCGGCTCCACAACGATCTGAGTTCGGCACGTATCAATGCCGCGATTCGTGGCGATACCGCAATCATCACCGATGAAAATGGCATTCGCAGTTTCCGTGTTGGCGCGCAGTTCCCGGTCGGGGAAATGCCCTGGTACATGATGGTGGTGTGGTACGCCAATCAGCATTCGGTATTCCTTGCGCTGGCGGCGTTGCTGCTTTCTGCGCTGGTGGGCAGTGCGGTCTGGGTGATGCTGAAGCGTCATGCGTGGCGGCGTCTGAATCCGAAGCAGGATAGTCATTCCGGCAAGAAGTAAGGATAACAAGAATGAAAAAAAATCTGATAAGTGCCGGTGTTCATCATGCGTTATTGCTGGGCGGCCTGCTGGCGTTTTCACCGTCGCTGCTGGCGGCTGAAAGCGCCAATCCGGCGTTGCAGGCGCTGTTCGATCAGGCGGCTTACTGGCATCAGAAAGCGCATGACGATCTGGCGAAATCCTCGCTGCAGAAGGTGTTGATGGTGGAGCCCAACAACCCGCAGGCGCTCTATTTACTGGCGCTTTATGCGCAGCAGGGCGGTGATAATGCCGCCGCAGCGCAGTACCGCCAGCGTCTGAGCAAAGTATCACCCAACGATCCACACCTGAGCGAGCTGGACAATGCCCGTCAGCTACAGACGATTCCGCAGGCGCAGCTGTCACTGGCGCGTCAGCAGGCGCGCAGCGGCAACATTGCTGCCGCTCTGCAGACCTGGCGTAATACCTTTAGCGGCAATGAGCCGCCAGCCAGCGTTGCTGCTGAATATTATCTGACGATGGCCGGTGACCGTACTCTGCTGCCACAGGCGGTAGAGGCGTTGCGGCAGTTTGCCGCGCAGCACCCGCAGGATACCGGCGCGCAGCTGGCGCTGGGTAAAGCGCTGACGTATCAGGAGTCGACCCGTCGCGAAGGGATTGAGGTGCTGTCCGCGCTGGCGAGTGGGAATCAGGAGGCCGACCGCTCGCTGCGGCAGGCGCTGCTGTGGCTCGGTCCGCAGCCCACCGATGCCGCGTTGTATCAGACCTGGCAACAGCGTCATCCACAGGATGCCGCGGTAATCGACTATTACCGTAAAAACGTCGGGGGCGCTGAGAAAGGTGCCGGTTTCAGTGCGCTCAACAGCGGTGACGTGGGCGGTGCGCAGACCAGCTTCGAAAAAGTGCTGAGCGCCAATCCGCAGGACGCCGATGCGCTGGCGGGTATGGGCTATGTCGCTCAGCGCGCCGGTCGTTATCAGGAAGCCGCAGACTATCTGCAACGCGCCGCGCAGCTGGGAGGCGATCAGGGGTCGGCCCGTCAGCAGCAGGCCGACGATGCCCGTTTTTATGCGCAGCTGGCCAATGCGCAGCAGGCGCTGAAAAGCGGCAACAGTGCACAGGCGCTGGCATTAAGCGAACCGCTGGCGCAGGCTGAAGGCGAGAAAGGCATTGCTGCCCGCCTGTTCCGCGCTGACGTGCAGCGGCGCAGTAACCAGCTCGATCAGGCGGAGCAGACCTACCGATCTGTTCTGCAGAGCGATGCCAATAACCGCAGCGCCAAAGAGGGGTTGTTCTACGTGCTGCGTCAGCAGAATCGCAGTGCTGAAGCCAATACCCTGCTGGGCTCGCTGCCAGCCAGCGTTCGTCAGAGCGTGACGCCGCAGGCAAACGGTGCCGATACGCTGCGTCAGCAGGCGAAGCGTCAGCTGGCCGCCGGCAACAACGCAGCGGCCATCGCGACGTTGCAGCAGGGAGTCCAGCGTTATCCAGCCGATGGCTGGCTGCGGCTTGATCTGGCCCGTCTCTACCGACAGCAGGGTGAACCTTTACAGGCCGCTAATGTAATGCAGCCGGTGATGCGCAGCGGTGCCAGCAACAGTGAACTTTATGCTGGCGCACTCAACGCCAGCGAAAGCGGTGGCTGGCAGCAGGCCAGCGTGCTGCTATCGCGCATTCCGCCGTCTGCCCAAACGCGAGAGATGCGCGCTCTGGCGCAGCGGGTCAATTTTAATCTGCAGATGAGCACCGCTGACCAGTATCTGTCTCAGGGTGCCAATGCCGCCGCCGCTAACACCCTGAAAGCGTTAGCGGTGAACCCGCCCGCCAACCCGGCTGATGCCGGTAATCTGGCGCAGAAGCTGGCGCAGGCTGGCGATCTCACCACCGCCGTTTCGGTGTGCGCACCAATATGCAGCGCGATGTACAGGGTAATGCCGGTGATTACGCAGCGCAGATGGCGGTCCTGAACCAGGCCGGGCTGAGCGCCGAAGCGCAGCGCTTCCTCAGCAGCCCGGAACTGCAGGCGCGCAGCACGCCGACGCAGCTGGCGGCGATACGTAACGGGTATCTGATTAATGAAGTTGACCGCCTGCGGCAGCAGCGGCAGTACGCAGCGGCCTACGATAAGTTGATCGGTGCGTTACAGCAGGATCCACAGAATCGCGATTTGATGTTCGCCATGGCGCGTCTCTATCAGGACGGTAAGATGAACCGGGACGCGGGCGTGGTATACGACTACCTGATGACGCAGGACACGCCGACTCAGGATGCGCGCGTCGGGGCGATTAACGTCGCGCTGGCGCAGAACAATGTGCAGCGCGCCAACACGCTGACGCGCGGCCTGAACACCGCCACCCAGACGCCGGATCGCCTGCTGCTGCTGGCGCGGGTGGCGGAAGCGAATGGCGAGCATAGCGAAGCGATGCGCTATCTGCGTTCGGCACGCGGACAGCTGATTGGCCTGCAGGGCGCGCAGCCGGGCAGTATGCCGACCGTGGGCGGGCTGGCGCTGGCGGATAATCCGTTTATCAATCGCAACACGTCGCCGGTCGGGCGTTCAGCTTCCCGCTACGGCACCGTGCTGCCCTGGCAGGTTGCGCCTGCCACCACGTCTGCCCGCTCTGAGCAGCCAGAAGGCGATGCGACGGTATCTGCCTCATCGCAGACCCTGCGTCAGATTGACAGCATGATGGATTCGCTGCAGGAAAAAACGGCCAGCTGGAGTCAGGGAATGGTGCAGGTGCGCGGTCGTGATGGCGAATCGGGACTGAGCAAGCTGACCGAAGCCAAAGCGCCGCTGACCTTCTCTACCGTACCGTTTGGTGAGTCGCGCTTTGACTTCACCATGACGCCGGTGTCGCTGACGGCCGGCAGCGCCGCGGGCGATGCATGGCGACGTTTTGGCACCAACGCCTTAACCCAGGGCCAGGTGGTCGCCGCAGGCGGGGCAACCCTGAATGACGTGCCGAACGCCACAACCGATTCACAAACCGCCTCGGGCGTGGAGCTGAATCTGGCGCTGAAGGGCGACAGTTACAAAGTCGATCTCGGCAGTACGCCGCTGGGTCAGGATCTCAGTACGCTGGTGGGTGGGGTGCAGTGGTCGCCGAAGCTTACCGACTTCCTGACGCTGATCCTGACTGGCGAACGTCGCGCCATCACCGACAGTCTGCTGTCATATGTTGGCGCAGAGGACAAGACCAGCGGCAAGCGATGGGGTCGCGTCACCAAAAACGGCGGCAATGCCTTACTGAGTTATGACAATGGCGATGCCGGTTTCTACGCTGGCGCGGGCGCTTACAGCTACCTCGGCGAGAATGTCGCCAGTAACAACAATCTGCAGGCGACCGCCGGCGCTTATGTGCGTCCTTACCATGCCGACGACCGGGAGCTGAAACTGGGGATGAGCCTGTCGTGGATGGACTTCTCGAAAAACCTCAGCTATTTCAGTTATGGCCAGGGCGGCTACTTCAGTCCGCAAAACTACGCTTCCGTGTCATTCCCGATCGACTTCTCACGTCAGTATGACGATCTGAAGGTGAAGCTGGGCGGCTCGGTCGGCTATCAGTCCTACAGTCAGGACAAGAGTGCTTACTTCCCGGACGATGCCAGCCTGCAGTCACAGCTGGAAGCGCTGGCTGCCGACGGTAGCGTGAAAAGCGCGTACTACTCCGGCGGCAGTAAAAACGGTATCGGTTATAACCTGCACGCGGGAGCCGATTACAAACTCAATAAAGAGGTGACGATTGGCGGTCAGCTGGGTTACGACACCTTTGGTGATTACAACGAAAGCAGCGCGCAGCTTTATGTCCGTTATCTGTTTGGAGATAAATAATGAATGAGCATTCTGGCGTGTCGCATCCGCATCCACCCGGCTGGTTTGATCTGGTCAGCGTACTGATTGAGGGCATGGTCGCCAACGGCGGCCAGCAGCAGGCCGAAGCATTCCTCTACAACATGGGCGAATCGCTGGCGACCCGCTATCCGTTGTCTGAAGCACGCACGGTGCAGGATCTGGAGCGGGAAATGAATCTGCAACTGGCGCGTTTTAACTGGGGATTTGTGCAGCTGCAGCCGGAAGAGAAGGCGCTGTTGATCAGCCATCACGCCTTACCGGCAGGTGATAATATCCATACGGCTGCTGACTGGCAGGCGGCGTTTGGCGCAGTCGCGGCGGGGCTGTTCTCGGGCTGGCTGCAGGCCCAGGGCGGCAGCAGTGCGGTGCCGGTAACGCCTGAACTGAATGATGGCAGTACGCTGTATTATCGATATCAATAGGACGGGTGAATGAACGTTAAGCCACAGTGGCTGGGATGGATCTGCTGTATCTGGCTGTTACTCGGCAGCGCGCAAGCCGCAGCCAGCGGCTGGGACAGTTTTAAAAGTCGCTTTGTCACGTCAGAAGGGCGGGTCATCGACACCGCGAATAACAATGTCAGCCATACCGAAGGGCAGGGCTACGGCATGCTGCTGGCGGTGGCGAATGACGATCGCGTCACCTTTGATCGGCTATGGCAGTGGACGCGCAGCCAGTTAGGGAATCCACAGACCGATCTGTTTTACTGGCGCTATACGCCAGGCACGGCAAACCCGGTTGCGGATAAAAATAACGCCGCTGATGGCGATGTGCTGCTGGCCTGGGCGTTACAGCGCGCCGCGCAGAAATGGCAGGTGGAGAGTTATCAGCAGGCGTCTGATCGTATTCAGCGGGCGATTATTAAGCTGGATGTGGTGACCTTTGGCGGCCATACCGTGCTGTTGCCTGGCGCACAGGGCTTCAATAAAAGCAGCTACGTGGTGCTGAACCCCTCTTACTTCCTGTTCCAGGCGTGGCGGGAGTTCGGTGAACACAGCCATCTGCAGGTGTGGAATCAACTGATTGACGATGGTTTTGAGCTGCTCGGTAAACTGCATTTCGGTAACAGTGGTCTGCCGCTGGATTGGGTGGCGCTGAATGCCGACGGTTCGGTTGCCCCGGCCATCGGCTATTCCAGCCGCTTCAGCTACGATGCGATTCGCGTGCCGCTCAATATCTGGTGGTACGATCCGCACAGCCTGGCGCTGGTGCCGTTCCAGCAGGTCTGGCAGGGCTATAGCCGGATGATGACGCCGGCCTGGTTTGATGTCCTGGCCAATACTCCCGCGCCCTACCATCTTGAAGGCGGTCTGCTGGCGGTGCGCGACCTGACGCTGAATGAGACCGGCTATCTGAGCGACCGGCTGGCAGCGGATCAGAACTATTTTTCGGCCAGCCTGCAACTGCTGACCTGGATGGCGTTTCAGGAAAAACGGTAACGCGACTGCTATTGCCTGCCCGATAAGTGCGGAAAAAATCGCCCTTATCGGGTAGAGAATCCGAATCTCTCCGCTGTGGCGCTATTGCCAACAAAAAAAACCAACGTTGGGATATACTTGCCGGACATTTTCCTGTCTGATATCTGAGCTTTTTTATAGTCGGGAGAGAATTTTTGCGGGTAAGCCGGTCACTTACGATAAAGCAGATGGCGACGGTTTCGCTGGTTGCGGTTATCACCATCAGTATCTTTATCGTCATCCAACTGTTTCATTTTGTGCAGCAGCGCAGGATTGACTACGCCCAGCAGATGGAGAATATCGCGCATACCGTCCGGCAGCCGCTGTCAGAAGCGGTGCTGAGAGCGGACATTCCGCAGGCCGAACGCATTCTCCACTCGCTGAAACCCGCCGGGATTTTATCGCGTGCCGACGTGGTGCTGCCCAACGCGTTCCAGGCGCTGCATGCTGACTTCGAAAATGAGAAGCCGGTGCCGCGACTGGTGGCACGCCTGTTTGAGTTGCCGGTGCAGATTACCCTGCCGCTCTACTCGGTTGAAAACACCGGGCTGCCTAAACCGCTGGCCTATCTGGTGCTGCAGGCCAACTCGACGCGGGTCTACCAGTTTATCCTCAGTACGCTGTCGACCATGATCACCACCTATCTGCTGCTGGCGCTGATTCTGTCGGTGGCGATCAGCTGGTGCATTAACCGGCTGGTGGTCCATCCGCTGCGTAATATCTCGCGTGAACTGCAGGAGCTGCCGCCGCAGTCGATTCTGACCCACAAACTGACGCTGCCGCCGAGCCACCGTGACGATGAGATCGGCATGCTGATCCGCAGTTACAACCGTAATCAGCAGGTGCTCGAGTCAGTGCATGATGAGATGAGCCGGCTGACCACCCATTTTGACGTCACCGATCTGCCCAACCGGGCGCTGTTTCTGGCGCTGGTCGAGCAGTACATGTGCAATCCTGACCAGCCACTCGGCCTGATGGTGATCCGCATTGAGACCCTGCAGGAAGCCAATGGCGTGTTGAGTGATGAGCAGCGCGACACCCTGATGCTGACGCTGGTCGAGAAAATCCGCAGTACCCTGGATGACCACACCCTGCTGGCGCAAACCGGTCCCAGCGACTTCGTGCTGTTGATGAAGCGCGCCAGTAATCCATTCCGCGCGCTGCGGCTGGCGCGTAATCTGATGATTCGCCTCAACCAGCCGGTTAATCTGCATCAGCTGCAGCTGCGACCGAACGCCAGCATCGGCCTGGCGCTGCGCGACGATCAACCGCTGAGTGCCAATGAGCTGCTGGATCGCGCCACTTCCGCCATGATGTCGGCGCGCCATCAGGGTAAGAACCAGATTCTGTTCTTCGATGCGGCCTTAACCGAGCGGGCGCAAAAACGCCTGACCCAGGAGCACGACATTTTGCAGGGGCTGCATGACGATCAGTTTGCCCTCTACCTGCAACCACAGATTGATATGCGCACCGGCGAACTGGCTGGGGCGGAAGCGCTACTGCGAATGCGTCAGCCGGACGGCAGTTTCGGTCTGACCGAGGAGTTTATCGCCAGCGCTGAAGAGATTGGGGTAATTAGCGCGATTGGCCGCTGGGTGTTTGAAGAGGCGTGCCGCATTCTGGCCGGCTGGCAGCGACAGGGCATTATGCTGCCGCTGAGCGTGAATATCTCTGCGGTCCAGCTGCGTGATAGCGCGATGGTGAGCCATCTGCAGGCGCTGCTGAAGCGCCATCAGATTGCGCCAGGCACCTTCGTGCTGGAAGTGACGGAAACTGCCATATCGGGGATACCGGCCAGGCCATCTCGCTGCTGCGGACCTTGCAGCAGACCGGCGTGGCGGTCGCGCTGGATGACTTCGGCATGGGCTACTCCAACCTGAACTCTCTGCATCAGCTCAAAGCGTTGCCGGTCAATAAGCTGAAGATGGATCGCAGCTTCGTCGCGGCGCTGCCGGATGATGACACCATGGTGCGCATCGTGGCGGCAATAGCCGAGATCATCCATCTGGATGTGGTTGCTGAAGGCGTCGAAACCGCCGAGCAGCGCGACTGGCTGCTGGCGCGCGGCATCCATATCGGGCAAGGGTATCTTTATGCTGAAGCCTTGCCGCTGGCGCGCTTCAATCAGGCATGGATTGAAAACCGCTCACTGCCGGAATAATTACCTGATTCATTGATTTTGCGAGAATTTTAGTTACAAAACCCTATGCTGAAGCGTTTCAGTTCAGAATTACGTCTGTATCATTTCCCCCTGCTTTGTAAGCCTGTATTAATCACGTAAACAGAGTGTTATTTTCGGGTTACTGTCAGGCGCCGCCCGTGTTGCCCGTCAGTCACAATAACGAATCCGACAACATCACCTCACGGCGTTAGTGGACACCTGTTTATGAAAACCTCACTTTTTAAAAGCCTTTATTTCCAGGTGCTGATGGCGATTGGCATCGGCGTTTTGATAGGCCATTTTTATCCGGAATTAGGGACCCAGATGAAGCCGTTGGGAGATGGCTTCGTTAAGTTGATCAAGATGATTATCGCCCCGGTTATTTTCTGTACCGTGGTGACCGGCATTGCCGGTATGGAGAGCATGAAGGCGGTTGGCCGCACCGGCGCGGTGGCGCTGCTCTATTTTGAAATTGTCAGTACTATTGCGCTGATCATCGGTCTGGTGGTGGTCAATGTGGTGCAGCCGGGAGCCGGAATGAACGTCGACCCGGCCACGCTGGATGCCAAAGCGGTGGCGGTTTACGCGCAGCAGGCGGAGCAGCAGGGAGTCGTTGCGTTCCTGCTGGATGTGATCCCTAACAGCGTCATCGGCGCCTTCGCCAGCGGCAACATTCTGCAGGTACTGCTGTTCGCCATTCTGTTTGGTTTCGCGCTGCATCGCCTCGGTAATACCGGCACGTTGATTTTCAACGTGATTGAGAGCTTCTCGAACGTGATCTTCGGGATTATCAACATGATCATGCGTCTGGCTCCGATCGGCGCATTCGGCGCGATGGCGTTCACCATCGGTAAGTATGGCGTTGGCTCGCTGGTGCAGCTCGGCCAGCTGATTATCTGCTTCTATATCACCTGTATCCTGTTCGTGGTGGTGGTGCTGGGACTGATTGCGCGGCTGTTTGCCGGTTTCAGCATCTTCAAATTTATTGCTTACATCAAAGAAGAGCTGTTAATCGTGCTGGGGACCTCCTCTTCGGAGTCGGCGCTGCCGCGTATGCTGGATAAGATGGAGCGACTGGGCTGCAAGAAATCGGTGGTGGGCCTGGTGATACCGACCGGCTACTCCTTCAACCTGGATGGCACGTCGATCTACCTGACCATGGCGGCGGTGTTTATCGCCCAGGCCACTAACGCGCACATGGACATCTTCCATCAGATCACGCTGCTGGTGGTGCTGTTGCTCTCGTCGAAAGGGGCCGCCGGGGTGACCGGTAGCGGATTCATCGTGCTGGCGGCGACACTTTCAGCGGTCGGCCATCTGCCGGTAGCCGGTCTGGCGCTGATCCTGGGTATCGACCGCTTTATGTCCGAAGCCCGTGCGCTCACCAACCTGGTGGGTAACGGCGTGGCGACCGTGGTGGTGGCGAAGTGGGTCGACCAGCTGGATCAAAAACAGCTGAAAGAGACGCTGGCCGGTGGGAATAAGGCGAAAAAAGCAGCTGATCCCACACTTTAATCATTGATTTGCACTTAAATCCCGACAAATGCCCGCTGTCACTTGCCCTGACAGCGGGCATTTGGATAATAAACTCTACTTGTTTTTTTTGACGTTTTTCACTTCGTTGCGCGACATCCTGAGCTTCCTGTGGTCAAACACTCTGTTATTGGATAACAGCGCGATTCGGCGCCAGCCGATTCGCTAATAACAGCGGCAAAACGTGCCAGCGATAACGATATTTGAATTATTTGAGTAGGGGTTCACATGCAGGGCACCAGAATTCGGCTTTTGGTTGGTGGATTAGTGCTGGCAGCGACCAGCTATGGTCTCCAGGCAGAAACGCTGCAACCGGATCCGGCCTGGCAGGAAGGCAAGCTGGATAACGGATTTAACTGGCAGTTACTGGCCACACCGCAACGTCCCAGTGACCGCATCGAACTGCGCATGGTGGTGAATACTGGCTCGCTGGTCGAAAGTGCGCAACAGGCGGGCTTCAGCCATTTGCTGCCACGTCTGGCGATGGTGCATAACACCGCGCTCGACACCAACCAGCAGCGCGCTTTGTGGCAACAGGCCATGGATCCCCAGCACCCGCTGCCACCTGTCATCGCCTCTTATGATTTCACCCAATACAACCTCAGCCTGCCGAACAATCGCCCTGAACTGCTGAAAGAAGCGCTGAGCTGGCTGGCGGCTACCGCCGGCAATATGGCGATTACCGAGCAGGTGGTGAATACCGCGCTGACCGCGTCCGATCCGGTTGCGACCTGGCCGAAAGATACCCAGGATGTCTGGTGGCGTTATCGGCTGAAAGGCTCGGCCCTGCTGGCGCACGATCCCGCGGCACAACCGCGCGCGCCGGTCGATTTAACCCAGCTGAATGATTTTTACCGTCAGTGGTATACGCCTGACGCGATGACGCTGTATGTGGTAGGTAATGTTGATAGCCGTAGCCTCTCCGAGCAGATCAATAAAGCGTTTTCGCCGTTAACCGGCAAACGTGAAACGCCTGCGCCGCTGCCGACTTTATCACCGCTGCCGCATGAGCCGGTGAATCTGGTCAACGGCAAAATGACTCAGGATCGTCTGTCGCTGGTGTGGGATACGCCGTGGCAACCGATCCGTGATTCCCAGAACCTGCAACGTTACTGGCAAGGCGATCTGGCGCGTGAAGCGCTGTTCTGGCACGTCCAGCGTGCGCTAAGCGACAGCAAAGCGCAGGGCGTACAGGTTGGTTTTGACTGTCGTGTGCTCTATCAGCGTGCGCAATGCTCCATCAACCTGGATGCGCGCAATGAATCGCTGGCGCAGAACATGACGCTGGTGGCGCGCGAACTGGCGACGGTGCGTGATAAAGGCTTACCGCAGGAGGAGTTTGATGCGCTGATGGCGCAGAAACTGCTGGAGCTGAACAAGCTGTTCACCACCTACGCCCGCACCGATACCGATGTGCTGATGAGCCAGCGTCTGCGTTCACAGCAGAACTCGGTGGTGGATATCGCCCCGGAGCAGTATCAGAAACTGCGGCAGACGTTCCTCGCCGGTCTGACCCGCGAGCAGCTGAATCAGGAACTGCGTCAGCAGCTTAGCCAGGAACTGATGATGGTGCTGATTCAGCCGGAAGGGGAAGCCGAAACCAACGTGAAAAGCCTGCAGAGCAGCTGGGAGAAGGTGATGGCGCCGCCTGCGGCACCGGCGGCCGGCAACGATGCCAGCCAGCCGGATAACAGCGTCAGCGACATTCAGCCGCCCGCCGCGTAATTCCTCAGGTTTTTGCCCTGAGCCACTCGGTCACCAGCATCGGCCAGCTGGCAAGGGGCAAATCTGCCACGCCACGGATACCGAATCCGTGGCCACCCTTCTGATAGAAATGCACCTCTGCCGGGACGTTGTGCTCCCGTAATGCGCCGAAAAACGCCATGCTGTGGTTCACCGACACCGATTCGTCGTCGGCGGCGTGAATCAGCAGGGTTGGCGGCACCAGCGGGTGAACCCGGGTTTCCAGTGAATAGGCCTCAATCGTTTTTTGATCGGGCCATGCGCCGAGCAATCGGGTACGTGAACCTTCATGAGCAATGCCGTCACGCATGCTGATCACCGGGTAGACCAGCACCATCGCATCGGGACGCGGCGAGAAGTTTTCTGCGCCATCCTGTACCGGATAGAGCTTTTCGGCAAAGCGGGTACCCAGGCTGGCGGCGACGTGTCCGCCGGCTGAAAAGCCCATCATCACGATGTATTTGCCGTTCAGGCCGCGCTGCGCACGTTCACGCAACACCCGTACTGCCCGCTGCGCATCGGCCAGCGGCGCGTCCGGCCCCTCATGATGGCCATCATAAGGCAGCCGATAGGTCATTACCGCCAGGGTGTAGCCCATCGAGGTAAAGAAAGTGGCGAGCGCGCTCCCTTCACGATCGATCATCACGCGATGATAGCCACCGCCCGGCGCGACCAGCAGGGTAATACCGTTCGACTCCACCGGATGCCAGATCGCCATTTCCGGGCAACGTACGCCGGTGGCGGCGCGATCGTAAGGCTCATACTGTTTGGCCATATCGATAATTTGCGGCTGCGCGCGCGAATCGCTGGCGCCTGGCGCATCACCGTGCGGCCAGATATTAATAATTTCTGTGTGCATAACATGTCCTGATGCGAGGGATGTTTTAATTGTTTTGTTCGCGGCCGGAGAGCACAGCGTCCTGCTGTTGTTGATTAAAAGATGGTCTTTTTTCAGCCGGACGTCCATCCGAAAACGGTAAAAATGACCAGATTCGGACTATGCCTGGTGGCGATTTTTTTCCAGTAAGCGGCTAATTTTAAACAAGAATTTATAAGTCGTTCTGGAGGCGTTAAGGCGGCAGGATAGGCGATTAATGACGATTTATCCGCTTAAGGTAAATGTCCGGTATAGCCCGCTTTGTTAGCCGGAATTTACCGGATATTTCGCTGCGGGCTGTTAAGAGGCAATAATGGGTCGGGCAGCTACGGGCGGTACTGATACGCCCTCGCCGGAGCCGTTTAGTCGGGCATCGCCTCAGCGGGAATAATTGCGCCACGATGCTGAATCACGGTGCTGGCGGTGAGATGGCCCCGCTGCGCAGCGGCTTCGGCTGAAGCGCCGGTCAGGCGGCGGGCCAGATAACCGGCACTGAACGAGTCGCCGGCGGCCGTGGTATCAATCACCTTCTCCTTCGCCAGACGCACCGCCGGGACATCCGTCAGGGGGGCATCACCCACGGCGACCAGGCACGATTCTGCGCCGCGTTTAATCACAATTTCACTGGCTCCCGCCTGGCGAGTGCGGGCAATCACCGCCTCCAGCGGCTGTTCGCCCCACAGCAGATGCTCATCATCCAGCGTCAGAAAAGCGATATCGGTGCGGTTAAGCATGGCGCGGTAAGCCGCCTGCGCACTGGCCTGATCCGCCCATAAGCGCGGACGATAGTTATTATCAAAAATCACCTTACCGCCATTGGCCCGACAGCGGTCCAGCAACTGCATCAGCTTATCGCGGCTGGCCGGGGCCAGAATCGCCAGGCTGATGCCGCTCAGGTAGAGATAGTCGTAGTGCGCCAGCTGCTGACAGATCGCCTCTGACTGAGGGCTGTCGAGCCAGTAACGGGCTGCGGCATCGCTGCGCCAGTACCAGAAGGTGCGCTCGCCTTCAGCATCGGTTTCAATCACATACAGGCCGGGCATCTTGTTGTCGAGGCGCTGGATCAGATCGGTATTGACCTTCTCCTGCTGCCAGGCGGCGATCATCTGATCGCTGAAGGAGTCGACGCCGAGTGCAGTAACGTAATCGACCCGAAGCTGATCCTGATTCACCTGGCGAGCGAGGTAGACCGCAGTATTCAGCGTATCGCCGCCAAAGCCGCGTTTAATGTTCTCACCCTTTTCGGACAGCTCAATCATGCATTCACCAATAATGGCAATTTTTTTCTGCGTCATGGTTTTAGACCTGTAGTGAAATATCGCCTTAGTCTCGCGTCTGGTATGGCAGACGTCAATGCTTTTAAAACGGTGTTTTAATTTAACTTAAGGTGACGAATAGCGGCGATCGCGCTGATAAAGAGGGCTATTTTCGGCTTGTTTTGGCGATAGTGTCCCGCTAAAGGTTGTTAAACTCCCCGCTTTGATGTGGCCGGACATTTCATCAAGCGATCACAGGCATGGTCGATAATCGCCGCTGAGTCGCCAATTTTGAGCGCTCATTACCAACCAGGAAAACATCATGGTGATGGAGAGTATTAGTCAATGGCTACCTTCTTCAACTGACCTCAACTCCCAACCGGAAACGCCGCATTTCTGGCACCAATGCCAACGATTTTATCGCTTCCAGCCGATTTATCAGGTGACGGGGCGGTTGCTGGCAATCGAGTTGCTGACGGCCATTAGCCATCCGTCTGCACCGGAAGAAACCCTGTCGCCGGAAGCCTATTTTGCCGGGCTTGAGATTGCGCAGCGACTGCATGTGGTACAGGAACAACTCGAACTGTTAACGCAGTGGGCTGCTTTCTTTGAGCAGAATGCGGTGGTCGCCTCGGTCAACATTGATGGGCCGTCGCTGTTATCTATTCAGCATCATCCGGCCATCCGCAGCCTGATTGTTCGCCTGCCCTGGGTTCGCTTTGAACTGACAGAACACCATGTCCTGCCACAGGAAGAGATGATCGCTCAGATGCCGGAGCTCGGGCCGCTGTGGCTGGATGACTTTGGCTCTGGCATGGCCAATTTTTCGGCGCTGACCGAACTGAGATATGACTACATCAAACTGTCGCGCGAGCTGTTTATCCTGCTGCGCAATTCCGATGAAGGACGCAGCCTGTTTTCGATGCTGCTGGCGCTAATCAACCGCTACTGTAACGGGGTGATCGTCGAAGGAGTAGAAACCGACGATGAGTGGCAGCAGGTCAGAAGTTCGCCCGCTATTGCCGCGCAGGGCTATTTCTTTTCGCGTCCGCTCCCATTTTCTGAGTTGAATCATCTCACTATCCAGCTTCCCTGATCCCGTTGCCCACGGTCTCGACTATCTTTAACGGAGACCGTGAAAGTGCAAGGAGAAAGCGCAATGTCGCGTACCGGGAAAATAGTCAGTTGGGTTGCAGGAATTCTGTTGTTGTTAATCGTGATCATCATCGTGGTGATCGCCACCTTTGACTGGAACCGACTGAAACCCACCATCAATAAGAAAGTCACGACCGAACTCAATCGTCCGTTTGCGATACGCGGCGATCTGGGCGTCGACTGGGCGCGCAATCCGCAAGAGCAGGGCTGGCGGCGCTGGGTGCCATGGCCGCAGGTGCATGCGGAAGATATCATGCTGGGCAATCCGCCCGATATTCCTGACCTGACCATGGTGCATCTGCAGCGGGTCGATGCCACGCTGGCTCCGCTGGCGTTACTGCATAAAGAGCTGTTCATCCCGTGGATTAAATTGCAGCGGCCCGATGCGCGGCTGGTTCAGACCGCGGATAAGAAAAATAACTGGACCTTCAATCTCGCCAACAGCGACAGCAACGATCAGCAGGCGGCACCTTCGGCCTGGTCATTCCGCCTCGATAACATCCTGTTCGATCAGGGCCAGATTCGCTATCGCGACGCGATTAACCACGCCGATGTAACGGTACAGGTTAATCCGTTAGGTAAACCGGTGCCGTATGGTCAGATCGCTGGCGGTGACGATAAGCAGCAGGGCGCAGGCGACTTTGTCTTCGGCTGGCAGGCGCGCGGAACCTATAACGACGAGAAACTGAACGGTGAAGGCAAGATTGGCGGAATGCTGTCGCTGCGCAGCCAGACGACGCCGTTCCCGGTGCAGGCCGATATCCGCAACGGCACCACGCGCGTGCAGGTGACCGGCGGGGTGAAAGACCCAATGAATCTCGGCGGGCTGGATGTGCGTCTGCGCTTCTCTGGCGACACGCTGGCGAATCTGTATGGGCTGACCGGCGTGCTGTTGCCTGACACGCCGCCGTACGAAACCGATGGCCACCTGATCGCGAAATTCAGCGACGATAAGGGCGCGATCTACCACTATCAGAAATTTAACGGCCATATTGGCGACAGTGATATTCATGGTTCGCTGACCTACAGCCAGGGCAAACCGCGCCCCCGGCTGAGCGGTGAGCTGACCTCAGACCAACTGCGGATGGCCGATCTGGGGCCGCTGATTGGGGTCGATTCCGGTAAAGGCAGCGACAAAACCGCACAGGCAAAATCGCGGCG
Source organism: Pantoea brenneri (assembly GCA_002095305.1). Lineage (GTDB taxonomy): Bacteria > Pseudomonadota > Gammaproteobacteria > Enterobacterales > Enterobacteriaceae > Pantoea > Pantoea brenneri. The sequence continues at coordinate 28,380 of MIEI01000032.1, forward strand.
GGGTGAGAAATCGAGCCAGCCAGCCGATCGGATATTGCCACACGATCGGTTCGACACTAAAAACTGGGACGTGATGGATGCCGACGTTAAGTTCAGCGGGAAACGCATTGAACACAGCAATTCGCTGCCGCTGAGCGATCTTTATACCCATCTGCAGCTGAAGGATGGCGATCTGCTGCTTGATCCCCTGCGTTTTGGTATGGCGGGCGGCACCCTCAACAGCACTATCCGGCTGGAAGGCGATCGCACGCCGATGCGCGGCCGGGCTGACATTCATGCGCGTAAACTGCGCCTGCGTCAGCTGTTCCCGAATGTTCAGGCGATGCAAAACAGTCTCGGCCAGCTAAACGGCGATGCCAGCTTCACCGGCACCGGTAACTCGGTAGCCGATCTGCTGGCGACCAGTAACGGTCAGCTGAAGCTGCTGATGAACGACGGCGTGATCAGCCGTAGCCTGATGGAGATTGCCGGACTGAACGTCGGCAACTACGTGGTGGGCAAGCTATTTGGCGACGATCAGGTACGGATTAACTGCGCCGCTACCGATATCAAACTGCAAAACGGTCTGGCGACGCCAAACCTGTTTGTGTTTGATACCGAAAATGCGGTGATTAACGTCACCGGTAACGCCAATTTTGCCACTGAGCGGATGGATCTTTCGGTCAATCCGGAGAGTAAAGGGGTGCGTATCATCACGCTGCGTTCACCGCTCTATGTGCGCGGCACCTTTAAAAATCCGGATGCCGGCGTGAAAGCCGGTCCGCTGCTGGCCCGTGGCGCAGCAGCGGTGGCGCTGGGTACCGTTGTCGGCCCGGCTGCGGCATTGCTGGCACTGATTTCGCCGAGTGATAACGACGATAACCAGTGCAGCACCGTATTGCAGCAGATGAAGCAGCAGAAGTAATCAGCTGCGATAGAGAACTTTGATAATGTGATAACCAAAGCCGGTCTTTACCGGCCCGTAAGGCGTTAACAGCGGGCAGGTAAAGACCGCTTTATCAAAGGCTGGCACCATCTGCCCCTGACGAAATTCCCCCAAATCACCGCCATTGCGGCCGGAAGGACAGGTTGAGTGCTTCTTTGCCAGCTGCTGAAAATTGCCACCCTTAGCCAGTTTCGCCAGAATCTCTTTTGCCAGCGCTTCCTCTTTCACCAGGATGTGTAAAGCCGCCGCGGTTTTCGCCATGTTGCTATCTCGGTTGTGTATAATTGCCGCCCAGTATAAACCCCTTTCTTTTGATTCAACTGAGCGATTTTTCCTATGCGTTTAAACCCCAGCCAACAACGCGCCGTCGAATTTGTTACCGGTCCCTGTCTGGTGCTGGCGGGCGCGGGATCGGGCAAAACCCGCGTAATCACCAATAAAATCGCCCATCTGATTCGCGAGTGCGGCTACCAGGCACGCCATATCGCGGCGGTCACCTTCACCAATAAAGCGTCGCGAGAGATGAAAGAGCGCGTAGCGCAGACGCTGGGTCGCAAAGAGGCGCGCGGCCTGATGATCTCGACCTTCCATACGCTGGGGCTGGAGATTATCAAGCGTGAAACCGCGGCGCTGGGCATGAAGTCCAACTTTTCGCTGTTTGACGACCAGGATCAGCTTGGCCTGCTGAAAGAGCTGACCAAAGAGTGGCTGGAAGAGGATAAGACCCTGCTGCAACAGCTGATCTCTACCGTTTCAAACTGGAAAAACGATCTGGTCGATCCTCCCCGGGCGGCCGCACTGGCACAATCGGAGCGCGATAAAATCTTCGCGCACTGCTATGCGCTTTATGACCAGCATCTTAAAGCCTGTAACGTGCTGGATTTTGACGATCTGATCCTGCTGCCGACGCTGCTGTTGCAGCGTAATCAGGAGGTGCGTGAACGCTGGCAACAGCGCATCCGCTATCTGCTGGTGGATGAGTATCAGGACACCAACACCAGCCAGTATGAACTGGTTAAGCTGCTGGTTGGCGCGCGGGCGCGCTTTACCGTAGTGGGCGATGACGATCAGTCGATCTACTCGTGGCGCGGCGCGCGACCCCAAAACCTGGTGCTGCTGAAAGAGGATTTCCCCGCGCTGGAAGTGGTGAAACTGGAGCAGAATTACCGCTCCTCCCAGCGCATCCTGAAAGCCGCGAATATCCTGATCGCCAATAATCCGCACGTGTTCGAGAAGCGCTTATTCTCAGAACTGGGCCAGGGCAGCGAGTTGAAAGTGGTGACTGCCAACAGTGAAGAGCACGAAGCGGAGCGGGTCACGGGTGAACTGATCGCCCATCACTTTATCAACAAGACGCAGTACAAAGACTACGCGATTCTCTACCGCGGCAACCATCAGTCACGGGTGTTTGAAAAGTTTCTGATGCAGAACCGTATTCCTTATCGCATCTCTGGCGGCACCTCGTTCTTTTCCCGCCCGGAAATCAAGGATCTGCTGGCTTATCTGCGCGTTCTGACCAATCCCGACGATGACAGCGCCTTTTTGCGCATCGTGAATACGCCGCGCCGCGAGATTGGCCCGGCGACGCTGCAAAAACTGGGCGAATGGGCCAACCTGCGCAATAAGAGTCTGTTTAATGCCAGCTTTGATGTCGGGCTGGGACAGACGCTGGGCGGGCGCGGGCTGGAACATCTGCAACGCTTCACCCACTGGCTGCATGAGATTATCCAGCTGACCGAACGCGAGCCGGTCAATGCCGTGCGCGACCTGATTCGCGGCATCGATTACGAAAGCTGGCTGTTTGAAACCTCGGGCAGTCCGAAAGCGGCAGAAATGCGGATGAAGAACGTCAATACGCTGTTTCAGTGGATGACGGAGATGCTGGAAGGCAGCGATCTGGATGAGCCGATGACTCTGGCGCAGGTGGTAACGCGCTTTACCCTGCGCGACATGATGGAGCGTGGGGAAAGCGACGAAGAGCTTGATCAGGTGCAGCTGATGACGCTACACGCCTCTAAAGGACTGGAGTTTCCTTATGTGTTTCTGGTGGGAATGGAGGAGGGACTGTTGCCGCATCAGAGCAGCATTGATGAGAACAACATCGAAGAGGAGCGTCGTCTCGCCTACGTCGGCATAACGCGGGCACAGAAGGAGCTGACCTTTACCTTATGTCGCGAACGTCGGCAATATGGCGAGTTAGTGCGGCCGGAACCGAGTCGTTTTCTGCTGGAGCTGCCGCAGGACGATCTGCAGTGGGAAACGGAGCGCAAAGTGGTCAGTGCTGAAGAGCGGATGAAAACCGGGCAGAGCCGCGTGGCGGGCCTGCGAGCGATGCTGGATAAGGCGAAGAAAGCCTAAACTCGAGGGTACAGCGCTGAGACGACGGCGGTTCGCCTCACGCTGACTTCACGCCCGTCGATTATGACAGGGTCAATAACCAGTGCACATAGGACTGATAATGGCTCTCCTGCTCCAGCAGCTCGGTGCGCAGCGGATGCGCCTCCAGCCAGCCGGCCGGCAAGGTCAGATGCAGCGCATCATCGTCGGCCTGCAGCCGGACTGCGGGCAGGGTATCGTCGCGACGGCGACTGGAGAAGATGATTGCCAGACGCAGCAGACGACACATCCGTTCCGCCAGCCGCGGCGGTAAGGCATTTTGCTGCGTCAGCAGCGCCAGGTCGATGCTGCCGCTCTGGTTTTGCAGCAGACAGGCCAGCAACTTTTTCTGCGCCGGAGTAAAGCCGGGCAGATCGAGGTGACGAACCAGGTAAGCCGCGTGCTGCGGCGCATGACGGAAGTCGACGCTCAGGCCAATTTCATGAATAGCGCAGGCGCTGAGCAGCAGCTCACGACAGCGCTGATCCAGTTTCCACAGCGTACAGACCTGACGGAAAAAACTTTCTGCCAACTGACGGACCCGATCGGCTTGCTCAACATCAATGCTAAAACGACGCTGCACGTTCTGTAGCGTGCGGGTGCGGATATCGCGATCGATTGGCAGATGCAGCATGCCGTAAACCAGTCCTTCACGCAGCGCGCCGCCCGCCAGCGTCATGCTATCAATACTCAGTTCCTGGAAGATGGCGATCAGAATCGACAGGCCGCTGGGAAACACCAGCGCCCGTTCCAGCGTCAGCCCTTCAATTTCCAGCTCTTCCAGCTTGCCGCACTGAATGGCACGTTGCTTCAGCTGCTGCAGTTTATTCAGGGTGATGCGCTCATCCATGCCCTGCGCCACCATGATCTCCTGCAGCGCCTGTACCGTGCCCGAGGCGCCGACGCAGGCTTGCCAGCCCTGTTGACGCAGTTGCGCGGCAATCGGGTGGATCATTTCACGTGCCGCCTGTTCAGCCTGGTCAAAGTTTTCCTTCGCCAGATGCCGATCGCTGAAAAAGCGTTCCAGCCAGGTGACGCAGCCCATCGACAGGCTGAACAACACCGTGGCGTGCGAGCCATCACCGGTCGCCAGTTCAGTGCTGCCGCCGCCGATATCGACCACCAGACGCTGATCGGAACCGCCGGTGGTGTGCGCCACGCCCTGATAAATCAGGCGCGCCTCTTCTTCACCGCTGATCACGTTGATGGTACAGCCGAGAATCTGTTGCGCCGTATCGAGAAATTCCTGCGCATTCGCTGCCAGACGCAGCGTGGCGGTCGCCACCACGCGGATCTGATCGAGAGGGATGTCCTGCAGTTGTTCAGAGAACAGTTTGAGGCATTGCCAGCCGCGCGACATCGCCTCAGCTGATAAATGGTTGCTTTTATCCAGACCGGCCGCAAGGCGTACCTTGCGCTTAATTTTCGCGATGGTCTGAATACTGCCAGACACCTCGCGCACCACCAACATATGAAAGCTGTTAGAACCTAAATCAATCGCAGCATAAAGTGACGATGCGCTTAGCATGGTGAGCTTAACCCGAACGTTTACGGTTGTTGTTGCGTGGTGCACCGCGACGATTGGCGTTATTTCCTCCGCGACGCGGACCGTTACCGGTGCGGCTACGCGCCAGGCGTTTAGGCGGCGGCAGATCGGTCAGTAATGCATCACTGTTGTACTTGCTGACCGGAATGCTGTGACCAATGTACTCTTCAATCGCAGGCAGGTTCAGTGCGTACTCTTCACAGGCCAGGCTGATAGAATGTCCGCTGGCACCTGCGCGACCCGTACGACCGATACGGTGAACGTAATCTTCGCAATCGTCCGGCAGATCGTAGTTAAACACGTGGGTAACGGCAGGAATATGCAGACCACGGGCGGCAACGTCAGTGGCAACCAGAATATCCACATCCCCTTTGGTGAAGTCGTCAAGAATGCGCAGGCGCTTCTTCTGAGCGACATCGCCGGTCAGCAGGCCGACACGGTGACCATCCGCAGCCAGATGGCCCCAGATATCTTCGCAACGGTGCTTGGTGTTGGCGAACACAATGGCACGATCCGGCCATTCTTCTTCCAGCAGGGTTTGCAGCAGGCGCATTTTCTCTTCGTTAGACGGATAGAAAAGCTCTTCCTGAATGCGGTGGCCGGTTTTCTGTTCCGGTTCCACTTCGACATATTCAGCACTGTTCATGTGCTCAAACGCCAGTTCACGCACCCGGTAAGAGAGGGTGGCGGAGAACAGCATGCTGAGTCGCTGGGTTGCCGCAGGCATCCGGCGGAACAACCAGCGAATGTCTTTAATAAAGCCGAGATCGAACATGCGGTCGGCTTCGTCCAGCACCATCACCTGAATGGCACCGAGGTTAACGTGGTTTTGCTTCGCGTAATCAATCAGACGGCCGGTCGTCCCGACCAGAATGTCGACGCCTTGCTCCAGCACTTTCAGCTGTTTATCGTAGCCATCACCGCCGTAAGCGAGACCCAGCTTCAGGCCCGTTGAGGCGGTAAGCGGTTCTGCATCGGCATGAATTTGCACCGCAAGTTCACGCGTTGGCGCGAGAATTAATGCCCGCGGCTGGTTAACCTGACGACCTTCAGCCGCAGGATGAGAGAGAAGATGATGAAACGTTGACGTCAGAAACGCCATCGTTTTGCCGGTACCGGTTTGCGCCTGGCCTGCAACATCACGCCCGGAAAGCGTAAAGGGCAGAGCTAACGCCTGAATCGGCGTGCAGTATTGAAAGCCTTTACTATCAAGGGCTTCAACCACTTTTGGGTGCAGGGCGAAGTCGGAAAACTTCTGTTCAGTTAAGTGTGTTTTGCTCATAGTGTGGTAGAATATCAGCTTACTATCGCTTTACGAAAGCGTATCCGATGAAATAAAGTCAACCTACATTGGTTTATATTACGCCAATTCGCCAGGCATAATCTTGTGGAGTAAAACATGAGCAGCGATAAAATCGTTCATCTGACTGATGACAGTTTCGACACCGACGTGCTGAAGGCCGACGGCGTTACACTGGTAGATTTCTGGGCTGAATGGTGTGGTCCTTGCAAAATGATCGCCCCAATCCTTGATGAAGTTGCAGAAGAGTATGATGGCAAACTGACCATCGCTAAGCTGAATATTGATGATAACCCAGGCACGGCACCGAAATACGGCATTCGTGGTATCCCGACGCTGCTGCTGTTTAAAAATGGTGAAGTCGCCGCGACCAAAGTGGGCGCGCTGTCTAAAGGCCAGCTGAAAGAGTTCCTGAACGCCAACCTGGCGTAATTCAGGGCTGAACGTTCGGCAGTGGTGAATTTATCTCCTGCTGCTGGACGTTCGCTTTTAGGCGTGCTAAGTTACCAATACTGCATTACGAACTTACCTTGTAGTTAGCATCTAAAGTTTTCCCTTGTTAAACCCTGTCGCACTGTACCTTATAAAGATAGAACGGTTTAGCAATCTGACGGTTAGCTCCAACTCTGGCATCGCAATCGACCGTCTCCTCGCTTCCAGGTCGCCAACCCAGACGATGATCGTCGAGAAGAGTCGAAAAGAGCCATTAACGGCATGGATTAATTGCCATACCATTCACGACAAACATTTCGAGTATTACCCCGAGTTTAAGAACCCATCACTATGAATCTTACCGAATTAAAGAATACGCCGGTTGCTGAGCTGATTACTCTCGGCGAAAATATGGGGCTGGAAAATCAGGCTCGCATGCGCAAGCAGGACATCATCTTCTCCATCCTGAAGCAGCACGCGAAAAGCGGCGAAGACATCTTCGGTGATGGCGTGCTGGAGATACTGCAGGATGGATTTGGATTCCTCCGTTCCGGAGACAGCTCCTACCTCGCCGGTCCTGATGATATCTACGTTTCCCCTAGCCAAATCCGCCGCTTCAACCTCCGCACAGGTGACACCATCTCTGGCAAAATTCGCCCCCCAAAAGAGGGTGAACGTTATTTTGCGCTGCTGAAAGTTAATGAAGTTAACTACGACAAGCCGGAAAACGCGCGTAATAAGATTCTGTTCGAAAACCTCACGCCGCTGCACGCGAATAAACGTCTGCGTATGGAGCGGGGTAATGGCTCAACGGAAGATTTGACGGCGCGCGTACTGGATCTGGCTTCACCGATCGGTCGTGGTCAGCGTGGTCTGATCGTAGCACCGCCGAAAGCCGGTAAAACCATGCTGCTGCAGAACATTGCGCAGAGCCTGGCGTATAACTACCCGGATTGCACCCTGATGGTGCTGCTGATCGACGAACGTCCGGAAGAAGTCACCGAGATGCAGCGTCTGGTCAAAGGTGAAGTTATCGCTTCTACCTTCGATGAGCCCGCTTCGCGCCACGTTCAGGTCGCTGAAATGGTGATCGAAAAGGCCAAGCGTCTGGTTGAACACAAAAAAGACGTGATCATCCTGCTCGACTCCATCACCCGTCTGGCGCGTGCTTACAACACCGTGGTTCCGGCATCAGGTAAAGTCCTGACCGGTGGTGTTGATGCCAATGCCCTGCACCGTCCGAAGCGTTTCTTCGGTGCGGCACGTAACGTGGAAGAGGGCGGCAGCCTGACCATCATCGCGACCGCGCTGGTAGACACCGGTTCGAAGATGGATGAGGTGATTTACGAAGAGTTTAAAGGTACCGGTAACATGGAACTGCATCTCTCACGTAAAATCGCAGAAAAACGCGTCTTCCCGGCGATTGATTACAATCGTTCTGGTACCCGTAAAGAAGAGCTGCTCACTTCTCAGGAAGAGCTGCAGAAGATGTGGATCCTGCGTAAGATTATTCACCCAATGGGCGAGATCGACGCGATGGAGTTCCTCATCAACAAGTTGGCGATGACCAAAACCAACGACGAATTCTTCGATATGATGAAGCGTTCCTAATCCGATACTGTAAAGCCGAACCACAGATTCGGCTTTTTTAGCTTAAATGCGCAGAAAATCGACCTTACGCCACGTCTCAACGTGGCGTTTTTCATTTGTGAGCTATAGGATTGAACACTGACAGGAGCATTTATAATGACTGTGGTAGTGGTGACGAATTAATGACCGTTCGTGCATCTCTTTATGCAGAATTCGGAATCCGACGCAGCGATAAACGCACTTTTTCGCGTATTGTTGCCCGGGATGTTAGCTGAGAGCGTTTAACGTGAATTTACTCACTATGAGTACTGAGCTTGGTTTAATTTTTCTCTTTTCCCTGGCTTTCCTCTTTTTTGCTCGAAAAGCAGCTAAAAAAATTGGTTTAGTTGATAAGCCTAACTCACGTAAACGCCATCATGGCGCGATTCCGTTGGTGGGCGGCATTTCTGTGTTCGCAGGTATCTGCTTCACCTTCGCAATAACCAATTATTATCTGCCGCATGCGCTGCTCTATCTGGGGTGTGCCGGGGTACTGGTGCTGGTTGGCGCGCTGGACGATCGTTTCGATATCAGCGTGAAAATCCGTGCCGTGGTACAGGCGCTCGTCGCCGTTGTGATGATGGTCGGTGCCAAACTTTATCTGCTCAGCCTCGGCTTTATTGTCGGTCCGTTTGAACTAATCGTCGGGCCGTTTGGCTACGTGCTGACGCTGTTTGCCGTCTGGGCGGCGATTAACGCCTTTAATATGGTCGACGGGATTGACGGCCTGCTGGGCGGACTCTCCTCAGTGACCTTCGCGGCGATGGGCATCATCCTCTACTTTGATGGCCAGACCAGCCTCGCCATGTGGTGCTTTGCGATGATCGCCGCCACGCTGCCCTACATTCTGCTTAACCTCGGCTTCCTCGGACGTCGCTTCAAAGTCTTTATGGGCGATGCGGGCAGCACGATGATCGGCTTCACCATCATCTGGATTCTGCTGGAAACCACGCAGGGCCTGAGCCATCCGATTACGCCGGTGACCGCGCTGTGGCTGATTGCCATTCCATTAATGGACATGGTGGCGATTATGTATCGCCGTCTGCGCAAAGGCATGAGCCCGTTCTCTGCCGACCGCCAGCATATCCATCATCTGATCATGCGCGCCGGTTTTAGCTCGCGTCAGGCCTTTGTCCTGATTACCGTTGCTGCCGCGATCCTCGCCGGTATCGGCGTTTTAGGCGAATACCTGGCGTTCATCCCCGAATGGGTGATGCTGCTGCTGTTCCTGGTGGCCTTTATGGTTTACGGCTACTGCCTGAAGCATGCGTGGCGCGTGGCGCGACGTGTCCGGCGGATCAAACGCCGTCTGAGCCATTACCGCGACGCCAAAAAAAACTTACCCCGCTAAGCGCTGATAAAGGATAACGCTGCCATGCCTGCTGACATTGTGGACAACGAACTGGATATTCGCGGCTTATGTTGCCGTTTATGGCGTGGCAAGCGCTGGATTGTCGGGCTGGCGTTGCTGTTTGCGCTGGTCGCCTGGCTGGCGACGCTGCTGATGAAACAGGTCTGGAGCACCACGGCGGTCACCGATCGCCCGACGGTGGACATGCTCGGATCTTACTATGCGCAGCAGCAGTTCCTCGCCAATCTGGATGTGCGCAACAATGCCCTGACCCTGGCCGCTCCGTCACCCACGGTGATGGATGAGGTCTATCAGGAATTCACCATGCAGCTTGCCTCATGGGATACACGCCGCGAGTTCTGGCAACAAACTGATTATTACAAAAGCCGAAAAACCGGTAATGCGCACAACGACGCTGCGCTGCTTGACGATATGATCAGCAATATTCTGTTTACGCCTGCTGATGCGGCGCACAACCTGCCGGATAACGTGCGGCTTAAAGCGGAAACCGCCGGCGATGCGAATAATCTGCTGCGTCAGTACATTGCCTACGCCAGCGAGCGTGCAGCCCGTCATCTGAACGAAGAATTCAAAGGGGCCTGGCAGGCGCGCACGGCACAGCTTCAGGCGCAGGTTAAGCGGCAGGAAGATGTGGCCAACGCGGTGTTTCAGCGTCAGCAACACCGGCTGGAGCAGGCACTGAAGATTGCCAGCCAGCAGGGTATTAATGAAAAGCAGGCGCGCGAAGCTGGTGAAAACCTGGCGGACAGCGACCTGTTTCTGCTGGGCAAGCCAGTTTTACAAGGGCAGCTCGAGACCCTGCGCGCTACCGGCCCGAACTTCGATATAAGCTATGATCAGAACAGAGCCATGCTGACTACGCTGGTCGCCGGCCCGACGCTGAACAGTAAATTCCAGACTTACCGCTACCTGCGTACCCCCGAAGAACCGGTGTCGCGTGATAGTCCACGCCGCCTGTTCATGATGATTATGTGGGGTGCCGTAGGGGCATTGGTTGGGGCTGGTGTGGCGCTGGCACGTCGTCCGCGTCTGATGTCAGACCAGCGTCATTGAGAGAAACAGTGTGAAAGTTCTGACAGTATTTGGTACCCGTCCCGAAGCGATTAAGATGGCGCCCCTGGTTCAGGCCCTGGCGCAGGATCCGGCGTTTGAATCGCGTCTGTGCGTCACGGCACAGCATCGTGAAATGCTCGATCAGGTGCTGCGCCTGTTTCAGCTGCAGCCGGACTATGACCTTAATATTATGCGTCCTGAGCAGGGGCTGACCGAGATCACCTGCCGCATTTTAGAGGGCATGAAAACCGTGTTGCTCGACTTCAGACCAGATATCGTGCTGGTTCATGGCGACACCACCACCACCTTAGCGGCCAGCCTGGCGGCGTTTTATCAGCAAATCCCGGTCGGCCATGTTGAAGCCGGACTGCGCACCGGTGATCTCGCGTCACCGTGGCCGGAAGAGGGGAACCGCAAACTCACCGGTCATCTCGCCCGTCTCCATTTCACCCCCACCTCGCGCTCGCGCCAGAACCTGTTGCAGGAAAATCTGCCGGATGCGCGCATCGTGGTGACCGGCAATACGGTGATTGATGCGCTGCTGTGGGTGCGCGATCGGGTGCTGGATGACTGCAATCTGAATGCCCAGCTGGCGGCGCGCTATCCGTTTCTCGACGCCAGCAAGAAACTGGTGTTGGTGACCGGCCATCGGCGTGAAAGCTTCGGTGACGGTTTCGAGCGGATCTGTAGCGCGCTGGCGCAGATTGCGCGTCAGCATCCGGAGGCGCAAATCGTCTATCCGGTGCACCTTAATCCCAACGTCAGCGAGCCGGTTAACCGCATACTCAGCGGCGTTGAAAATATCATTCTGATCGAGCCCCAGGAGTATCTGCCTTTTGTCTGGCTGATGAACCGTGCCTGGCTGATTCTCACCGATTCGGGTGGCATTCAGGAGGAAGCGCCGTCGCTGGGCAAACCGGTGCTGGTAATGCGCGATACCACAGAACGGCCCGAAGCGGTCGATGCGGGTACGGTTAAACTGGTAGGGACGGATATCGACAGAATCGTCGCGGAGGTCAGCACCTTGCTGACGGATGACAATGCCTGGCAGGCGATGAGCCATGCCCATAACCCGTATGGCGATGGCAAAGCCTGTGGCCGTATTTTGCAAGCCTTAAAAGATAACCGAGCCGACTTATGAGTTTTGAAACCATTTCCGTGATTGGACTGGGATACATTGGGCTGCCAACGGCAGCCGTTTTTGCCTCAAAGGGAAAAAAAGTAGTGGGTGTGGATATCAACGCCCGGGCGGTTGAAACCATCAATCGCGGTGCGATTCATATCGTGGAACCCGATTTAGACCAGGTGGTGCATGCCGCCGTCACGCGCGGCGATCTGCGGGCGACAACCAGCCGGAAGCCGCCGATGCGTTTCTTATCGCCGTGCCGACGCCTTTTCAGGCAGAGCATCAGCCCGATCTGCGCTTCGTCCAGGCTGCAGCAGAGTCGATCGCACCGGTGCTGAAGCCGGGCGATTTAGTGATTCTTGAATCAACCTCGCCGGTTGGCACCACCGAGCAGATGGCTGACTGGCTGGCCGCAGCGCGTCCCGATTTGCGTTTCCCGCAGCACGGTGAAACGCCCGATATTTATATCGCCTACTGTCCGGAGCGGGTGCTGCCAGGCAAGGTGATGGTGGAACTGATTAATAACGATCGGGTAATTGGCGGCATGACGCCAGCCTGCTCGGCCCGCGCCAGTGAACTCTATCGGCTGTTTTTAAAAGGTGAATGCGTGGAAACCAACGCCCGCACCGCTGAGATGTGCAAGCTGACCGAAAACAGCTTCCGTGACGTTAATATCGCCTTTGCGAATGAGCTGTCGCTGATTTGCGCCGATCAGGGGATTAACGTCTGGGAACTGATTGCGCTGGCGAATCGCCATCCGCGCGTCAACATCCTGCAGCCCGGACCGGGCGTCGGCGGTCACTGCATCGCTGTCGATCCGTGGTTCATCGTGGCGCAGAATCCTGAGCTGGCGCGCCTGATCCGCACGGCGCGTGAGGTTAATGACGCTAAGCCGCAATGGGTACTGGATCAGGTCAAAACGGCAGTAGCGGACAGCCTGACGCAGACCGGTAAGCGTGCTACTGAGTTGACCATTGCCTGCTTTGGACTGGCCTTCAAGCCGGACATTGATGATCTGCGCGAAAGCCCGGCGATGGGTGTCGCCCGACTGATTGCTGACTGGCACAGCGGCAGCACCTGGGTGGTTGAACCGCACATCGACCAGATTCCTGCGGCCCTCAGGGATAAAGCCACGCTGGTCTCCAGTGAGCAGGCGCTGGCGCAGGCCGATATCCTGGTGATGCTGGTGGATCATCGCGCCTTCCGCGCAGTGGATGCCGCCGGGGTGCGCCAGCAGTGGGTGGTCGATACCAAAGGCGTCTGGCGATGAAACGTTTTCTGATCACTGGCGGTGCTGGCTTTATCGGATCGGCGCTGGTTCGTTTTCTGATTGCCGAAACGGACCACCAGGTGGTGGTGGTCGACAAACTCAGCTATGCCGGCAATCTTGCTTCGCTGAGCAGCGTCGCCGATTCGCCACGCTTTATCTTTGAGCAGGCTGATATTTGCGACCGGCCGGCGCTCGATCAGATTTTCGCCCGTCATCAACCCGACTGCGTGATGCATCTTGCTGCGGAAAGTCATGTAGATCGCTCTATTGACGGACCGATGGCCTTTATCGAAACCAACATTGTCGGGACTTACCAGCTGCTGGAAGCGGCGCGTTTTTACTGGCAGGCGCTGGATGTCGCGCGCAAAGCCGCCTTTATCTTTCACCACATCTCCACCGATGAGGTGTTCGGCGATCTGCATAGCAGTCAGGAATACTTTACCGAAACTACCCCTTACGCGCCGAGCAGCCCTTACTCTGCCAGTAAAGCCAGCAGCGACCATTTAGTCCGGGCCTGGCTGCGAACCTACGGTTTACCTACGCTGGTCACCAACTGTTCAAACAATTACGGTCCGTGCCACTTCCCGGAAAAACTGATCCCACTGACCATCATCAACGCCCTGGCGGGCAAAGCGTTGCCGGTGTACGGCAACGGACAACAGATCCGTGACTGGCTCTATGTCGAAGATCATGCTCGCGCGCTGTACCAGGTAGTCAGTCATGGCAAGCCTGGCGAGACGTACAATATTGGCGGCCATAATGAGCGGCGCAATATTGAGGTGGTGGAAACCGTATGCAGCCTGCTGGAAGAGCTGGCTGCAGATCAAAAACCGCAGGGGCTGGCCCATTATCGTGATCTGATCACCTACGTAACCGACCGTCCCGGCCATGACCAGCGGTACGCCATTGATGCCAGCAAAATCGCGCGAGAACTGGGCTGGCTGCCGCAGGAAACGTTTGAAAGCGGCATGCGTAAAACGGTTGCCTGGTATCTGGCGAATCCCGACTGGTGGCAGGCCATTCTCGACGGGCGCTACCGTGGTGAGCGCCTCGGCTTATCGCAATAATCAGCGAAAGGAGCAGCGATGAAAGGCATCATTTTAGCCGGAGGATCGGGAACACGGTTACATCCCATCACCCGTGCAGTTTCTAAACAACTGCTGCCGGTCTATGACAAACCAATGATCTACTACCCGCTGTCAGTTCTGATGCTGGCGGGTATCCGCGATATTCTGCTGATTACCACGCCGGAAGATCGGGCGCAATTTGAGCGTCTGCTGGGCGACGGAGCGGAATTTGGTCTGCGGCTCAGTTATGCGGTTCAGCCCCGTCCGGACGGTCTGGCGCAGGCGTTTATCATCGGTGAATCTTTTATTGGCGACGATAATTGCTGCCTGGTTCTGGGCGACAATCTCTACTTCGGCCAGGGATTCAGTCCGAAGCTACGAAAAGTGGTAGAGCAGAACCGTGGCGCGACCGTGTTCGGTTATCAGGTGATGGATCCCGAACGCTTCGGTGTGGTGGAGTTTGATGATGACTTTAAAGCGATTTCTATTGAAGAGAAGCCAAAGCAGCCGAAGTCTCGCTGGGCGGTAACCGGCCTCTATTTCTATGATAATCAGGTGGTCGACTTCGCCAGACAGGTTAAGCCTTCGCCACGCGGTGAACTGGAAATCACCGCCATTAATCAGATGTATCTTGAGCGCGGTGAGCTGACTGTCGAACTGCTGGGACGCGGATTCGCATGGCTGGATACCGGTACCCATGACAGCCTGGTGGAAGCGAGCATGTTTGTGCAGACGGTTGAAAAACGTCAGGGCTTCAAGATTGCCTGTCTGGAAGAGATCGCCTGGCGTAACAGCTGGCTGAGTGATGACCAGCTACGTGCGGCAGGCGAAGCGCTGACCAAAACCGGCTACGGCCAATATCTGCTGGATCTGTTACATGCCCGTCCACGTCAATATTAATCCCCTTCGCTGGGAGAGTCAGTTCTTCGGTGTTGAGACCGTGCGGCTGGATCTTAACGGTGACACCGCCCTGGATGCAGCGCTGCAACATCCCTGCGCGCTGCTGCAGGTCAAAGTGCCCGCCAGCCAGACCGCGCTGATTGATACGCTGCAGCAGCACCGGTTCCAGCTGGTGGAAGGCGAAGCGGATCTGACGCTGCCGATTAACCAGACCGAACGACAGGTCGGCATTCGGATTGCACGCGAGGCGCAAATTCCGGCCCTGCGCGAGGCGGCCTCACAGCTGTTCAGTCAGAGTCGCTTTCGTGCGCCGTGGTATGCGCCCGATGCCAGCGGGCGTTTCTACGCCCAGTGGATTGAAAACGCGGTGCGTGGCACCTTTGATCATCAATGCCTGGTGGCTGCGGATGCGGCAGGCCAGCTACAGGGCTTCGTCTCGTTGCGTGAAGTGGACGGCGACGCTCGTATCGGTTTGCTGGCGGTGCTGCCTGACGCGCAGGGCCAGGGACTGGGCCAACGGCTGATGCTGGCGGCAGCGGACTGGGCGCGGGTGCGGCGACTGGTGCAGCTTCGGGTCGCCACTCAGCTCAGCAATCTCACGGCGATGCGCCTCTATTTACGCAGCGGTGCCCGCATCGACAGCACCGCCTACTGGTTCTACAGGAAAGGTCATGATTCCATTTAATGCACCCCCGGTTGTGGGCACCGAAATTGAGTACATGCAGTCGGCGATGAACAGCGGCAAGCTGTGCGGAGACGGCGGTTTTACCCGTCGCTGCCAGCAGTGGATGGAGCAGCGCTTTGGCAGTAAAAAAGTGCTGCTGACCCCCTCCTGCACCGCGTCGCTGGAGATGGCCGCGCTGTTGATCGATCTGCAGCCGGGCGATGAAGTGATCATGCCGAGCTACACCTTCGTCTCTACCGCCAACGCCTTTGTGCTGCGCGGCGCCCGCATCGTGTTTGTCGATGTGCGTCCCGACACCATGAATATCGACGAGACGCTGATTGAAGCCGCCATCACCGAAAGAACCCGCGCTATCGTGCCGGTGCACTACGCCGGCGTCGCCTGTGAAATGGACACCATAATGGCGCTGGCGGCGAAGCATAAGCTGTTTGTCATTGAAGATGCGGCGCAGGGCGTGATGTCACGCTACAAAGGCCGTGCGCTGGGCACTATAGGTCACATCGGTTGTTTCAGCTTCCATGAAACCAAGAACTACACCGCTGGTGGTGAAGGCGGGGCGACGTTAATTAACGATGCCAGCCTGGTTGAACGCGCCGAAATCATTCGCGAAAAAGGCACTAACCGCAGCCAGTTTTTCCGCGGTCAGGTGGATAAATATACCTGGCGCGATATGGGATCAAGCTACCTGATGGCCGATTTGCAGGCAGCCTATCTCTGGGCGCAGCTGGAAGCGGCTGAACGCATCAACCAGCAGCGGTTGCGCATCTGGCAGCGTTATCATGATGCGTTACAGCCGCTGGCGGAGCAGGGGCGAATCGCGCTGCCGGTGATCCCCGCTAACTGTGAGCACAACGCGCATATGTTTTACATCAAACTGCGCGATCAGGACGACCGTCAGGCGTTGATTAACTGGATGAAAGAAGCCGAGATACTGACGGTATTCCACTACATTCCGCTACACAGTTCGCCGGCTGGCCAGCGTTTCTCGCAGTTTTTCGGCGACGACCGCTTCACCACCGTTGAGAGTGAACGCCTGCTGCGCCTGCCATTGTTCTATAACCTGTCGGATAACAACCAGAGCACGGTTATCAGCTCGCTGCTGAGCTTCTTTTCCTGATGTCACTGGCCAGAGCTTCAGTGTGGACCGCATCGTCCACGCTGGTAAAAATCGTTGCCGGACTGCTGGTGGTCAAACTGCTGGCGGTCAGCTTCGGGCCGGAGGGCGTCGGTCAGGCGGGTAACTTTCGTCAGCTGATTACCGTGCTGGGCGTGCTGGCGGGGGCCGGAATTTTCAACGGCGTCACCAGCTATGTGGCGCAGTATCAGCAGCAGCCCGAACGGTTACGGGCGCTGGTCGGTACCGCCTCAACCCTGGTGCTGGGCTTTTCCGGCGTGCTGGCGCTGCTGTTCCTGCTGGCGGCAGGCCCGATCAGCAGCGCGCTGTTTGGTCACGATCGCTATCAGAACGTGATCCGCGTGGTGGCGTTTCTTCAGCTCGGTATCGCCTGGGCGAACTTTAGTCTGGCGCTGCTGAAAGGGTATCGTGATGCGCGCGGCAATGCGCTGGCGCTGATTCTCGGCAGCCTGATTGGCGTCGCCGGTTATCTGTTGTGCTGGTGGTTTGGTGGTTATCAGGGCGCACTGATCGGTCTGGCGCTGGTGCCGGCACTGTTGCTGGTGCCGGCAGTGGTGTTGCTGAAACGCCGCGTACCCTTGCCGCTCAGCTGGCTGCGTCCGCAATGGCAGCCCGAGCTGGCGCGTAATCTGGCTAAATATACCCTGATGGCGTTAATTACCACCGTGACGCTGCCGGTAGCCTGGGTAATGATGCGTAACCTGCTGGCGCAGCAGCAGGGCTGGGCGCAGGTCGGACTGTGGCAGGGCGTAACCAGCATCTCCGATGCCTATCTGCAATTTATCACCGCCACCTTCAGCGTCTGGCTGCTGCCGACGCTGGCGCGACTGGATAACAAACGCGATATTGCCCAGGAAATTGGCCGGGCTCTGCGCTTTGTGCTGCCGGCGGTAGCGGTGGCCAGTTTCGCGGTCTGGATCCTGCGGGATGTTGCCATCAGCCTGCTGTTTTCCGACGCGTTCCGTGGCATGCGCGATCTGTTTGTCTGGCAACTGTGCGGTGATGTTTTTAAAGTGGGTGCCTATGTTTTCGGATATCTGGTGATCGCCAAGGCCTCGCTGCGCTTTTATGTTCTGACTGAGATCAGCCAGTTTGTATTGCTGACGCTGTTCTCACGCTGGCTAATCCCGTTACAGGGCGCGACGGGTGCGGCGCAGGCCTACATGTTTACCTATATGGCTTACTTTGCCCTGTGTTGTGGCGCTTTTATGGTTTATTGCCGGAAAAAATGACTTTAATTCACGTTTTGGGATCGGATATTCCCCACCACAACCTCACGGTGCTGCGTTTCTTCAACGACATACTGAGCGTTGAACAGCCCACGGCCACGCCACGCCATTTTATGGTGGTGACGCAACAGCCTGAGAGCTTTTCGCCGTTCAGCGCCTTACAGATTGAGTGCTTTGCCAGTAAAAAAGCGCTGGCGCAGGCGGTATTGCAGCGCGCCAGGCAGCGTCAGCAACGCTTTTTCTGCCACGGTCAGTTCAATCCCTGGCTCTGGCTGGCGTTACTCAGCGGCAAGCTGCATCGTTCCCAGCTGTTCTGGCACGTGTGGGGCGCTGACCTGTATGAAGATTCTCGCAGCCTGAAGTTTCGCCTGTTCTATTTTCTACGCTGGCTGGCGCAGGGGAGGGTAGCGCACGTTTTTGCCACCCGCGGCGATCTGCATCATTACCAGCAACGCCATCACCGGGTACCCGGTTCGTTACTCTATTTCCCGACCCGCATGCCGGAGGCCGCGGTCCACTCTGCGCCCGATTCGAGGTTTACCCTGCTGCTGGGAAATTCAGGCGATCCGAGTAACCGGCATATCGACGGACTCAAGGCGATCCGCGCGCAGTTTGGCGACCAGGTGCGTATCGAGGTGCCGCTGGGATATCCGCCGAATAATCAGGCCTATATCAGTCAGGTGCGGGCCGCGGCTGAGGCGCTGTATCCGCAGGGGCAGGTGAACCTGATTAGTGAACAAATGGCGTTTGATGACTATTTAGCGCTGCTGGCGCGCTGCCACGTCGGGTATTTTATGTTTGAACGTCAGCAAGGGATCGGGACCTTGTGTCTGTTAATCCAGGCCAACGTACCTTTTGTCCTGAGCCGTAAAAACCCGTTCTGGCGTGATGTGGCGGAGCAGCAGTTACCGGTGCTGTTTAGCGAAGATGCGCTCTCGCCTGCAGTGATTACCGAGGCGCGTCGTCAGCTGGCGGGTTGCGACAAACAGGCGATCGCCTTTTTCGCGCCCGGCTATCTGGCCGGATGGCGTTCAGCATTACGCCTCAGCGAAGGGGAGTTGTCATGAGCCTTGTGCAGTTTAGCGGTCTGCTGGCGGTCTACCTGCTGTCGCTGGGTTTTATTCTGACCCTGACCTGGCGGGAGTTTAAGCGCGTGCGTTTTAACTTCCATCTGTTCTTCACGCTGCTGTTCTTACTGACTTTTTACTTCGGCTTTCCGCTGACCAGCGTGCTGGTGTTCCGTTTTAATGTTGAAGTGGTGCCGGTAGCGTCTCTGCTGCAGGCGCTGCTGTCGGCCACCGGATTTTATGCCATCTATTACGTCAGCTATAAGGTCCGACTGCGGCCCGCGAACGCCCCGCCGGCCAAACCCTGGCTGCAGATGAACCGGGTCGAAACCCACCTGACCTGCGTGATCCTGGCGCTGGTGGCGCTGGGCACCGTGACGGTGTTTTTCATCCATAACGGTTTTCTGCTGTTCCGTCTGACCGCCTATAACCAGATTTTCTCCAGTGAAGTCTCTGGCGTGGCGCTTAAGCGCTTCTTCTATTTCTTTATTCCGGCGATGTTGATCCCCTATTTTTTGCGTCCGACACGACGCAACTGGCTGCTGTTTCTGGTAGTAACCGTCGCTTTTGGTCTGCTGACCTACGCGCTGGTCGGCGGTACCCGTGCCAATATCATTATCGCGTTTGCCCTGTTTCTGTTTATCGGCATTACCCGCGGCTGGATTACGCTGTGGATGCTGGCAACTGCGGGCGTCATGGCGATTGCCGGCATGTTCTGGCTGGCGCTGCGGCGTTATAACCTCGACGTGATGGGCGATGAAGCCTTTTATACCTTTCTCTACCTGACGCGTGATACCTTCTCGCCGTGGGAGAACCTGGCGTTACTGCTGGATAACTATGCCCGCATTGAATTTCAGGGACTGGCGCCGCTCTGGCGTGACTTTTATGTGTTTATTCCCAGCTGGTTGTGGCCGGATCGTCCGCTGGCGGTGCTGAACAGCGCTAACTACTTCACCTGGGAAGTGCTGAATAACCATTCGGGACTGGCGATCTCGCCAACGCTGATCGGTTCGCTGGTGGTGATGGGCGGCGTCTGGGCAATCCCGATCGGTGCGGTGGCGGTGGGGATGATTATCAAAGTCTTCGATGCACTCTATGCGCGAGGCTGCCAGGAAACCAATCGCTACAGCGGGGCTATTCTGCAAAGTTTCTGTTTTGGCGCGGTGTTCAACATGATCGTGCTGGCGCGTGAAGGTCTGGATGCGTTTGGCTCACGCGTGGTGTTTTTCGCTATTATTTTTGCCGCCTGTCTGGGCGTGGCTAAATTACTATTTTGGTTATTGGATCGCGCCGGTTTAATTCGCGACCGCAGCGAGCGGGTGCTGCATAGCCCCTCCTGATTAACCTCTGGGATTGACGGAAGATATGACAAAGTTACCTGACTCGCCGCAGTACCGGATTCGCGGCGTCGCGCTGTATGGCTTCGACAGCATGCCGTCGGCGGTGGATTTTTTAATGCCGCCGCAGGGCGTGCGGAGCGGCATCTTAGTCGCCATCAATGCAGAAAAGATTCTGACTGCCGAACGGGATGAGGGATTACGTAACCTGTTAACGCAGGCCGAGTTCGCCTATCCGGACGGCATCAGTATCGTCCGTTCAATCCGTAAAAAATACCCGCAGGCGTCGGTACAGCGCATTGCTGGCGCAGACTTATGGGAAGCCTGATGGAGCGGGCCGGACGTGAGGGCACCCCGGTGTTCCTGATCGGTGGGCGTCAGGCGGTGCTGGATGAAACCTGCGACAAGCTGCGTCGTCAGTGGAATGTAAACATTGTCGGGGCGCAGGATGGTTATTTTGCGCCAGCCGATCAGGATGCGCTGTTTGCCCGCGTGGCCGCCAGCGGTGCGAAGCTGGTGACGGTTGCACTGGGTTCACCTCGCCAGGAGCTGTTAATGCTGGCGTGCCGCGCCCACTGGCCTGATGCGCTCTATATGGGTGTCGGTGGCACCTATGATGTTTTCACCGGTCATGTGAAGCGCGCACCTAAAATCTGGCAGCGACTCGGACTGGAATGGCTTTATCGGTTGATCAGGCAGCCAGGCCGCTGGCGCAGGCAATTAAAACTGCTGAAATATTTGCGCTACCACTGGCGTGGCGATCTCTGATATTGCTGATTAATGCCGCATTTTTACCCGGAAGGTGGGGAGAAGTGCACTATTTGTCGACGAAATGCACAAAGCGTAATCAAACGCGTTTTTTTATTGAAAAAGCACTAGACACGATGGGCGCTTATCTCTAGTATGCACATCCGCAACGGCGCTACGCGCCCGTAGCTCAGCTGGATAGAGCGCTGCCCTCCGGAGGCAGAGGTCTCAGGTTCGAATCCTGTCGGGCGCGCCATATCGTTTGTGCGCATGAGCTTCGGTGGTTTGATTTACCGCGTTAGTTGGCAGTAAAGATTTAGATGCTGCAGGTTTTAAACTTGTAACATTCGGTACAGTGGTGGCTATAGCTCAGTTGGTAGAGCCCTGGATTGTGATTCCAGTTGTCGTGGGTTCGAGTCCCATTAGCCACCCCAGATTTTGCTGGGATAC
>MIEI01000033.1 GCA_002095305.1 Pantoea brenneri
GTTCGCGCGGGCTGACAAGCGTTTATTGCAAAAAGATTACCGTTCGAAGTAATTTTCATCAAATCGCGTTATTTCGCTACGATTTGCCTGGTAACTGTGCAAAATCATTGGCAAAACGGCTGACCTGTTGCCAATCGGTGTACTCCACTTCTTTAGTAGAATCGGTCTCGCCACCGGTCATTCGCATAATCAGCTGAATCATGATGCGATCAAACCAGCGATAACGCGGGTAATAGAGCGCACCAGCAAACACCGCACAGCAATCTGGCCGCCACGGCGACTGTGATAAGAACTTCTGGGTATAGGCATTGGTTTCCGGGGAGCGCTTCTCGGGTTTACGCGCCGTCAGGTTCACCGAGAAGAAACCACTGGTACGCTGCTGCAATTGGTGCAAATGCTGCTTAACAAATGCATCGACCACCGGCTGGAAATGGCCGTAACGAATCGAGGCGCCAATCAGCACCCGATCATACTGTGCCCAGTCAGGCGAAGTGGCATGCTGGATATTCATCACATCACAGTTTTGCTGCTGACCGATCTGCTCAGCTATATAAGAGGCGATTTTTTGCGTTTGTCCGTCACGGGTCGAGTAGAGAATCAGCGCTTTCATTTCAGCATCCTTATTAATTACTCACGCCAGAACGTCGGCGTGAACAGCACCAGCAAGGTAAAGACCTCGAGACGCCCGAATAGCATGGTGGAGATCAATATCCACTTCGCCACATCATTCATTGAGGTGAAGTTATCCGCGACCACCCCCAGACCGGGTCCGAGGTTGTTCAGCGTGGCGGCGACGGCAGCAAAGGCCGAGAAGTCATCTACCCCGGTGGCGATGATTGCCAGCATGCTGATCAGGAACACCAGCGCATAGGCCGAGAAGAATCCCCAGACCGCTTCGAGGATACGCTCCGGCAGCGCCCGGTTGCCCAGCTTGATAGTGTAAACCGCATTCGGGTGGACCAGCCGTTTAAGCTCCCGGTTACCCTGCTTGCACAACAGCAGGATGCGGATCACCTTCAGGCCACCGCCGGTTGAACCGGCGCAGCCACCAATAAAGGCGGAGCACAGCAGCAGAACCGGCAGGAACAGCGGCCAGCGCGCGATGCTGTCGGTAGTAAAACCGGCAGTAGTCGCCATGGAGACGACCTGGAAGAACGCCTGGTTCAGGGTCTGCCAGCCACCGGCGTAGACATTGTGGAACCAGAGCACCAGCGTGCAGATCAACACCAGCGTCAGCTGGACGCCGATAAACATCCGTAACTCCGGGTCACGCCAGTAGACGCGCAGATTACGGCCACTCAGCATGGCAAAGTGCAGACCGTAGTTACAGCCGGAGATCAGCAGAAACACCGCCACGATGGTATTGATGGTGCCGCTATTAAAATAGCCGATACTGGCATCATGGGTGGAAAATCCGCCGATGGCGATGGTCGAGAAGCTGTGGCCAATCGCATCAAAGGCCGGCATCCCCGCCAGCCACAAGGCCAGCGCACAGGCCACCGTCAGCAGCACATAGATCAACACAGAGTCTTGGCTGTTTCAGCAATGCGCGGCCGCATTTTGTTATCTTTCAGCGGGCCAGGCATCTCAGCGCGATAGAGCTGCATCCCCCCCACGCCCAGTATCGGTAATATCGCCACCGCTAAGACGATGATCCCCATACCGCCGAGCCATTGCAGCATTTGCCGATAGAATAGAATCGCCTTTGGCAGTGAATCCAGTCCGACCAGGGTAGTGGCACCGGTGGTCGTCAGGCCAGAGAACGATTCGAAGAACGCGTCGGTAACCGACAGGTGCGGCTGTTCGGCAAAGATAAACGGCATTGCCCCCACGCTGCCCAGCACCGTCCAGAACAGCACCACAATCAAAAACCCTTCGCGTGGCTTGAGCTCTGTCTTCTGTTTGCGGTTTGGCCACCACAGCAGCGAGCCGATCACCAGCGCCATCATAAATGTCTGGCTAAAGGCCCGACCGGCACCGTCGCGATAAATTAATGCGACCAGGCCGGGCAAAATCATCGTCACTGAAAAGAGGATCACCAGCAGACCGACTATGCGGGTAATGGCGCGAAAGTGCATTCAGCCGTTCCTTTAAATAAAAGAGAAGAACATCAAGGTATGAGCGGGATAAGCGCTAACGCGCCCCGACTAAAGTCTGACAGATTTTGCTGGAATCCGTCGATTTGTCCATAAGGCACGGCCAGCGTCAGTGCAATGCGGTCCTGATACTGGCTGTCGGTGACCTTGCCTTCAAAGCGCTGCACCAGCCGTTCGATATCGCTGAGCTGCGCGTAGTCGCATTGCAAAGTGAACAGTTTCATCGGCACTTTACGCTGGCGCGCCAGTTGCTTAAGCCCCTGCTGCACCCCGCCGCCATACGCTTTCACTAAGCCGCCCGTGCCCAGCATGATGCCACCGTAATAGCGCACCACAACCGCGGTGATTTCACCGATACCGGCGCCCATCAGCTGCGCCAGCATCGGTTTACCGGCGGTGCCGGACGGCTCACCATCGTCAGAGAAACCCAGCTGTTGTGAATCATCTGGCGCGCCAGCCACCCAGGCCCAGCAGTGGTGACGCGCAGCAGGATGTTCATGCCTGACCTGTTGAACAAACGCCCGTGCCGCTTCCGTGCCGTCGGTGTGAGCCAACAGCGTGATAAAGCGGCTCTTTTTGATGGTCTCCTCGCTGACGCTTAACGCCACCGCGGGAATATCAAAGGCGTCCATCAGGCCAGGTGCAGATCGCGGGTCATATTTTCAACGCGATGCGCATGGATCACCACGTTATCCTCAATGCGAATACCGCCGTAAGGCCTGAGCGCATCAATGGCCTGCCAGTTAAAATGCTGGCTGAACCGGCCTTCACGCAGTGGCGTCAGCAGCGAGTCAATAATATAGAAGCCAGGCTCGATGGTTAATACCATGCCGGGTTGCAGCACGCGAGTGCAGCGCAGATAAGGATACTGCGCTGGTGCCGCAAGATGGGTGCCCTGCTCATCCTGCATAAACCCGGCGACGTCATGCACCTGCAGGCCGAGCGGATGCCCTAATCCATGCGGCATGAACGGACCGGTCAGATCTTCCGCCACCAGCGCCTCTTCACTGATGCCCTGCACCAGCTCGAACTTCAGCAGCAATCTGGCGATACGCTGATGCATCTGCAGATGATAATCGGTGTAACGCACGCCTGGCTTCAGGGTCGCGATCAGCGCCAGCTCTTCTGCATTCATCGCCTCGACCATCCGGGCATACAGCGAGCTGCTCTGCGCCGCGTAGCTGCGGGTTAAATCAGCGGCATAGCCAAGATATTCGGCACCCGCGTCAATTAGAAAGCTGTGGCGCTTTACCGGTGGCTGATGATCCAGACGGGTGTAATGCAGCACCGCCGCGTGTTCATTCAGCGCAATGATGTTGCCGTAAGGTACGTCGGTATCGCGATGTCCAGTGGCTGTCAGATAAGCCTGATTGATGTCGAACTCGCTTAACCCGGCAGAAAAAGCCTCTTTGGCGGCGCGATGTCCGGCCACGGCCAGCTTCTGCGCCTGGCGCATACAGG
Organism: Pantoea brenneri; assembly: GCA_002095305.1. GTDB lineage: Bacteria > Pseudomonadota > Gammaproteobacteria > Enterobacterales > Enterobacteriaceae > Pantoea > Pantoea brenneri. The sequence continues at coordinate 3,558 of MIEI01000033.1, forward strand.
CCAGCTCATACTCGGTTTTGATGCTGCGATGGTAATGCAGGAAATCGATCACCGCTTTGGGATTGATATTGCCAGAACTGATACCGAGCTGCGCTGCCCGCGCATTTACCGGGCCAATATAGGCGACATTCTCACGTTGAGCCGGCAACAGCTGCGCAATCTCATCCGCATTTTTCAGGCCGATGACCTCAATCTCAGCGGTCCAGAAGCTGTCCGGCAGCGGCTCAACGTTATGCCAGTAGTCAACCGGAGAGTAAAACCACAACTTTGGTTTACTGACCCCATCAACCCACAGCCAGCAGTTCGGCACCTGCGTTACCGGCACCCAGGCTTTAAACTGTGGATTCACCTTGAACGGATAGGTGTGGTCATCCAGAAACACCGTCAACAACTCACCGGAATGGATCAGCATCGCATCCAGTTTATTGTGTGCCAGCACCTGCTGCGCCCGTTGCTGCAACGTGGCGATATGCGCGTGATACAAGGTCTTCAGGGAATCCATTGACGTCTCTCCAGTGTCGCGAAATGGCCGCAGTTTAGCATACCCCTTAAGCGGATGCCGTGTTGAGAGCGGCTGTGATCTTGTTAGCAAATAAGCAAAGACCCGTTTGCAAAAAATTAACATCACTCCCACACTCTCGATCATCTGGTATGACCAGATCACTTTTCCGCGGTTTCAGGAGACGCACATGCTCTACCAAGGCGCTAACCTTTCTCTTCACTGGCTGGACGATGGCATCGCCGAGCTGGTTTTTGATGCCCCTGGCTCGGTCAATAAGCTTGATACGCAAACCGTCGCCAGCCTGGGCGAAGCTATTGCAGTGCTGGAGCAGCAGTCTGACCTGCGCGGCGTGCTGCTCAGCTCGGCTAAACCGGCCTTCATTGTCGGTGCTGACATCACCGAATTCCTCTCACTGTTTGATGCACCGACCGAAAAACTGAGTCAGTGGCTGAGCTACGCCAACAGCATTTTTAACCGGCTGGAAGATTTACCGGTACCGACGCTGGCCGCCATCGATGGCTATGCGCTGGGTGGTGGATGTGAATGCGTACTGGCAACCGACCTGCGCGTTGCCACTGCCGATGCCCGCATTGGCCTGCCGGAAACGAAACTCGGGATCATGCCAGGCTTCGGCGGCAGCGTCCGTCTGCCGCGTCTGTTAGGAGCCGATAGCGCAATGGAGATCATTGCCGCTGGTAAAGACGTCGACGGAAACGCGGCACTTAAACTCGGTCTGGTCGATGCGGTGGTGGAACGCGATAAACTGCGCGAGGCGGGCATCACCATGCTTAAAGCTGTGGCGCTCGATGGTAGCTGGCGTGCGCGCCGGGCACCGAAACTGGCACCGCTGAAACTGAGCCCGATTGAAGCGGCGATGAGCTTCACCCTTGCCAAAAGTATGGTGATGCAGACCGCAGGCAAACATTACCCAGCGCCACTGATGGCGGTGAAAACCATTGAAGCGGCTGCCGGTCTTGGCCGTGAAGATGCGCTGAAACTGGAAAATGCCGCTTTTGTTCCGCTGGCGCAGTCTGACGAAGCGCGGGCGCTGGTCGGCATCTTCCTCAACGATCAATACGTTAAAGGGCTGGCTAAAAAACGCGGCAGCGAAAGCGGCGCGCCAACGCAGGCGGCCGTACTGGGTGCCGGTATTATGGGTGGCGGCATCAGCTACCAGTCAGCCTGGAAAGGCGTGCCGGTCAAAATGAAAGACATCAATCCACAGGCCCTGACGCTCGGGATGAACGAAGCCAGCAAGCTGCTTAATAAACTGCTGGAGCGCGGCAAGATTGACGGCAATAAGCTGGCCAGCGTGATTGCAACCATTCAGCCAACGCTGGATTACGCCGGTTTTGAACACGCCGACGTGGTGGTCGAAGCGGTGGTCGAGAATCCTCTGATTAAAGCTAAAGTGCTGGCCGAAACCGAGCAGCACCTGCGGGACGACGCCATCCTGACCTCCAATACCTCCACCATTCCCATCAGTCAACTGGCACAGGCGCTGCAACGTCCGGAAAATTTCTGCGGCATGCACTTCTTCAATCCGGTGCCGCGTATGCCGCTGGTAGAAGTGGTGCGTGGCGAGAAAACCAGTGAAGCGACCCTGAGCAAAGTAGTGGCCTGGGCCAGCAAAATGGGTAAAACCCCGATTGTGGTCAATGATTGCCCTGGCTTCTTCGTCAACCGGGTGCTGTTCCCCTACTTCGCCGCCTTCAGCCTGCTGCTGCGCGACGGTGCTGACTTCCGTCAGATCGATAAAGTAATGGAAAAACAGTTTGGCTGGCCAATGGGACCATCGTGGTTGCTGGATGTGGTCGGCATCGATACCGCGCATCATGCGCAAAGCGTTATGGCGGAAGGTTTTCCACAACGCATGAAACACGATTATCGCGATGCGATCGATCTGCTGTTTGATGCCGGTCGTTTCGGTCAAAAAAATGGCAAAGGCTTCTGGCGCTGGGAAACCGACAAAAAGGGCAAACAGAAAAAAGTGGCAGACAGCGAGGTCGATACGCTGCTGCAACAGGTTTGCCAGCCTAAGCGTGTCTTCAGCGACGAAGAGATCCTTAATCGCATGATGCTGCCAATGCTGAATGAAGTGGTGCGCTGCCTGGAGGAGAAAATCATCGCCTCGCCGGCCGAAGCAGATATGGCGTTGGTATACGGTCTCGGCTTCCCGCCTTTCCGCGGCGGCGCCTTCCGCTACCTCGATACCCTGGGCAACAGCAATGTGGTCGATCAGGCCCGGCGCTACAGTGCACTCGGTGGCCTGTATGAATTGCCTGAACTGCTGGTGCAAAAAGCGCATCAGCATCAAAGCTGGTATCCCGCCGCCAAACCAATTGACGAAGCCGCGCTGAAAAGCGCCTGAGGGCAAGAATATGGAAAATGTGGTGATTATCGATGCGGTACGTACGCCGATGGGTCGTTCAAAAGGCGGTGCTTTTCGTCATGTACGTGCCGAGGATCTTTCCGCCCACCTGATGCGTGAGCTGCTGAGCCGCAACCCGGCGGTCAATCCTGCCACGCTGGATGACATTGTCTGGGGCTGCGTGCAGCAGACGCTGGAACAGGGGTTTAACATTGCGCGTAACGCCGCCCTGCTGGCTGAAATACCGCACTCGGTACCGGCAACCACCGTCAACCGCCTGTGCGGCTCATCGATGCAGGCACTGCATGATGCCGCCCGTGCCATTATGGTCGGCGATGCGCACAGCTGCCTGATTGGCGGAGTGGAACATATGGGACACGTGCCGATGAATCACGGCGTCGACTTTCATCCGGGCCTCGGCCGCACCGTGGCCAAAGCGGCGGGGATGATGGGCCTGACCGCTGAAATGCTGGCGCGTATGCATCATATCAGCCGCGAGCAGCAGGATGCGTTTGCCCTGCGTTCGCACCAGCGCGCCTGGCAGGCAACTCAGCGCGGTGATTTCAAAGCGGAGATCGTCGCCACTGCCGGTCACGACAGCGACGGCATTCTCAAACGCTACGATTACGATGAGGTCATCCGTGAAGAGACCAGCGCCGAAGGTCTGGCGGCACTGCGGCCGGCGTTTGATCCGGTCAATGGCACGGTAACGGCGGGCACCTCGTCAGCTCTGTCTGATGGCGCGGCCGCGATGTTGGTGATGAGCGAATCCCGCGCCCGTGAACTGGGGCTGACCCCGCGTGCCCGCATCAGAAGTATGGCGGTGGTCGGCTGCGATCCGTCAATCATGGGCTACGGCCCGGTGCCGGCCAGCAGGCTGGCGCTGAAACGTGCCGGTCTGAGCGTCAATGATATTGACGTGTTTGAACTCAATGAGGCGTTTGCAGCACAAACCCTGCCATGCATAAAGGATTTGGGTTTGCTGGATCGGCTGGATGAAAAGATCAATCTGAATGGTGGTGCGATTGCGCTGGGTCACCCGCTGGGCTGTTCCGGGGCACGTATCAGTACCACATTGCTTAACATCATGGCGCGACGCGATGCGCAGTTTGGTCTGGCGACCATGTGCATCGGTTTAGGTCAGGGCATCGCCACCGTATTCGAGCGTCTGTAATACGTTGGGTCACTTCTTTGTCCGATTTACCCGCCCATGATGGGCGGGTTTTTTCTTTTGGCTTGTCATCGATCAGATGAAGGCGAAAGCATCACCATACATCTGCGATTCCAGCGCACCGCGTTCGGCGCAGAAGCGATCGCGTGCGATCTTGGCCATCTCGAAACGGCCAGCAATATAGATCTCATGCTCGCTCAGCGTGCTGAAATCCTGCATTACCGCGGTTAATACCGTACCCGAACGTCCCTGCCAGCCCGCTTCCGGTTGCTCGACCACCGGGATCACCTTCAGGTTGGGGTGTTTCACCGCCAGCGCATCCAGCTCATCCAGATCGTACAGATGCTTCAGCTCACGTCCGCCCCAGTAAATGGCGATATCACGATCCGGCTGCTGCGCTAACGCGGTCAGCAGAATGGAACGGGCATAGGAGAAGCCGGTACCGCCAGCGATCAGGATCAACGGTTTGCTGCTCTCTTCGCGCAGCCAGGCATCACCGTGCGGCATGTCGACGGTGATCTGGCGATCGTCACGAATACGATCCATCACCGCCATGGCGTACAGGTTGAGATCGGACGCACCGATGTGCAGCTCAATGATATCCTTTTCCATTGGCGTTGAGGCCAGTGAAAACGGGCGCTTATCACGCTCATCCATCACCACCATCAGATACTGTCCCGCGCGAAAACTGAAATCCGCTTCCGGAATCAGGCGAACGCGATACACCGTGTCGGTAATCGCTTCAACTGAAGTTACTTTACAGCTTAACGTTGTCATGCGTTCCCTCTGTCGGGTCGTCTTTATGGTTGTGCTCGCCATCAACGCTGTGGCGGCTGATCAAAAATACCTAACTCATCCCAGATAGCATCAATGCGCGCGGTAATCGCAGGATCTTTCACGATAGGTGTGCCCCATTCGCGCTGCGTTTCGCCCGGCCATTTGTTGGTCGCATCCATCCCCATCTTCGACCCCAGCCCGGAAACCGGTGAGGCGAAATCGAGATAGTCGATCGGCGTATTTTCCACTAATACCGTGTCACGCGCCGGATCCATGCGGGTGGTAATCGCCCAGATCACATCATTCCAGTCACGCGCATTAACATCATCGTCACACACAATAACAAATTTGGTGTACATGAACTGCCGCAGAAATGACCAGACGCCAAACATTACCCGTTTGGCATGCCCGGCATACTGCTTTTTAATGGTTACCACCGCCAGCCGGTAGGAACATCCTTCCGGCGGCAGATAGAAATCGACAATTTCCGGGAACTGCTTGATCAGAATCGGCACCAGCACTTCATTCAACGCCACACCCAGTACGGCGGGCTCATCCGGTGGACGGCCGGTATAGGTCGAGTGATAAATTGCCTGATGCCGCTGGGTAATGTGCGTCACGGTAAAGACCGGGAAGCTATCTACTTCATTGTAGTAGCCGGTGTGGTCGCCGTAAGGCCCTTCAGGTGCCATGTCGCCTGCCTCGATGTAACCCTCCAGCACGATCTCCGCGCTGGCTGGCACTTCCAGATCGTTCGACAGGCATTTCACCACTTCGGTTTTATTGCCGCGCAGCAGACCAGCAAACGCATATTCTGACAGCGTATCCGGCACCGGCGTTACCGCACCGAGAATAGTCGCAGGGTCAGCACCGAGCGCCACCGAAACCGGAAAACGCTCGCCCGGATGCGCTTTGCTCCACTCCTGAAAATCGAGCGCGCCGCCACGGTGCGACAGCCAGCGCATAATCAGCCGGTTTTTGCCGATCACCTGTTGGCGGTAAATGCCGAGATTCTGTCGCTCTTTATGCGGACCACGGGTGACGGTCAGACCCCAGGTAATCAGCGGCGCGGCATCGCCCGGCCAGCATTTCATCACCGGAATGCGCGACAGATCGACCTCATCACCGCTGAACACCACTTCCTGGCAGGGCGCATTGCGCAGGCGTTTAGTCGGCATGTTGAGCACCTGCTTAAACTGCGGCATCTTATCGAACAGATCGCGAAAGCCTTTTGGTGGCTCCGGCTCTTTCAGAAATGCCAGCAGTTTGCCTACTTCCCGCAGTGCACTCACCTCTTCCTGACCCATCCCCATGGCGACGCGCTTTGGCGTGCCAAACAGGTTACACAGCACTGGCATGTCATACCCTTTCGGGTTTTCAAACAGCAGCGCGGGCCCGCCGGCACGCAGCGTGCGGTCGGCGATTTCGGTCATTTCCAGGACGGGATCAATCGATTGCTTAATTCTTTTTAACTCACCGCGCTGTTCGAGCAGCGCGAGAAAGTCGCGTAAATCGTGATATTTCATGCGGCTTTAGCTTTCCGGCCAGAGTGAATCGGCCATTATAGGGCTGATTATGCGGTTGTGTTGAGGTTTATGCGGCAACCTTAATCACAGCGAAAAGGCACCAGCGGCTGAAGCGCGCGGGTATCGTGATAAGCCTGAATCGGCTCGCCGTGGCGAAACACCTTAAAGTCTTCGTTGCGCACACTGTAATAGCGTAGCCGATCGTCATGCAGATGCAGAAAGCTGCCTTCACGCAGCGCAATCACCGACTCGGACGGATTGACGGCACAGAATTCAGCCAGCCGCTCGTCGCGTGTTTCGCCCATATGACCGCTGACGCTGGCATCCAGATAGTGAGGATTGATCTGCACCGGGAACAGCCCCAGCGCAGGCAGCACCACGCTACTACGCACCGGCATATCATTGGTGGTGCGAATCGACGGCGTCGCCACATTACAGCCAGCACTCCAGCCGATATACGGCACCTGCCGTTCACGCACCGCGCGCTGTATCGCCACGATTAAGCCCTGCTCATGCAGCATCTGGTTCAGCAACCAGGTATTACCGCCGCTGACTAAAATCAGCTCCGCCTGGGCGATTGCCTCAGCCGGTGAGGTAAAAGCGTCAACGGGGCGCACCGCAATGCCCAGTGACGCACTGAGATCGGCGGCGCGCTGCGCATGATCGCCCCGGATAATGGCGTAAGGAATCAGCACCGCTGAACGGATAGCACGTCTGGCAATCATGGCGTGTAACTGCGGCTGAGCATAACCCAGTAACGGCGCATCATCCGCCAGCTTGCCGTTGCTTAACAAAAAGAGTTCCATCAGATGATCCTTTTCGCCGGTATGATGGCCACCGAGTCTGATACAGAGCAGGGTGAAACGTCAATTTCCAATCGCCTTTTCTGTCACTATCCGGCATCTTAAGAAAAGTCTCAGTTTATTTTCTGCGCGCTGCGCTTTTCCCCTGCCCGATGCGCTATAACTCTGGCAGCAGGTTTGCTATTCTTAGCGTCCATTCGATGGGAGCGGTTATGGAATCCTGGTATTTACTCTATTGCAAACGTGGTCAGCTATTGCGCGCGAAGGAGCATCTGGAGCGGCAAGAAGTGAATTGCCTCAGCCCGATGATCGCTCTGGAAAAGATCGTGCGCGGTAAACGCACCACGGTGAGTGAGCCGCTGTTTCCTAACTATCTGTTCATCGAATTCGATCCGGAAGCGATTCATACCACCACCATCAGCAGCACGCGCGGCGTCAGCCACTTTGTGCGCTTTGGCACTACGCCCGCTACGGTGCCGCCTGCGGTGATTGAAGCGCTGGAAACCGATGTCCCGCAAATTCTGCTCGATCCTGAAACGCCACAAATCGGCGATGAAGTTGTCATCACCGAAGGGACGTTTGAAGGGCTACGCGCCATCTTTGCCGAGCCGGATGGCGAAACCCGTTCGATTCTGTTGCTCAACCTGCTGAATAAACAGGTGATGCGCAGCGTGGATAACAAACAGTTCCGTAAGATCTAAACCAGTCGGAACAGCGTCCGCGCATTGTTATCAACGCAGGCCGCCAGCGCCTCGCTGCTCTCGCCACGCCATGTCGCCACCTGTTGCACAATATGCGGTAAGAAGCAGGGTTCGTTACGACGTGAAGTCGGACGCGGTCGCATATCGCGCGGCAATAAATAGGGCGAGTCGGTTTCCAGCAGCAACTTATCGGCCGGGATCAGCGGCAGCATTTCACGCAGTTCAAGCCCGCGACGTTCATCACACACCCAGCCAGTAATTCCTATCGATAATCCCAGCGCCAGGCACGCTTCCAGTTCATCGCGCGTGCCGGTAAAGCAGTGAATTACCGCACCCGGCAGTTTTGGCAGCCAGGGCGCCACGATGGCCGCAAAGCGCGCATGGGCTTCGCGGCAGTGCAGAAACACCGGCATATTCAGTTCGGCTGCCAGCGCCAGCTGTGCTTCAAACGCATATTCCTGCTGCTCATGGGCTGACAGGTTGCGGTTAAAATCGAGCCCGCATTCGCCGATAGCCACCACTTCCGGTTTCTCCGCCAGCCGACGCAGCGTGCTGGCGATCTCCGTTGACCATTCGCTGGCGTGGTGCGGATGCACGCCCGCGGTAGACCAGCAGAAGCCCGGCTGATCTTCAGCCAGTTTCTGCGCCTGCTGGCTCTCCAGCGCATTGGTGCCGGTAATCAGCATGCCGGTGACGCCCGCTTCACGCGCGCGTTTTACCACCTTTGGCCGGTCGGAGGCGAATTGCGTGCTGGTCAGGTTTACACCGATATCAAACATAATTTTTCCCACAGTTTTACTAAACAAAAACCGCCCCGGAGGGCGGTTCGGATTGATCTCTGCCCGCCAGAGCGGGACCTGAAGATCGCGTCAGGATTCGGTGTTATGTTCCTCATCCTGTGCCCGGCGGCCTTTGCCCACATAGTATCGGGAAAAGAATACGCCGACTTCAAACAGGCAGTACATCGGAATAGCGAGCAAAGTTTGGGAAAAAACGTCCGGCGGCGTCAGTAACATGCCGACCACGAAGGCCCCGACCAGAATATAGGGACGTTTCTTTTTCAGATCGTCCGGGCTGGTGATACCAGTCCAGCACAACAGTACAATCGCTACCGGCACTTCAAACGCCACGCCAAACGCCATAAACAACGTCATGACAAAATCGAGGTATTTGGTAATGTCGGTCGCCATGGTGACGCCAATCGGCGCGGTTTTGGTAAAGAAACCAAACGCCAGCGGGAAGACGACAAAGTAGGCAAATGCCACACCGATATAGAACAGAAAGGTGCTGGAAAACAGCAGCGGCATTACCAGTCTACGTTCATGGCGATAGAGCGCAGGCGCAATGAACGCCCAGACCTGATAGAGGATCACCGGCACCGCCAGAAATACCGACACAATAATCGTCAGTTTAATCGGGGTGAAAAACGGCGAAGCCACATCGGTGGCGATCATGCTGGAGCCGATTGGCATCTGACTGATGAGCGGTGCCGCCACCAGTTGATAGATATCATTGGCAAAATAAACCAGCGCCAGGAATATCACTAAAACGGCGATGATGCAGTTCAGCAGTCGCTTACGCAGCTCAATCAGATGACTGATGAGCGGTTGGGTATCTTCAACGGCCATTATCGTTCATCACTTGCAGAAGAGGGGGAAGCGGAAGTGCGCGTAGTGGCGGCGTCAGGTTTGCTGGCTAATGCCGTGTCAGCACGGGCTGGTGCCTGAGCGGGCGCGCTGGCTACAGTCGCTGCTGACTGCCCGGCTGATGCCGTTTCCACAGACGGTGCCTGAGCGGGCGCGCTGGCTACAATCGCTGCCGGCTGCCCGGCTGATGCCGTTTCCACAGACGGTGCCTGAACTGGCGCGCTGGCCTGATGATCAGCCGCCGCAGGCGTGCCTGACGGCGACGCAGTGCCGGCCGCTGCCGGATGCACTTCCGGCTGGTCCGCCAGAGGCGGCGCCGATCGGTGCTGTGGCGAGTGAATAGTGTTGGCTTCGTCTTCCTCTTTTTCAATGTCGATGCTCTGGCTGACCGAGCGCTTCATTGAATCCGCAGTCTTACGCAGCTCTTCCATTGACTCTTTCAGCTCCGGCGACAGTGTCCCGCGGCCCGCTTCTTCCACCTTTTTCAGACTGTCCTGCAACTCCTGCAGTTTCAGCTCCTGCGCCAGTTCGTTTTGCACATTGGCTGCCAGCGAACGAATCGCCCTGATCCAGCCGACCACGGTTTTCACCGCAACCGGTAAACGTTGTGGGCCGAGTACAATCAGCCCGATAACGAACACCAATACCAGTTCACTAAAACCAATGTCGAACACGGTTTACACCTGCTTGTCGTTCTTAACTTCTTCTTTAGTAGCCGAAGTTTGCTGTTTGTCCGCCAGCGTTTTGGCGCTGAAGTCAGCGTCCTGCTCTTTCGGTTGATCCTTTTTGTCGTCCTCATCGCCCATGGCTTTTTTGAAGCCACGAATCGAGGAACCCAAATCCGAACCCAGATTACGTAATTTATTGGTACCGAACAGAAGTACAACAATCACGGCAATAATTAACAATTGCCAAATACTGATACCGCCCATGAGATAGCCTCTAATATTCTGTGAAAAACGATGGGGTAATGCACCACAGAGCGCCCTTATCAACCCGGGCCTGAGCCAGCGACATTACCGTGTTTTTGGCTGAAGTGACAATCAGTTTGTCTTACGCCAGCCGATTAACCATGAGACGATGCCCGCTGCCATTAATACCGCCGGAAACAGGTCCCAGTCCGGTCGCGAAAGCAGCACTGCCGTGCCGCTGAGCAGCAGGGTTGCGCCAACGCCAAACAGATAGCGTGCCTGGTGATGCCGGGTACGCTGCGCATTGAGATCGCCCACTAATTTGTCAACGCTATGCCGCAAAAGTTTATGCTGGCGCATGCTGTCATAAAACAGTTCCGGCAGTTCCGGTAACTTCTCGGCCCAGAACGGTGCTTTCTCTTTAACCGCGCGAATGATGGCGGGCAGACCGACCTGATCCTTGATCCACTCTTCGAGGAACGGCTTGGCGGTCTTCCACAGGTCAAGCTGCGGATAGAGCTGACGACCAATACCTTCCACATACAGCAGAGTCTTTTGCAGCAGCACCAGCTGCGGCTGGACTTCCATATTAAACCGACGCGCGGTATTGAACAGATTCAGCAGCACGTGACCGAAGGAAATTTCAGCCAGCGGCTTTTCAAAAATCGGCTCACAGACGGTGCGAATCGCAAATTCAAAATCTTCGACGTTGGTATCGGGCGGCACCCAGCCAGAGTCAACGTGCAGCTCCGCCACCTTGCGGTAGTCGCGGTTAAAAAAGGCGATAAAGTTTTCAGCCAGATAGCGCTTATCTTCTTTGTTGAGCGACCCGACAATACCGCAGTCGATGCCGATGTATTGCGGATCTTCCGGATGCTCATAGCTGACAAAAATATTGCCGGGATGCATATCAGCATGGAAGAAACTGTCGCGGAATACCTGGGTGAAGAACACCTGCACGCCACGCTCTGCCAGCAGCTTCATGTTGACCCCGTGTCGCTCCAGCGTGGCGACGTCCGAAATCGGAATGCCGTAAATACGTTCCATCACCATCATGGTTTCGCTGCAGTAGTCAGAATAGACTTCCGGTACATAAAGCATCCGGCTGTCTTCAAAATTGCGGCGTAACTGAATGGCGTTCGCGGCTTCGCGTAACAGGTTCAGCTCATCAAGCAGGGTTTTTTCGTAGTCGCGCACCACTTCAACCGGACGCAGACGACGGCCATCAGGCAGTAAACGCGGCACCCAGCGCGCCAGGCGATAGATCAGCTTCATGTCAGCTTTGATCACCGGCAAAATATCCGGACGAATGACTTTGATCACCACTTTCTTACCGGTCGACTTCAGCGTTGCCGTGTGAACCTGGGCAATCGACGCTGATGCCAGCGGCTTAATGTCAAAATCATCAAACCAGGTTTCGATCGGTGCGCCCATTGAGGCTTCGATCTGCGCTTTCGCTTTAACGCCATCAAACGGTGCAACCCGGTCCTGCAGAATGGCCAGCTGATCGGCGATCATCGGCGGGAACAGGTCACGGCGGGTCGACAGCATCTGACCGAACTTAATCCATACCGGCCCCAGCTGCTCCATCGCCATGCGCATGCGGGCGCCGGTCGGTTCATTCTGATGCAGATTGGGTAACCAGAAAATACAGCGACGCCACAGGCGAAGCGGAAGGGTAAGGCGCGTGTTGGGAATCAGTTCATCAAGGCCGTAAGTCAAAAACACCTTCATGATCAAATATAAGCGGCGGATCTCTCCAAAACTCATTTTGCCTCCAGCTGCGCCAGACGCGCATTAAGCGCCTCAAGCGAACGTTCCATCGCGTCGACCTCCTCGGAAAACCAGGCTAATTCGAGCGAGCCTGGCGCGACACGCCACTCTTCGGTCAGTGCCTGACCGAGGTAATCCTGCCGACGCCCGACTTCGCCTTTTATCCGGCGAAAGACTCGTTGTGCGCCCTGACTGATGCCCTGTGCCGCAATATCGCCGACCCACGGCGCCAGGTATTCCGCCGGATCCAGCTCGGCAAGATCCATCAGCGCGGAAAACTGCTGCACTACCTGCAAATCACCTTCTACCTGCAACTCACCGCTGCGAATCAGCGGCGTCAGCTGCTGGCGATCGCGCAGCTTCGGCAAGGTTTTCAGTGAAGTAATCACCGTGCAGTCGCTGGTATCCTGCCAGTCAGCCACCACATCCAGCTGCTGCTCACTGAATACCAGCACCAGCGGATGGGAAAACTCGCTCAGACGCAGCGTCAGGACCTTACCGGTCAGACGCTGCCGTGCCGCCTTCAGGCCGCGATCGCGATACAACATGCGGTTCAGCGCTGTTTCCAGGCCCGCGGTAATCAAGGGCGTTAGGTTCATCACCATCTCACTCAGAACTTAAATCCACGGTGTAAGGCCACAATGCCGCCGGTCATATTGGAGTAAGTGGTATTTTCAAAACCGACGTCGTTCATCATCGCTTTCAGCGTTTCCTGATCGGGATGCATGCGGATCGATTCGGCCAGATAGCGATAGCTCTCGGCGTCCTGCGCCACCAGTTGCCCGATACGCGGCAGAATATGGAACGAGTAAGCGTCATAGGCTTTGCTCAGCGGATCAATCACCGGTTTGGAGAACTCAAGTACCAGTAACCGTCCGCCCGGCTTCAGCACACGGAACATAGAGGCCAGCGCCTTCTCTTTTTCCGTTACGTTGCGTAAGCCGAAGGAGATGGTGATGCAATCGAAGTAGTTATCCGGGAACGGCAGAGCTTCTGCGTTGGCCTGCACGTAGCTCACGTTGCCGACCACGCCGAGATTGCGCAGCTTTTCACGGCCCATCTTCAGCATCGAACTGTTGATATCGGCCAGCACTACCTGACCCGTTTCGCCCACCAGGCGAGAAAATTTAGCCGTCAGATCGCCGGTTCCGCCGGCCAGATCTAACACGCGTTGACCGCGACGTACGCCGCTGCTGTCAATGGTAAAACGCTTCCAGACACGATGGACGCCAAAGGACATCAAATCGTTCATCAGGTCATATTTTGCCGCTACGGAGTGAAACACATCCGCAACTTTGTCGGCTTTTTCGCTTTTGGCGACCGTCTGAAAGCCAAAATGGGTGGTTTCCTGCTGTGATTCATCTGCCATCGGTTTTACCTGCTCCACAAACAATACTTCCCGAAGTGTATCAGAGTCACGGAAGTCAGGCACGCTGCGCCCATACTATTCGTGGAGGCGTCTCACACGCATGGCTCTGTCATCCGCATCATCATCGTCGTCCTGCTCTTCATCAGCCGGATTTTCCGGCATCGCCCGCTCCACCAGCTGAGGATTAATCGACCGTTTCACTTCAACCCCCAGCGCACGGAAACCTTCCGTCTGCGCAATCAGGTTGCCGCGTCCTTCGGCCAGTTTTTTCATCGCCTCGCGGTAGCTGATTTGCGCCTTATCCAGGCTGTGACCAATACCACTCATGTCATCAACGAACAGCCGCATTTTGTCATACAGCCGGGTGGCGCGGTCAGCAATACGCTGCGCATTGCGGCTTTGGTGCTCGTAACGCCACAGGTTATTGATGGTACGCAGCGCTACCAGCAGCGTGGTGGGACTGACCAGCATGATATTCTGCTGCAGCGCCTCGCCAATCAGCTCTGGCTGGCGATCGATCGCCAGCAAAAACGCGGTTCGACCGGAATAAACATCAACACATAATCAAGCGAGCGTAAACCGGGCAATTGTTGATAATCTTTACGTCCCAGCAGACGAATATGGCTGCGCATCGCGCTGACATGTTCCTGAATCGCCTGTTCACGCTCAACCTCATCTTCGGCATTGAAGTAACGCTCATAGGCGACCAGCGTCATTTTGGCGTCCACCACCACATCTTTGCCCTGCGGCAGACGCACAATGACATCCGGCTGCATCCTGCCCTGCTGCTCCGACTGAATGCTGACCTGGGTTTCATACTCATAGCCTTCACGCAGCCCGGACGCTTCCAGCACCCGGCTGAGCACCACTTCGCCCCAGTTGCCCTGGATTTTATTGTCGCCTTTCAGCGCTTTGGTAAGGTTGAGCGCTTCCTGCGCCATTTGCGCATTAAGCTGCTGTAACTGACGGATTTCGTGGGTCAGGGTGTGCCGCTCACGCGCTTCCGCGCCAAAGCTCTCATGCACCTGACGACGGAAACCATCCAGCTGTTCACGCAGCGGGCCGATCAGGCTGTCGAGGCTCTGGCGATTCTGTTCATCGACGCGGCGGCCGCTATTTTCGAAAATACGGTTGGCGAGGTTTTCAAACTGGGCGCTGAGGCGTTGCTCGCTGTTGGTCAGCAGACGCTGCTTCTCTTCGGCGGCGAAGCGGGTCTCTTCAAGACGGATGGTTACCTCACGCAGCTCCGCTTCCTGGGCGCTGTTGACCTCCAGCTGGTTACGCAGTTCCCGGTTAAGCTGTTCGCTCTCGTTGCGCCAGTAATCGAGCTGTTGCAGACGTTCATTGGCACCACTCAGCGCACCATGAAGCTGGCGCAGTTCCTGCTCACGCTGCTGCGCCTGCTGCTGAAGCTGTTCAATCTGCTGCTGCTGGCGCTGTTGTGCCTCTTCCAGCAGACGGCGCTCGGTTAAGAAACTGGCGGCCTGATGCCCGACACGTAACTGTGCCAGCATCCAGCCAATTCCTGCGCCGGCGAGTGCCAGACAGACGCTGATAATGATGTGCTGATCCATGATTTCCCCGCGACTCAAGCTACTGAGGGAAAAGGTAGAGTCGCACTGTATGAATGTCCAGATATATTTACCTGCACTCAATCACTTACCGCACGGTCACCGTCAGCTTTCCGGCCTGCCAGTCTTCAATCAGGAAGAACGGCATCGGCAGCAGCCATTGGCCACTTTTCACCTGGGCCGGATATTGCCAGCTTTTGCCGCCCGCGCTGATGTCCACCACCTGCCGGGTGCCGTCGGCGGCGGCGGACTGTCCGGTCAGGCTGGCAAAGCCCACGTTGCTGCCAACGTGAAATCGGGGCATCTGCCAGCGTACCGGCGGATGCGCTGGCCACGGCTGAGCCTGATGGAAATGAAACAACTCATCATGATTGAGAATGCTTTCACGCACCGTTGGCCACAGCGCCGTCTTGAGGAAGTACTGATCGGTAAAGCGTTCGCTGCCACGGTACTGCGCAATAAATTCGCGCATCGTTTGTTCAACCTGCTGGAAAACGCCATGGCAGCCGCCCCACATGCCGGCCAGCAGTAACTCGGTGTGGGAAAAATAGTCGCGCATGTGGTGGAACCAGTACGGCGATGCCAGCCAGGCGTTAACCGCCGCCGCTTCGCGCTCGGAAAGCAGCGAGTCGGCATCACGGACAATAAAGCGTTTAACGCTGGGATCGTCCATCACCAGAAAGCGCCACAGCGTCGGGAACCGCGTTTTTTCCTGCGACATATCAACCCGCTCAACGTGGGGCTGATCGAGCCGTTGCCAGACATGCTGCGGCACGCTGTCATCCAGATAGATGCGGCAGATCCAGCCGGGAAAGAGCTGCGGTGCCACCTCAACATTTTTAATCAGGGTTTCACAGTAGCGCGGCTGGTCGCCATACAGGCTGAACGCGATCACGTTCTGCTGCGGCTGGCTGAGATCGATTGGCTCAGGCTGCGCAGCGGGAAAGGCGACCCGCGGCCCCTGACGAAAGCGGGCGTCTGACTGCATCAGCGATTCCAGGCCGTAACGCGCCACCTCATCCTGCTTATCCAGCCAGCCACACACTTCGGTCAGGCCATCCAGCCAGGTTTCTGACGCGGTGGCGCGCACGGCCGGCGGCGACTGGTAAATTTTCTGGTAGGTTTTGTACGCTTTGTGATGCTGACCGAGACGCATCAGGCAGAGCGCATAGTCACTCAGTACCTGCATCTGGTGAGGCTGATAACGCAACACCTCTTCGCAAGAGCGGACGGCCTGCGCATAATCGCCCTGCTGCATGGCGGCGCGGAACCGGGCGGCACTGCTCTCCAGACGGGCATTGAGCGCGGCGGAATTCGGGTTAACGACGGGACGACGAACGGGAATAGTTTTGCGCATCGGGCACTCTCAGAGTCCGTTGAAAGGCTGCGCCGGGATTATCCGGCAGCAGGCAGGCCTCATAGCGGCCCGTTAACCTGCTGCCTGGCTGTGAGGGTTATAACAAGCGGCGTGCCGCTTCAACCACAATTTTTACCGCATCGCTTTCGGTCTGTTTCATCGTCACCGCATCCGGGATCTCTTTCTGGGTACGGTTAACGATCACACCAGCCACCATGCCGGCGCGCAGGCCCTGGCTGGCACACATGGTTAACAGTGTAGCGGATTCCATCTCATAGTTGAGTACGCCCATCTCCTGCCACTCTTTCATCGATCCCTGGAAGCGATTCACCACCCGACCAGAGAAGGTATCGTAGCGTTCCTGTCCCGGATAGAAGGTATCAGAAGAGGCAGTAATGCCGATATGGGTCTTCGCGCCACAGGCTTCTGCCGCAGCCACCAGCGCCGTGGTACAGGCAAAATCGGCCACTGCCGGAAACTCCATCGGTGCGAAATGCAGGCTGGCACCGTCGAGCCGCACGGAACCGGTAGTCACCAGCACATCGCCAACGTTGATGTGCGGCTGGATAGCGCCGGTGGTGCCAACGCGCAGGAAAGTGCGTACGCCAAGCTGTGCCAGTTCCTCAACCGCAATGGAGGTAGAAGGACCGCCGATACCGGTTGAACAGACCACCACCGGCTTACCGTCGAGTTTTGCCAGCCAGCTGGTGAATTCACGGTGTGAGGCCAGATGCGTGGCATCCTCCATCAGTCCGGCAATTTTCTTCACGCGCTCCGGATCGCCGGGCACAATCGCCAGGGTAGCGCCCTGCAGATCGGCTTTAGTCAGGCCAAGATGGAAAACGTCAGACTGTGTCATTTCAGACTCCTGTTAAGGGAAGGTAGCGCGTCACTCTACGTCAGCACGCCCGATAAATATGTGACAACATTCACTTAAGAAAATGAAAGTTACATTTTTCACTAAAAACAATGTGATGATTATCACAATATCACATCGGGTTCGCCGTCATTGCGATCGGCGGGGCTGTGTCGGGGTCATCGCAGTGTTAAAGAGTTGGGTGATATTGTCCGCTGCTGACTCTGTTACCCGACGTCTGGCTCGCACCGTTTCCGGCCAGGCTATAGTTACGTGATTGCGCAATTGCTCGCACGGAGAGAATAATGAAAACCAGTGATAATATGACACAAAAAGCCGCGGCAGGGACCTTTGCGCCTGCCGTTCAGCCGACCGCTTCCACCACCATTATTACCGACAGCCCGGCGATTCAGTCGGGTGAGACCTCAGTGCCAAGCCAGGGCGAAAATATGCCCGCGTTTTTTGCCCGACCGAAATCCGCAGAGGGTTCGCTGCCAGTGGTGCTGGTGGTACAGGAAATTTTCGGGGTGCATGAGCACATCCGTGATATCTGCCGCCGGCTGGCGCTGGAAGGCTATCTGGCCATCGCCCCGGAACTCTACTTCCGTGAAGGCGATCCCAACGATTACCACGATATTCCGACGCTATTCAGCGAGCTGGTGAGTAAGGTGCCCGACAGCCAGGTGCTGTCCGACCTTGATCATGCCGCCAACTGGGCAGCGCGTAACGGCGGTGATATCCGGCGGATGGGCATTACCGGTTTCTGCTGGGGCGGCCGCATTAGCTGGCTCTATGCGGCGCACAATCCACAGCTGCGTGCCGCCGTCGCCTGGTATGGACGGCTGACCGGCGATCGGACCATGAAGCAGCAGAAACACCCTATTGATGTCGCCGTCGATCTCAGCGCCCCGGTATTAGGCTTATACGGCGGTCAGGATGACGGAATTCCGCTGGAGAGCGTTGAGCAGATGCGTCAGGCGCTGCACGCCGCCAATGCCACCGCGGAAATCATCGTCTATCCCGAAGCCGGACATGCGTTTAATGCTGACTACCGTCCGAGCTATCATGCCGAATCGGCCAGCGATGGCTGGGCGCGGATGCTGGCCTGGTTCAGGCAGTATGGCGTAGCTTCACAGTAAGCGAAAAAAGGGGCGCCTGCGCGCCCCGATTATTTCTTATTCCCTGCCGGACGCCCGTTTACGCCGTTTTAGCCCGCAGGTTTTTTGCCGCAGTGACCATGTTAGCCAATGCCTGCCGCGTTTCGGTCCAGCCACGCGTTTTCAGCCCGCAGTCCGGATTTACCCACAGCCGTTGCGGCGGAATACGCTTCGCCGCTTTCAGCAACAGCGCTTCAATCCATTCGACGTCCGGTACATTAGGCGAGTGAATGTCGTAGACGCCTGGGCCAATCTCATTCGGATAGTCAAAGTGTTCAAACGACGCCAGCAACTCCATGTCAGAGCGCGAGGTTTCGATGGTAATCACATCGGCATCCAGCGCAGCGATGGAATCCATGATGTCGTTAAACTCGCAGTAACACATATGGGTGTGGATCTGGGTGTCATCCTGCGCCACAGCGGCATTCAGGCGGAAAGCATCGACCGCCCAGTTCAGATAGGCAGCCCAGTCGGACTGATGCAGCGGCAGCCCTTCGCGCAGCGCGGGTTCATCAATCTGGATAATGCCAATACCGGCTTTTTCCAGATCGGCCACTTCATCACGCAGCGCCAGCGCAATCTGTTTTGCGATGGTTTCACGTGACACATCTTCACGCGGGAATGACCAGCAGAGAATGGTCACCGGACCGGTCAGCATCCCTTTCACCGGTTTGTCCGTTAGCGACTGGGCATACTTCGCCCACTCAACGGTGATCGCTTCCGGCCGGCTGATGTCGCCGATAATCACCGGTGGTTTCACGCAGCGTGAGCCATAGCTCTGTACCCAGCCATTCTGGGTGAAGACGAATCCATCCAGATGCTCGCCGAAATATTCAACCATGTCGTTACGTTCCGCTTCGCCGTGCACCAGCACATCCAGCCCCAGCCGCTCCTGCTCAGTAATCGCCTGTTTGATATGTTCAGCGATGCCGGTACGGTAATGATTGCTGTCGAGGCGACCCTGTTTGAAATCGAGGCGCAGACCGCGAATTTCCGGGGTTTGTGGGAAAGAGCCAATCGTGGTGGTCGGCCAGGCGGGCAGATTAAAGCGCTGACGCTGTGCCTTAGCCCGCTCGCTGTAGCGGCTGTGTCGTTCGCTGTCCTGCGGCGTGATAGCCAGCAGGCGCTGAGCGACCGCGGCGTTATGTACGCGGCTGGAGTGAGCACGGGCGCGAACCGGCGCGCTCCAGGCCGCCAGTGACGCGGCATCGTTGTGGTTGAGCGCCTCGGTCAGCAGCGAAAGTTCGGTGCATTTCTGCAGCGCGAAGGCGAACCAGCTTTTCACTTCCTCATCCAGCCGGGTCTCAACGCTCAGATCGATAGGGCTGTGCAGCAGCGAGCAGGAGGAGCCGATCCACAGCTGCGCGCGCTGAGCGACCAGCGGCTGCAGGCGCTCAAACCAGCGGCTCAGATCGGCGCGCCAGACGTTACGCCCGTTGATCACCCCCAGCGACAGCAGCCAGCTGGCGGGCAATTGCTGATTCAGTTGCTGAATATCATCCCGGCCATGCACCAGATCGACATGCAGCCCCTGCACCGGCAGCTGGCGAATCACCTCAATGTTCTGACCGATACTGTCGAAATAGGTGGTGAGCAGCAGTTTACTTTGTCCCTGCAACGCATCGTAGGCGGGCTTAAACGCCTCACGCCACGCCTGCGGCAGCTCCAGCGCCAGCGCAGGTTCATCAATCTGCACCCATTCGATATCGCGTTTTGCCAGCTCGGCCAGCACCTGCTGGTAAACCGGCAGGATCGCTTTCAGCAGCGACAGACGATCAAACGCTTCCCCTTTGACCTTACCCAGCCACAGATAAGTCACCGGCCCCAGCAGCACCGGCTTGATGTTGTGGCCCAGTGCCAGCGCCTCGTCGACTTCATCCAGCAACTGAGTCCAGGCCAGCCGGAAGGTCTGGCCCGGCGTAAATTCTGGCACCATGTAGTGATAGTTGGTGTTAAACCACTTGGTCATTTCCGCCGCCGCCGCAGGTTCGCCGGTCGGCGCGCGGCCTCGGCCCAGACGGAACAGCGTATCCAGATCAACCGAACCCTCTTTATTCTGATGACGTGCCGGCACGTTGCCCAGCATCAGGCTGGTGGTCAGCACATGATCGTACCAGGCAAAGTCACCCACCGGCAGCAGATCGACCCCAGCCTCTTTTTGTTGTTGCCAGTGACGTGCACGCAATTCACGGCCCACCTCCAGTAATTCCTGCTGGCTGCAGTCACCGGCCCAGTAGCTCTCCTGGGCTTTTTTCAGTTCACGGCGCAGGCCGACACGCGGAAAACCAAGGGTATGGTTAAGGATTGTCATTCGCTGTTCTCCAGATAATCTTTCACTTTGGCTGACAGCCAAAGATGTTTAGCCGTCCAGATGTTTACACCGCTATAATCTGCGGGTACTGTATGTTCCTCAAGCGCAATATGTTCACTTTCGATGTGAAGGACTCTCATGATCGAACTCAAGCACCTGCGGACGCTTCAGGCTCTGCGTAATACGGGTTCGCTGGCGGCGGCGGCATCCCAGCTTCATCAGACGCAATCGGCGTTGTCCCACCAGTTCAGCGATCTGGAACAGCGGCTGGGATTCCGCCTGTTTGTGCGTAAAAGTCAGCCGCTGCGCTTCACGCCACAGGGCGACATCCTGCTGCAGTTGGCCGAACAGGTACTGCCGCAGATCCAGCAAGCGTTGCAGGCCTGTCATGAGCCGCAGCAGACCACTCTCAGGGTGGCGATTGAGTGCCACAGCTGCATCCAGTGGCTGACGCCGGCACTGGATAATTTCCGTCAGAGCTGGCCGCAGGTGGTGATGGATTTCAAATCAGGCGTCACCTTTGATCCTCAGCCTGCGCTGCAGCAGGGCGAGCTGGATGTGGTGCTGACCTCCGACATCCTGGCGCGCTCCGGGCTGTTCTATTCGCCGATGTTTGATTTTGAAGTGCGACTGGTGCTGGCACCGGATCATCCGCTGGCGCAGGTTGAACATATTGCCCCTGAGGATCTGGCCGACGAGGTACTGATGATCTATCCGGTGCAGCGTCAGCGCCTTGATATCTGGCGTCACTTTCTGCAACCGGCCGGCGTCAGCCCGGCGCTGAAAAACGTAGATAACACCCTGCTGATGATCCAGATGGTCTCGGCCCGCATGGGAATTGCCGCGCTGCCGCACTGGGTGGTAGAGAGTTTTGAGAAGCAGGGACTGGTGGTAACCAAAACGCTGGGTGACGGGCTGTGGAGCCGTCTTTATGCCGCGGTGCGCGATGGCGAGCAGCGTCAGCCGGTGCTGGAAGCCTTTATCCGCTTTGCCCGCCAGCATGCCTGTGAACATCTGCCTTTTGTCCGCGATGCGCTACAGTCCGGTGCGATATTGCAGCGTTAAGTCGGAGGGTACAAACCTGCGCGGAGGTGGGCAAAATCCCCTATAATGCGCAGCCTGTCGACTGACCATGAGAAGATCTCACCATGACTAACAACGATATTCTGCGCAGCGTGCGCTACATGCTCGATCTGAGCGATGCCAAAATGGTGGAAATTTTTGCGCTGGCGCAGTGTGAAGTCCCACAGACGGATATTCAGGCGTGGCTGAAAAAAGATGAAGATGCGGCGTTCCGTCCCTGCCCCGATGTGCTGATGGGCTACTTCCTCAACGGCCTGATTTTTTACCGTCGCGGAAAAGGCGAAGAGATGCCCGCCCCGTCCATTGAGCGCAAGATGAATAACAACATCTTTATGAAGAAGTTGCGCATCGCCTTTGATCTGAAAACCACCGATATTCCTGAGGTACTGAAACGCGTGAACTTTACCGTTTCGCAGGCTGAGATTGGTGCGATTTTCCGCAAGCCTGACCATAAGAACTATCGCGAATGCGGTGATCAGATTCTGCGCAACTTCCTGAAGGGGCTGGCGATGATCCAGCGTCCGAAGAGTGGAAAGCCAGCTTAACTTCTGTTGCCGATCGCGTCGGGTACCTGCGTGGTCAGAAGTGGCGCACCTGATCGCAAAGAAAGCCTGCATCCATGCAGCACTGCCTCGCCATCCCTGGCCCGGACGATCCACAGGGATGTGAGATTCCTTCGCGATCGGACGCGCCAGCCCGGGAGGCAGCACCCATGCAACAGCCCTGTTTATGATCGGTCACCGCGCCCCACCACCCAGCGCTTATGCACCCACAGCGAGGCGAGGATCACCAGCGCTCCGGCAATGAAGCTCGGCCAGTGCGGTTTCTCCTGCCAGATAGCCAGATTAACCAGCAGACCGGCAGGCACGTGCATGTTGTTCATGATGCCAAGCGTGCCGGCATCAACCTGGGTCGCGCCATAGTTCCACATAAAGTAGCCCAGCCCTGAAGCGGCCACGCCCAGCCACACCAGAATGCCCCACTGCAGTGAGGTGGTGGGTAATTTCTGCGGATTGCCCCAGGCAAACCAGGCGATTACCGCGATCACCACCGCCCCCAGATAGAACCAGGAGAAGGCGGTGTGCTGCGGCATCGGACGGGTTTCCTGCAGGCGCTTATAGCCCACCATACCGGCAGCAAAGCAGATGTTTGCCAGCTGCACCAGCAACAGGCCGGTCCAGAAGTTATCGCTGACTTTGTCGTAGCGAATGATGGCCGCACCCGCTACCGCCAGCAAGGCGCTGAAGATATAGCCGACCCGCAGCGGACGGCGGCTGATCAGATCATAAATCAGGGTGACATAGAGCGGCGTCATCACGGTAAACAGCAGGAACTCTGACACGCTGAGATAGAGGTAGGCTTCGAAACTCAGCAGGTACATCACCCCTAATTGCAACATCCCCACCAGCATATAGAGCAGCAGCGTTGAGGGACGATAGCCGCGCCAGCGCAGGAACGGCAAAAAGACCAGCGCGGCCAGCGCCAGTCGCATCAGCACGGAAAACCAGCTGTCCACCTGACCGGCAAGATATTCGCCAATCAGGCTAAACGAAAAAGCCCACAGAATGGTGGTAATAATCAATAAGAACACGGTAACGACCCCGAAATTAACAGAGCGACAGTGTAAACAATGTGCTGTCAGGCGGCTGCACTATCTGGTTTACATCTGGTTATTTACCAGGCAAACAAATACAACCGACAAGAGCTTTGTTACGGCTGGTTAGCATCACCTTCTCTTTTCACGCCTGCCTGCGGCGCAAAATGCGCGAAATAAACCATCTGATGATCACTTTCGCTCTTAAGTGTAATAAAACTGTAACAAATGTGTCACACATCACAGTAACACCGCGTCACTAATTTTATTCTTTGCGCGAAATGGAACATCACGCCGCCATTTTCCCTTTGCTTTTTTTTGACCCAACCACTGGGAATGTAAAAACCATAAAGTGCCCTGGAGGGCCTCACTGATGCTGAGTATTTTTAAACCTGCACCACGTCAGCCGCAGGTGGCAGCGGATCGCGTTGATCCGCTCTACCGTCGCCTGCGCTGGCAAATTTTCATCGGGATCTTTTTCGGCTACGCCGCCTACTACCTGGTCAGAAAAAACTTTGCGCTCGCCATGCCGTATCTGGTGGAGCAAGGCTTTTCACGTGGCGACCTCGGTTTCGCTCTGTCAGGCATTTCCATCGCCTACGGCTTCTCCAAATTCATCATGGGCTCGGTGTCCGATCGCTCAAATCCACGCGTCTTTTTACCGGCCGGGCTGATCCTGGCTGCTGCGGTGATGCTGTTTATGGGATTTGTGCCGTGGGCCACTTCCAGCATCATGGTGATGTTCGTCCTGCTGTTTATCTGCGGCTGGTTCCAGGGAATGGGCTGGCCACCGTGCGGACGGACCATGGTGCACTGGTGGTCACAGAAGGAGCGCGGCAGCATTGTCTCAGTGTGGAACTGCGCCCATAACGTTGGCGGCGGCCTGCCGCCACTGCTGTTTCTGCTCGGTATGGCGTGGTTCAACGACTGGAAAGCGGCGCTCTACATGCCCGCTTTTGGTGCCATCCTGGTGGCGTTCATCGCCTTTGCCCTGATGCGCGACACGCCGCAGTCCTGTGGTCTGCCGCCGATTGAAGAGTACAAAAACGACTATCCGCCGGATTACGATGCCAGCCATGAAGAAGAGCTGACGGCTAAGCAGATCTTCATGAAATATGTACTGCCCAATAAACTGCTGTGGTACATCGCCCTGGCAAACGTGTTTGTCTACCTGCTGCGCTACGGCATTCTGGACTGGTCACCGACCTACCTGAAAGAGGTGAAGCACTTCACGCTGGATAAGTCCTCCTGGGCCTACTTCCTGTATGAGTATGCCGGCATTCCGGGAACGCTGTTGTGTGGCTGGATGTCGGACAAAGTGTTCCGGGGTAATCGGGGTGCGACCGGGGTGTTCTTTATGACGCTGGTCACCATCGCCACCGTGATTTACTGGCTGAACCCGGCGGGCAACCCCGGCGTTGATATGGCCTGTATGATCGTGATTGGCTTCCTGATTTACGGGCCGGTGATGCTGATTGGTCTGCACGCGCTGGAACTGGCACCGAAGAAGGCCGCCGGCACCGCTGCGGGCTTTACCGGTCTGTTTGGTTATCTGGGCGGTTCCGTCGCGGCCAGCGCCATTGTCGGCTACACCGTCGACTACTTTGGCTGGGACGGCGGCTTCCTGGTGATGATTGCTGGCTGTGTACTGGCGGTGATCCTGTTGTTACTCACCATGGTTAGCGAGCATAAACACAAGCAAAAACTGGCCTGACGGCAATAAAAAAGGGCCGGTTAACCGGCCCTTTTTTGCGCTGTTCTGTCAGGAAAGATAGAGGTCACGCAGCGTCTGCGGCACCGCATCGTCGGCGTTGGACCCGATCACTTCCAGTTCAGGCAACCGGTCTTTCAACCGCTGGTGCGCGTTGTGCATGATGAATCCTTTACCCGCCATGCTCAGCATCTCGACATCATTCATGCCGTCGCCAAAGGCGATGCAATTATGCAGCGTATGACCCAGTTGCTTCGCCACGGCTTCGAGCGCATGCCCCTTCGATACGCCGCCCGCCATCACTTCGAGGCAGGTAGGCAGTGAAAAACTGACGTTGACCCGATCGCCCCAGCGCGCTTCAATCGCCTGCTCCATCGGAATCAGATGCTCGGGATCTTCGCAGGTAAAAAAGACCTTACTGATGTTATCCGTCGGCAACAGACCCGGTTCATAAACCTGATAGTTGAATACCGATTCACGGAAATAGTCCTGCTCAGCGGGACGTGAACGGCTGACAAACCACTCATCATCACGGTAAACGTGGGTCAGAATATCGCTGTGATGATACTGCAGGCCAAACAGGTCGTTAGCGATATCCTCATCCAGATTATGGCTGAACACCAGCTCGCCCTGGGCGTTATGTACCCGCGCGCCGTTTGAGGTGATCATATACGCCGGGATAGCCAGGCTGTCACGCATCTGTCCGACATCGATATGATGGCGACCGGTGGCGAAAACAAAGTGGATATCCTTTGCCACCAGTTGTTGCAGCGTTTCACGTGCAAAAGGCGTCAGGCGATGTTCGGGAGAAAGCAGCGTGCCATCCAGATCGGATGCAACGATGTGGTACATGAAAACCTCGGGTATCTGATTCTGCTGGCCGTGGCCAGTCGGATAATGAACGTCAGCGATGCGATGAAAAAAAGTCGATCACTGCATTAAGCGCTTCGGCGCGCATGTCGTCTTTTTCGAACAGGATCTCATGACGCGCACCGTTGATCACCCGCGGTTTGTTGCCTTCGCACGGATGACCCGCCGCCGCCATGGCAGCACAAAAAAGATCCTGCGAACGATTATCCACCACCTGATCGTCGCTGGCCTGCAGCAGCAGTAGCGGGGTGGTGATTTTATCGGCCTGACTGATAATGTTGCGACCGGCATGAATGCCTTCGCGCACCCAATGATAAGTCGGGCCACCGACGCGAATTGCCGGATCGTCGGCATAAAAACGCAGGCTGCGCCGATAACGCTCAGCACTGTGCGTCAGCCGGTTAATGCCAAACGGATGCGCCCGCCAGCGCCCGGTACCCAGCGCGTAACCGTCGCGCAGCGCCGGGCGTTTCTCGGCCCAGTCGAGGATCCGGTGCGCTAGGAAAGAGGGCAACGGCAGCGCGATACCAAACATCGGTGCCACCAGCGCAACCGCATGAAAAGCCTGCGGCTGTCGCGCCAGAAACAGCGTTAAAATGGCCCCGCCCATGGAGTGGGCCAGCGCATAACGCTGCTGATAGTGGCCGCTGACAATTTCTTTCAGGTAGAGCGTCTCCAGATCGTCGACGTAATGCGCGAATTCTGCCACGTGGCCGCGGTGTGAATCTTCCAGCAGACGATCGGAGCGGCCCTGACCACGATGATCGAGGATCACCACGTCAAAACCGCAATGGAACAGATCGTACGCCAGCTCAGGATATTTTATATAGCTCTCGATGCGGCCGGGCACAATCAGCACCACACGCTTATGTTGTGGTGAGGTGAAGCGTACGTAACGCAGAGTGAGATTACCGACGCCGGTAAATTCACGCTCCTCACGCCGGTGCCAGAAATCGAGCAGTGGCCCGGTAGCGAAGGCAGCAAAGGCTTTTTCTCGTCGCAGCCAACTGGCTTTGTGTTGATTCATTCGCCCCCCTGATGACCGGAAAAAAGTGTCCTTAACGCTGTGTGTCGGCCATAGCGCCGCGCTTATTTCTGGCGTATTGTGTCACATTTCCGCCGCTAAAGAGAGCGCATCCCATGACCATTGAATGGTGGCTGACCTACCTGCTTACCACCACAATTCTTAGCCTGTCGCCCGGTTCGGGCGCTATTAATACCATGAGTACCGGCATCAGCCATGGTTATCGCGGCACGGTTGCCTCGATCTCCGGTTTGCAGGTCGGGCTGGCCGTGCATATTGTGCTGGTCGGGATCGGTCTGGGTGCGCTGTTCTCCCAGTCGCTGCTGGCGTTTGAAATTCTCAAATGGGCCGGTGCTGCCTATCTGGTGTGGCTTGGCATTCAGCAATGGCGATCGGCTGGCGGCATCGATCTTGATGCGGTTGCCAAAGCGATGCCGCGTCGTCGTCTGTTCAAACGCGCCGTTCTGGTTAACCTGACCAACCCGAAAAGTATCGTTTTCCTGGCCGCGCTGTTTCCGCAGTTCATCCAGCCGCATCAGCCGCTATTGATGCAGTACGTGGTGCTGGGCGTGACCACCGTGGTGGTCGATATTATCGTGATGATTGGCTACGCCACCTTAGCGACGCGCATTGCGGGCTGGATTAAAGGGCCGAAGCAGATGAAGCTGATGAACCGTATTTTTGGCGGGCTGTTTATGGCGGTGGGTGCGCTGCTGGCCAGCGCGCGGCGCATTGCCTGAGAGCTACCAGCCGGTGAAAAAGACGCAATCGCCCTGCCCTCTGGCGATTGTGGCGCGGCCTGGCGATGAACCGGCCGCACGCGTTCCGCCTTAGCGGGAAATGATCAGATGAATACCAAAGCCGGCAAACAACACGCCAGCCATGCCATCGACCCACTTCGCCAGGCGCTGATACCTGTTACGCATCCACGGCATTGCGAAGATAGCGGCAACCAGCGCAAACCAGGCAAATGTCTCGCCGATAATCAGTAAGAACAGGCCCCAGCGCTCGGCTGCACCGACGTCATCGCCTACAAACAGGGAAAATACGCTGCCGAAGTAGATGATCGCTTTAGGGTTGGACAGGTTGGTCAGCAGACCCTTGATGAAACTCATGCCACGTTTCGGCAGCTCAACCACCGGCTCATCCTGCTGCGGCTGTTTATGACGCTGACGCGCTGAACACATCAGCTGCCAGCCCATCCACAGCAGATAAAGACCGCCGCCCACCATAATGATCTGATGCAGCCAGGCCATTTTCTCCAGAATCAGATGCAGCCCCATCAGCGCCACCCCGGCCCAGACCACGATGCCGAGTGTAATGCCCAGCACGCCCATCATCGCCTCTTTGCGTGAACGGCTGGCGGCGGTTTGCGAAACGAAAAAGAAATCGGGGCCGGGGCTCATCAGTGCGACCAGATGAACCAGTGCCACGGTGGCGAATAACATCAGCATTATTAGTATCCTTTACTCTTCATCATCAAGATGCTCTTTGATCATCACCAGGAAAGGTTTGCCAAAGCGCTCCAGTTTGCGGTGACCGACGCCATTGACGCTGAGCATCTCTGACGCGCTAACCGGCATCTGTTCTGCCATCTCAATCAGCGTGGCGTCATTGAACACCACGTAAGGCGGAATATTCTCTTCATCAGCGATCGCTTTACGCAGCTTGCGCAACTTGGCAAACAGTTTGCGATCGTAGTTGCCGCCATAAAATTTCGCCGAACTGTTGCTCTTCGGCTTCGCGGTAATCAGGCGCGGCACTGCCAGCATCAGCGGCACTTCGCCGCGCAGCACCGGCCTTGCCGCTTCGGTTAGCTGCAGCGCTGAATGCATCGCGATGTTTTGCGTCACCAGTCCGAGGTGAATCAGCTGACGTAACACGCTGACCCAATGCTCATGGCTCTGGTCTTTGCCCAGCCCATAAATCGGCAGTTTGTCGTGACCGTGCTCGCGGATCCGCTGGTTATTGGCACCGCGCAGCACTTCGACAATATAGCCCATACCGAAACGCTGGCCGACGCGATAGATACCGGACAGCGCTTTCTGCGCCTCGACCAGTCCGTCGTAACGCTTGGGCGGATCGAGACAGATATCGCAGTTGCCGCACGGCTGCTGTCGGCCCTCACCAAAATAGTTGAGCAGCACCAGACGGCGACAGGTCTGCGCTTCAGCAAAGGCGCCCATCGCGTTGAGCTTATGACGCTCAATGTCCTGCAACGGGCCTGGCGCTTTCTCTTCGAGACATTTTCGCAGCCACGCCATATCCGCCGGATCGTAGAGCATCATCGCCTCGGCAGGCAGGCCATCACGCCCCGCTCGCCCGGTTTCCTGATAGTAGGATTCGATGTTGCGCGGGATATCGAAATGCACCACGAAGCGGACGTTGGGCTTATTGATGCCCATCCCGAACGCCACCGTGGCGACCACGATTTGCAGATCGTCACGCTGGAATGCTTCCTGAACCCGGGCGCGCTGCTCGCTGTCAATGCCGGCATGGTAGGCCCCGACGCTCAGTCCCCGACTTTGCAGGCGCGCGGCGGTATCTTCGACCTTCGCCCGGCTATTGCAGTAGATAATGCCGCACTTACCGCGCTGATCCTGCACGTAACGCAGCAGCTGCTCGGTAGGTTTAAATTTTTCGACCAGCGTGTAGCGAATATTGGGACGGTCAAAGCTGCTGATCTGGATCAGCGGATCCTGCATATGCAGCAGGTTAACGATATCGTTACGGGTGGTTTCGTCGGCGGTGGCGGTCAGAGCCATCACCGGCAAATCCGGAAAACGCTGACGCATCTGCCCAGCGCGCCATATTCCGGACGGAAATCGTGACCCCATTGAGAAATACAGTGCGCTTCGTCGACCGCCAGCATGGCCGGCTGCCAGTACGCCAGATTCTCCAGGAAGTTATCCATCATCAGGCGTTCTGGCGCGATATAAAGCAGCTTAACCCGACCGGTACGGCAATCTGCCATCACCGCCTGCTGTTGCTCACGCGTCATGGTCGAATTGAGATACGCCGCCGCAACACCGTTGGCCAGCAGTTGATCGACCTGATCTTTCATCAGCGAGATCAGCGGCGAGACCACCAGTGTCAGCCCCTCGCGCACCAGCGCCGGAATCTGATAGCACAGTGATTTACCGCCGCCGGTCGGCATCACGACCAGACAATCACGCCCGCTCAGCGCCTGGTTGATGATCGTCTGTTGACCGGGACGAAACTGCTGGTAGCCGAAGGTATCCTGCAATACCTGCTGCGCCAGCGCTTCCTGATTTAGGACTGCCGAGGTTGCCACTCTATTCCTGTCTTACGTAATTGATTAGAACAAGTCGTTAAGCGTTACGCCTACACCCAGACGGGTCTGACGATGGTCGTAATCGATCAGCGATTCGCCATAGCCGCTAAACACCTGGGTATAGAAGCGAACATGCTCCGAGATCGGATAGCTCCAGGCCATGGTCGCGCCGCCATAACCGCTGTTCCAGTTATAGTTGCCTTCGACGCTAAAGATGCTGTCGCCGAGCTTATAGCCAACTTTGGCGCGGTAGTAACCCATATATTTGGTGATATCGGGATTATCATCGCTGCTTTCGCCTTCCGGAATCCGGTACCAGGGTTTGATTTCCGCCAGGAAATTCCCGTTCTCCGCCATCAGGCGGGTATAGACGCGGTTCCAGCTACGTGAGGTTGGGTCGCTTCGGCCATTGGATTCATGGTTCAGGCCCACTTCCACGTCACGCAGCGTCCAGCCAGCAAAAGAATAATCGGTTGCCCAGCCGAGGAAAATCTGAGGCTCATAGTTGGTTTCGCGGAATGGTGATGACTCACCGCGATTCGACAACTGCCACCAGGAACGCTGCGTATATGAGGCAGCCAGCACCGAGTTATCGCCCAGGATACCGCGCCACAGCGGGAATGCCAGACTGAGCTGGAATTTTACCTCATCCTTACGGGCGTTTTCTGCCCAGTTGTAGGAGGAGATCGCCTCTTTATTGAGATCGCTGGTGTAAGTGTAGAGAAGATAGTTGTTCTCGTAAGGATAGAGGACGAACGGATTATCATGCTTCTCCAGCAGGTTAGCGATGATGCTGCCACGAACCTGCGGCGCGTCATGCACTTCTTTAACCTGAGCTTCGTCCGCCTGCGCCAGTGCAGGAAGTAATAACATAGCCGCCAGCAAGGCGCGATGCTTACGCATAAAATTCTCCGGTGAGCGCTGCGTAGTAAAAATTTCTGAAAGGGTGTCGTAAAAAGCAGGCCATTCTACACGCAAATGGCAGTGAAGATGAGAGCTGATTTCTTAAACTGGAAACCCCCTCGCGAGCGGCATAGAATACACATCTCATTAACATTACGCGCCCCTCTGGCCCGAATTTTTCAGGACACTTCATCATGTCATCACTTGTGCTGACGCAGCAGGATGCCCGCCGTCTGGTTGGCGAGATTTTCGTCTACCACATGCCGTTTAATCAGGCGCTAGGTCTGGAGCTGACGCGGCTGGATGCCGACTATGCCGAAATCAGTTTCGCCAATCAAACCATGCTGGTCGGCAACACTGCCCAGCAGATTCTGCACGGCGGCGTGATCGCTTCCGTGCTGGACGTCGCGGCGGGCATGGTGTGCGTCAGCAATGCCCTGACGCGCCAGGAGAGCATCAGCGAAGAGGAGCTGCGTCAGCGCCTCTCCCGCATGGGCACCATCGATATGCGCGTTGACTATTTGCGTCCGGGACGCGGCGAACGCTTTACCGCCACCAGCAGTCTGCTGCGCGCCGGTAACAAAGTCGCGGTGGCCCGCGTCGAATTGCACAACCAGCAGGGTGATTATATCGCTACCGCAACCGCCACTTATCTGATCGGCTAATTTCGCCTTACAACAGGACAGACATGGATACGCAACAAACTCGCCAGGGCGTTGGCTTTGCACTGGGCGCTTACTTTATCTGGGGCATCGCCCCGGCTTATTTCAAGCTGGTAAAAAATGTTCCGGCAACCGAAATCATGACGCACCGGGTAATCTGGTCAGCCCTGTTTATGCTGATCCTGATCTCCCTGACGCGCAGCTGGCCAGGCGTTCACAGCGTCCTGCGCCAGCCGAAAAAAGTGCTGCTGCTGGCGCTTACCGCGCTCACTATCGGCGGCAACTGGCTGCTGTTTATCTGGGCGGTGAATAACCAGCATATGCTGGAGGCCAGTCTCGGCTACTTTATTAACCCGCTGATCAACGTAGTATTTGGCATGCTGTTTTTGCGCGAGCGTTTTCGCCGCTTACAGTGGCTGGCAGTGGTGCTGGCTACCGTCGGTGTGCTGGTACAGCTCTGGCAGTTCGGTTCGCTGCCGATTATCGCGCTGGGTCTGGCGCTGAGCTTTGCTTTTTATGGGCTGTTACGCAAAAAGATTCAGGTGGATGCGCAGAGCGGAATGCTGATTGAAACCCTGTGGCTGTTTCCGCTGGCGGCCATCTACCTGTTTGCTTTTGCCGACAGTGCCACCAGCCATCTATCGGCCAACCCGCTGAGCCTGAACCTGAAGCTGGTGGCGGCAGGTATTGTCACCACCATTCCGCTGATGCTGTTCGCTGCCGCCTGTAGCCGCCTGCGTCTCTCTACCGTCGGCTTCTTTCAGTATCTTGGCCCGACGCTGATGTTCGTGCTGGCGGTGGTGTTCTACGGCGAAACCATCACGCCAGACAAAATGGTGACCTTTGGCTTTATCTGGCTGGCACTGCTGGTGTTTGTCTGTGATGCGGTGGCATTTTCATTCCGTGGCCGGCCGCGCATAGCGTGAGATAAAGCGCGCCATTGCCGGACCGGTCAGCAGGATGGTAAACAGCCGCAGCGTCTGTAATGCCATCACAAAGGCCATATTGACCTGGGTTCCGGCAGCAATAATCGCCACCGTGTCCAGTCCGCCTGGGCTAGTGGCGAGATAAGCCGTCATCAGATCGATGTGCAGTACGCGCGTCAGCATCCACGCCAGTCCGCCACACAGCAGCATCAATCCAAAGATCGACGCCAGCATCTGCGGCAGCGTGCGCAGAGCCAGCAAAAATACCGGCCGGGTGAAGCGCAGGCCGACGCTCCAGCCAATCAGCGCGTAAGCCAGTGCCAGCAGCCATTCCGGCACCTGCAAAATTGCCATCCCGCTGGTGTTCAACGCCGCACCCGCCAGGGCAGGCAGCAATAAGGCACCGGAAGGAATGCGCAACCGGGTCCCGAGCCATGCTCCAGTCAGCATCACCGCCAGCGTTACCGCAAAACCGCGATTCAGCGGCGGGAACCACAGCAGCGAAACGCTATGGGCCGCATCGCCCAGTCCGATCCGGGCCACCAGCGCCGCCGCAGTGGCGACAAACAGCACCCGCAGATATTGCATGAATGCCACCAGCCGCACGTCGGCACCGAAATCGCCAGCCATTGCGACCATTGCCGATGCACCGCCCGGTGACGATCCCCATGCGCCGGTCGGGCCGGGCAGATGACTGAAGCGGACCAGCAGAAAGCCTGACAGGCCGCTGGCCGCCAGCGTCAGCAGCAGCACCGCCAGCACCACCGGCCAGTCCTGAATCAGCGGAGTCAGAATAGAGGGCGAAAGGCTCTGCGCAATCATGCAGCCCAGTACCGCCTGCGCCAGCAGAAACAGCCGTTTATCAATGCGCATTGTCGCGCCTGACAGCCCCATCACCACACCGACAATCATCGGTCCCAGCAACAGCGCGGCGGGCAGATGAAAAAATTGCAGCACGCCGCCCAACAGCACCGAGCTGAATAACAGCAGTGTCCACTGCGCGCGCAACGAGAGTGCATCCATAAGAAGTTAATTATTTGTAAAAAGAGGGGGTAAGATTACGCAGAAATGCAGACGGGGACCAGCAAAACGGGCCGTCTCAGACGACCCGCTGCCTGCTTTATAACCAGTTCTTACGTTTAAAGTAGAGATAAGGCGCCAGTCCGGCCAGAATCATCAGGCCAATCGCGGCGGGATAACCAAAGCTCCACTTCAGCTCTGGCATAAACTCAAAGTTCATTCCGTAGCTTGAGGCGACCAGCGTCGGCGGCAGGAACACCACCGAAACCACCGAGAAGATCTTGATAATGCGGTTCTGCTCGATGTTGATGAAGCCCATCGCCGCCTGCATCAGGAAGTTCACCTTCTGGAACAGCGATTCGTTATGCGGCAGCAGCGACTCGATATCGCGCAGGATTTCACGCGCCTGCTCCAGCTGATTGCCCGGCAAACGCGCTTTACGCACCAGGAAGTTGAGCGCGCGCTGGGTATCCATCAGGCACAAACGCACCTTCCAGCCGATATCTTCCAGTTCGGCTAAACGCGACAGCGCCAGATCGTACTCTTCGCCCTGCTGACCTTCCATGATCACCCGGCTCAGTTTTTCCAGGGCGCTATAGATGTTCTCAATCTCATCCGCCAGCTGTTCGATTTTGGTTTCAAACAGGTCGAGCAGCAGCTCAAACGCATTGCCGTCGATCAGCGTCTGATTACGGGCGCGCATGCGATAGAGCCGAAAGGCCGGTAGTTCGCGTTCACGCAGCGTATAGAGACGGCCTTCACGGATGGTGAACGCCACGGTGGAGTTACCGGCGTGATCTTCAGCATCTTCATAGAAGAAGAAGGAGTGTATATGCAGGCCATCTTCATCTTCGAAGAAGCGCGCCGAGGCCTCAATATCCTCCAGCTCTGGCCGGGTTGCCAGGCTCTGACCGAGTTCGGATTGCACCCGGTCACGCTCGCCCTCTTCCGGTTCGATCAGATCGACCCAGA
This sequence comes from Pantoea brenneri, assembly GCA_002095305.1. Lineage (GTDB taxonomy): Bacteria > Pseudomonadota > Gammaproteobacteria > Enterobacterales > Enterobacteriaceae > Pantoea > Pantoea brenneri. The sequence continues at coordinate 38,420 of MIEI01000033.1, forward strand.
CGGAGGTGGTCAGTTTGTCGTTTTCGTCTTCCAGCTCCAGACGCGTCAGGCGGCTGTGATCCAGTTTAAATGCGCTCAGCATAGCAATACTCCCCATTGCAGACTAAATGGGACAAGGCAGTCCGCCGTTCACCAAGCGGAACGGGCAACCTGAACACGGAAACACAGTTTCAAGGGTAAATCAGTGCTGACTCGTGCGACGGGATTAGAAAAGGGAGGTCGCTGATAACCGCTAAGGCTACCCGCGTAGAGAGGTAGCCTTAGATGTTATTCCTGTTATCCAGGTTAGTGAGCCAGCATCGACTGGGCGTGTCCAAGGCATTGTCCTCTCATGATAATAGTGGGCGCATGTTACGCTGAGACGAAAATGTCGTCAACCGCAGGCTACAGGGTTTCCAGTTTGGCGTAAGCCGCCACTAACCACTTGATTCCCTGCCCCTGGAAAGCCACCTGCAGGCGGCTATGCTCACCGCTGCCTTCCAGATTAATGATGGTGCCTTCACCAAATTTCGCGTGATGCACCCGCTGGCCCAGCGCGAAACCGCTGTCGTTTTTGCTTATCGGCGCACCCATCCGCTGATGATTCACCGGACGGCTGACGCTGGCGCGTAAGCGCACTTCTTCAATGCACTCTTCCGGCAGCTCGCCGATAAAACGTGAAGGACGGTGATACACTTCTTTACCATACAGTCGGCGGGTTTCGGCGTAGGTTAGCGTCAGCTTGATCATCGCGCGGGTCACACCAACGTAAGCCAGTCGACGTTCCTCTTCCAGCCTGCCGCCTTCGTCCAGCGACATCTGGCTCGGGAACATCCCCTCTTCCATGCCGACGATAAACACCTGGCTGAACTCCAGCCCTTTCGCCGAGTGCAGCGTCATCAGCTGCACCGCATCCTGCCATTTGTCGGCCTGGCCTTCGCCTGCCTCCAGCGCCGCGTGCGATAAAAAGGCCTGCAGCGGCATTAAGTCTTCATCTTCATCCTGATAGCTGAACTGGCGTGTGGCGGTTACCAGTTCCTCAAGGTTTTCGATTCGCGCCTGACCTTTTTCACCTTTCTCCTGCTCATACATCAGCCACAGACCGGAGTCTTTGATCACCCGGTCAGTCTGGACGTGCAGCGGCAGCTCTGCGGTTTCCGTCGCCAGCGAATCGACCAGTTCACAGAAACGTTGCAGCGCCGACGCGGCCCGGCCAGCCAGCGCGCGGGTTTGCAGCAGTTCACGCGTTGCCTGCCACAGCGTCATCTGTCGTTCACGCGCGGTCTGGCGCACCACGTCGAGCGTACGATCGCCCACGCCACGCGTCGGGGTGTTAACCACGCGCTCAAATGCTGCATCATCATTGCGGTTGGCCATCAGGCGCAGATAGGAGAGCGCATCTTTGATCTCCTGACGTTCGAAGAAGCGCATACCGCCATAAATACGGTAGGGCATACTGCTTTGCAGCAGCGCCTCTTCCAGCACGCGTGACTGGGCGTTGCTGCGATAGAGAATGGCGCAATCATTCAGCGCGTTGCCGTTTTCCATCCACGTCTTGATGCGGTTTACCACGAAGCGCGCTTCATCCAGCTCATTGAAGGCGCAATAGATGGAGATGGGTTCACCGTCGCTGCCGTCGGTCCACAGCTCTTTACCCAGACGGCCGTTGTTGTTGGCGATCAGGGCGTTGGCGGACTTCAGAATGTTGTTGGTTGAGCGATAGTTTTGCTCAAGGCGGATGGTTTCCGCGCCGGGGAAATCCTGCAGGAAGCGCTGGATATTCTCGACCTGCGCCCCACGCCAGCCATAGATAGACTGATCGTCATCGCCGACGATGATCACCCGGCTGCTGTCCCCCGCCAGCATGCGGATCCACGCATACTGAATGTTGTTGGTATCCTGGAATTCGTCCACCAGCACGTTGGTGAAGCGTTCGCGGTAGTGATTCAGAATGTGTGGCTTATTGAGCCACAGCTCATGGGCGCGCAGCAGCAGTTCAGCAAAGTCGACTAAACCGGCACGGTCACAGGCTTCCTGGTAGGCCTGATAGATACGCAGCCAGGTCTGCTCAACCGGATTGCCATAACTTTCAATGTGCTTTGGCCGCAGACCTTCATCTTTTTTGCCGTTGATGTACCACATGCCCTGGCGAGCCGGCCACTGCTTCTCATCCAGATTCATCGATTTGATCAGACGTTTTAGCAGCCGCAGCTGATCTTCACTGTCGAGGATCTGAAAGTCCTGTGGCAGATTGGCATCCAGATGGTGGGCACGCAGCAAGCGGTGCGCCAGGCCGTGGAAGGTACCGATCCACATGCCGCCCTGGCTGGTGCCGATCAGCTGCTCGATACGGTGACGCATCTCGGCCGCCGCTTTGTTGGTAAAGGTCACCGCCATAATCGAGTAAGGCGAACAGTTTTCGACCGACAGCAGCCAGGCGATGCGATGGACCAGCACCCGCGTTTTTCCACTGCCCGCGCCTGCCAGCACCAGCAGGTTACTGCGCGGTGCCGCTACGGCCTCGCGCTGTTTGTCATTCAAACCGTCGAGCAGTTCAGAAACGTCCATAAGCCCCGTTTACCAAAGAAAAAGGTCGTCGCCCGGTCTGTTACGCCTGACGCCAGGCGACGGCTGCCGGTGTCCGGCCTGCGGCGGGAACAAACCCGGCTGCCGCCACGGCCGCAGCGCGAAAGTAAGGGAGACGACTGGATAAATTTACAGCCATTATAGCAGTGAGGTGAGTGATGCCAACTGCGAAATTTCGACATGCGGCAACAGGCGCGCATCGGCGATCTGCATCAGGTTGTCCTGACGCAGGTTAATCCAGCAGGCCTGCATACCGCAACGCAACGAGCCAGCCACATCGGTGGTGAGGTCGTCGCCGACGTGCAGAATGTGCTGAGGGGCGATGTTAAGCCGCTGTGCCGCCAGCTGATACATATCCTGCCACGGCTTCGCACGTCCATCCGGCCCCGCCCGCAGCGTGAACCGGAAGTAATCGGCAATGCCCATTTTTTCCGGGCAGGCATTGCCGTTGGTGACCGCCACCAGCGGGACTTTCTCCGCCAGGATTTTCAGCGTCTGATGGGTCTCATCCGGCATCTCAACCTGACTACGCCATTGATGAAACACCGCCATGACCTGCTCCGCTCCGGCCATCGCATCAGCCGCAGACAAGCCGATATTGAGCATCGCCAGCTCAACCGAACGCCGCCGCCACTCCGACACATCGTGGTAGATCTCCGGTTCACGCAGCAGCAACTCATCGCGCAGCGCCTGATAAGCCTGCGGCGTAAAATCGCGCAGCGTCGGATGAAAGGCCTGTAACGCCGCGTGGGACTCAGCGCTGGTCCGGCGGATCACCGGATGGTTATCATACAGCGTGTCATCAAGGTCGAAGGTAATCGCTTTGATGGCAGCCAGCGGACGATAAAACTTCATTCGTTCTTTCCTCGTTTGGCCCGGGGATGCGCAGCATCATAGACCGAAGCCAGATGCTGAAAGTCGAGATGGGTATAAATCTGGGTGGTCGAGAGATTGGCATGGCCCAGCAGCTCCTGCACCGCGCGCAAATCACCGCTCGATTCCAGCAGGTGAGTCGCAAAGGAGTGCCGCAGTTTATGCGGATGAATATGGCTGGTCACGCCCTGCTTAATGCCCCATTCGGCGAAACGCTTTTGCACGTTGCGCGCCGATATCCGGTTGCCGCGCGTAGAGAGAAACAGCGCGTCATCCTGGCCGCCAAAGCTGGTGCGCAGCGGCAGCCACTGCTGGATCCAGCTGACCGCGGTACGGCCAATCGGCACACGACGCTCTTTGCTGCCTTTACCCACAACCCACACCTCGCCGGAATCGAGATCGACATGACGGCAATCCAGATTCACCAGTTCAGAGAGACGCAGACCACCGCCGTACATCACTTCCAGCATGGTGCGGTCGCGCACCGCCAGCGGATCGCTGGGATCGATCTCCAGCAGCTGGTTTACGTCATCGACATCAATATTTTTCGGCAGATGGCGCGCCTTACGCGGCGTCATTACCCCTTTCGCCGGGTTCGCGCTGAGCAAACCCTGGCTGACCTGCCAGTCGAGAAAGCTGCGCAGCGCGGAGAGGCGTAATGCAAGACTGCTGGCGGCCAGACCGGCGCGACGACTGCGTGCCGCCATGCTGCGCACCTGCGCCGGTTCAAGCTGCGTCCAAGCGCTGAGCTTCATCTCATCGGCAATCGCGACCAGCGCCGCCAGCTGGCGAGCATAGCTGCTCTGGGTCAGCGGACTGAGCTGGCGCTCCACCTTGAGGTAGCGCAGAAATCCGTCGACGGCCTCCTGCAGCGCGCTGCTCATGCGCGTTCGATCCAGCGAGTCAGCAAATCAGGCATCATCTGTGACAGGTGCTGCAGCAGCAAGGTACCCATGCCAGATTGATAATGCTGGCTGTCGCGGCTGCTGAAGATCAGCACGCCCAGATCGCCGGCTTCGCCCATCAGCGACATCGCGACCGAACCGATCGCTTTCGCCTGCGGTAGCAGCAGCAGTAATTCCGGGCCATTGATATTGCCCAGATAGTGATGCTGATTACCGAAGCGCTGGATGCGCAGCGGCTCAAAGGCCTGACGCGACAGGCTAAGCTGGAAGAAATCCGAAGGCGCGCCGAGCTGCCATTTATCGCTGAAGAGCCGCACGTTGGCCCCGGCCAGGCCGAGTTCACGCGCCCAGCGGTGCAGACGGTTCAGCATCTCCTGCAGCGAATCCGCTGCCGCCAGATGGCTTTGCAGCGCCAGCAAGCGATCAAACAATTCGTGATTGGCGGTGGCCTGTTCCATCAGCAGGGTAATCTCTTCTTCCAGCTGCTGGATATGGTTACGCTGCCGCGCCATGTGCCACTCAACCAGTGACACGCTGCCGCGTACCGGATGCGGCACCGCCATCTGTTCAATCTGGCGGGCGTTGCGAATGAAGAAATCGGGATTTTGCCGCAGATAATCACTGACGGCCTGATCGTCCAGCAGGACCGTACTGTCCGCCTGCTCTTCGATATTTTTCATAGATGAATAAACCCATCGTAGACATGTGTGGCGGGACCGGTCATGTAGAGTGGCTGACCCGCCCCCTTCCAGGCGATATGCAGCGTTCCGCCGGGCAAATCAACGCGCACTTTCGGCGCCAGAATACCCTGCTGAATGCCGCACGCAACGGCAGCACAGGCTCCGCTGCCGCACGCCTGCGTTTCCCCTGCGCCGCGTTCATACACGCGCAGACGAATGTGTTCCGGATTGATGATTTCCATAAAGCCGACGTTAACGCGATCCGGGAAGCGCTCATGGCTTTCCAGAATCGGCCCCAGCAGTTCAACCTGCGCGGTTTTTACGCTTTCGACCTGAATAACGCAGTGGGGATTGCCCATGGAAACTGCCCCCAGCATCACCGTCTGCTCGGCCACGCGCAGCAGATAGAGATTCTCGGCTTTATTGGCGCGAAACGGCACCTGCTGCGGCTCAAAGTTGGGCTCGCCCATGTTGACGCGCACCTGATCGTCCGGCGTCACGCTCAACACCATACGGCCATTCTGGGTACTGACGCGAATATCACTTTTGTTGGTCAGCCCTTTCAGCTGAACGAAGCGGGCAAAGCAGCGCGCGCCGTTGCCGCACTGCGCGACTTCGCTGCCATCGGCATTGAAAATGCGATAGTGGAAATCGAGATCGGGATCGTAAGGCGGTTCAACAATCAGCAATTGATCAAAACCGATCCCCAAATGACGATCGGCCAGCCGGCGGATCAACTCCGGCGAGAAAAAGACGTTTTGTGTCACCGCATCGACCACCATAAAGTCGTTGCCGAGACCGTGCATTTTGGAGAACTGCATTTTTAGCTCCGCCGGATAAGCCATTATATTAGTTCGCTTGCGCGCTCGAATCGCCGGTCACCAGACCGTTGACATCCGCTTTAGAGGCGTCTGCTTTCTGGCGTTCAGTCGGGGCTTGTTGCTTCTTCGGCTGGTCCTTCGGCGGGAAGTAAAGCGGCCCTTTCAGACCACAACCGGCAAGGCTGGTCACGGCCAGCGCCATCGCCAACAGGCTTATCACTTTCTTCATTCTTTATGCTCTTCATGTCCTTTACCTGGATGCTTATCATCGCAGTTGAAGTTGGAAAAGCAACAGGAAATCCCCGCAAATAGCGTGAGCAGAGTGTCAGGCCGGAAAGATGACGGCCACCTGAGCAGGCAGGCGGCCGATCGGGTTCAATGCACCTGATAGCGCGGTTGATAGTCGCCGTTGTCGTTATCAGGCGGCGAGGCGCACAGCTGCGTCAGCGTCTGGCTGCGGAACGGAATCACCTGGAAACGTTCACCGGTATTCACGATCTGATAGAACTGCGGCAGGTTGAAGTTGATAAAACTTGAGCCGTAGGTAAAGCGATCGTGCGACGAGGAGTAGAAACGGCTGACGTCTCGCACCAGCTCCTCTTTGCTGCCTTCGCAGTGATGGTAAACCTCAACCCGGTTAGTCTCATCAAGAATGTAGATGTTGAAACCGCGCTCATCGGTGGTGTTTTCAAAGAAGAACTGGATGATGCCTTCGCTGGCATAGCCGTTAACCACCGGCGGCAGCGGCGTCTGGTTGGTTTCCACCTTGATCGACAGGCCGTGCAGCTTGTTATTGGAAATCGCGCCGTAAAATTCGACGGCGTTTTCCAGCTTCTGTACCGAAACGCTCATGCGTTCAAAGAACAGACCCCAGGTCTGGCCGGCCATACGCAGCGCTTTGAAGCGACCCGGCTCCTGTCGCGTACTGGAAAGCCGTAGCTCAATGCATTCCGACACCAGTTGCTGCACGCGGGTCCGAATCAGCCCGCGCAGATGCTGGCTGTAGCAGAACACTTCGACCGTATCCGGCGGCGCGGCATCCTGATGCATCTTGCCAAGAATGGTTTTCAGCCCTTCGATCATCGCCTGTTCGCCGCTGAAGTGCAGCGTACGCACTTCATTCCACGAGTTACGATAGAGCAGGTCGATACTGCCAATCAGGCACTGCTGCTGCTGGCCGAAGCTGAACACGTCGAGCTTACGGAAGTCGAAGTGCACCACCTGATTACGGAACGCCGAGGTTGGATCGTGCTCGAGGTTGACGATAATCGCGAGGTGACGAATTTCACACGGGCTGTAGAGCGCTTTTGGCGTCGGGGCCGGCAGGCGAAGCGGGAAATGACTGGAGACGTCATTGACCAGCTCCTGCAGACGCGCCAGATCGCAGATCTCATTGCCTTTAATGTGCAGCCGGGTTTTGCGGGTCAGCAGACCGTTAAACCACGCCCACGCCACCAGCTTATTCAGATAGCGGTTATATTCCAGCGGCTGATGGCTGATGATCGAATCCATGTCCGGTGCCTGATTATACAGGTACCAGCCAGCGCGGTTGGCCCGGCCAGGCGGCACATGAATAAAGGTCAGGTTCGGCTCAGAAAGATCGGGCGAAATCTGCGGGTTGACCAGGGTAACCTTGCCTGGCAGTGCTTCAAACGCAGCGTACAGTTTACGGGTCAACACGCCGATGTCCTGCGGACTCGCGCTGACGCTTAAATTGTTGCGGCGGGCAAACCGGATCAGGTTGCGATAACTCTGCATCATCGCATCCAGCAGTTCATTGTGCGCTTCACGCACCCGCTCGATTTTCCACTCTGCGCGGTTATCCAGGATGGCTATTTTCTCGTCATCCCAGCCCCACTCTTTCACCAGCTGCGACAGAATTTCACGCCGCCATCCGGTGCGATGCTGATGTTCTTCGGTGCTGAGTTTCTCGCACACTTTGAGGTAGAAACAGCGGCGCACCAGATCGAGACGTGGCTGATCGTCCACGCTGGTCAGATAATGCGTAACGCGTTCCAGCATCATGCAATAGGGATCAAGCCCGAAGCAGATGATTTCGCCGTCGTGCAGGCGCTGTTTGATGTCCATCGCCAGCAGTTGTGTATTCGGGTATTCCCAGCTGTAGGCTTCCAGCAGCAGGGTTTTCAGCACCGCTTTATACGGCGAGTCGATACTTTTATACAGCTGCCACAGGCTGGCACCGAAGTACTCTTCCGCCGACAGCGTGCCAAGCCGCCCAGATCGAGCCATTCGTTTGGCGTCAACACACCCTTGGCGTAGAGCGACATCACATAGTCGTCATAATGGTGCTCTTCTTCACCGGGCACCATGTTCCACAGGATACGTTTACCCGCCATGCGCACCGCCGTGCGGTAAAACTCGTCCAGCAGCAGAATATGTTGGGTCGAACCGCAATCTTCACCGCCCAGATTACCGCTTTCGTTATGCCGGAAACGGTTCTCATCGATCAGGAAGAAGCTCACTTCCACGCCCATTGAGACGCACCATTTCTGCAGCATGGTACATTTACGCTGCAGATTGAGGCGCTCTTCATTGTCCAGCCAGGATTGATGACAGACCCAGATGTCGAGATCCGACACGCTGTTCTGACCGACCGACGAGGTGCTGCCCATCGAATAGATCGCGGTGATCGGCATTTCGCCTTTTGGCGCATCGGCAAGGCGCAGATCGCTGTCGCCGGTCAAATCGGCCAGTAGCTGACGCTGATTTTCATCAGGCGTGAAGAAGCTGATGCCATGTGGAACGTTACCTTCAAGGTAACCCGGCATCTGCGGATGTTGATAATGTAATAAGGTTGGCAGCAGACTGTAGACGCGCTGAAAAGCGGGTCCCATGGCAGCCAGTGCACGATCGACGCGCAGCTGGTTGATTGCATCCAGTCTCTGTTTCAGTGTCTCAATGTAGAGGTACAAGACGTTTCGCCTGATTGTCCCAGTGTTTAAGCACCCTGTTTCCACCATCTGCCGCTTATAAAGTGAAAAAGTGGGCAGATTATTGCTGGAAACGTGATCAATCTAACACTCGGCAGATTGACCGTAAAGAAAGTTGCGCTACTTAACAGTTTAGCACGTTCTTACTGGCTTCCCGCCTTTTCAGCATCGGTATCAAATGAGCCTTGATAAATCGGGCCTAATCCGTGAGCAGGCCGTTTTCAATCCGTTGAAACTGACAGCATTCCCTCATAGATGATAGGATATTCAGTGAACGATCAAAATGGTTAACAGCATGTTAGACAAAATTTTCAGAATTGCTACAAGACAAAGCCCGCTGGCATTATGGCAGGCACATTATGTACAGCAACGCTTGATGAGCGCCCATCCTGGCCTGCAGGTTGAGCTGGTGCCGATGGTCACCAAAGGTGACATTATCCTTGATACGCCGCTGGCTAAAGTGGGCGGCAAGGGGCTGTTTGTCAAAGAGCTCGAACAGGCGATGCTGGATGGCCGGGCCGACATGGCGGTGCACTCAATGAAAGATGTGCCGGTCGATTTCCCTGCCGGTCTGGGTCTGGTCACCATTTGCGAGCGCGATGATCCGCGCGATGCGTTCGTTTCTCATCACTATGACTCCATTGATGCCCTGCCGCATGGCGCGGTCGTCGGCACCTCCAGCCTGCGCCGTCAGTGTCAGATCAGCGCCCGTCGTCCGGATCTGGTGATCCGCTCGCTGCGTGGCAACGTCGGTACCCGATTGGGTAAACTCGATGCTGGCGACTATGACGCCATTATTCTGGCCGTCGCCGGACTGAAGCGCCTCGGACTGCAGGATCGGATCCGTCAGGCGCTGCCGGCAGATGTTTCCCTGCCCGCGGTCGGTCAGGCGCGGTCGGCATTGAGTGCCGTCTCAACGACAGCCACTTAATCAGCCTGTTGCAGGCGTTAAACCACGATGATACCGCCGTCTGCGTCAAAGCAGAACGCGCCATGAATACCCGCTTAGAAGGCGGTTGTCAGGTGCCCATCGGCAGCTTTGCGGTGCTGGAAGGCGATGAGCTCTGGCTACGTGGCATGGTCGGCGCGCCGGATGGCA
>MIEI01000034.1 GCA_002095305.1 Pantoea brenneri
ATCTTAGGTTGTGAAGCAATGCTGAAGCGGTATCCTGAAAGGGCACGCAAACAAAACGCGCGTCTGACCGGAGATGGTGGGTCGTGCAGGATTCGAACCTGCGACCAATTGATTAAAAGTCAACTGCTCTACCAACTGAGCTAACGACCCATCTTCAGGCTTGCCAGACACGTTTGCAATGTGTCCCGGCAACGGCGGCATATATTACTGATTTACTGAGGTAGCGCAACCCTTATTTCTGCTAAAAGCTTCAATTGCTTACCTTTCATACGGCAAGACCAGAAATCACACGATATCCGGTCTGAACCGTACAGATTACATACTTGCCAGACGTTTTTGCGCCTGTTTGGCAGAATCGGTATTGGGATAAAGTTTAATCACCTGCTGGTAAACCGCTTTGGCTTTCGCCGTGTCGTTTTTCTCCTGCATGATGACGCCCACTTTCAATAACGCCTCTGCGGCTTTCGGCGACTTCGGATAGTTTTTCACCACCGTGGCATAATAATAGGCCGCGTCGTCCTTTTTGCCTTTGTTGTAATTCAGCTGTCCCAGCCAGTAATTGGCGTTCGGCTGATAGGTCGAATCAGGGTAACGTTTTACCCATGCCTGAAGCGCACTGATCGCCTGGTCGTACTGTTTCTTCTCCAGAATCAGCGCAACAGCCGCATTGTAGTCGCTGTTCGCATCGCCGGTCTGGGCCGGTGCGCTGCCCGTCGCTGCCGCCGCACCCGCGCCTGCTGCTGCGCCTGCATCGGCTGAAGCATCGCCGCTGGCCGCCTGCTGACCGCCGCTGTTGCTGCTGCTCAGGCTGTCAATCTGCTGGTAGAGCTGCTTCTGACGCTCAACCACCTGATTCAGCTGATACGAGTTTTGCTGGATTTGCCCACGCAGCGAGTCGATATCACGTTGGTTATCGCTCATCTGCTGTTGCAGTTGTTGCAGCAGCTGTGCCTGGGCATTAGAGATTCGTTCAAGAGTGGTGACACGGTCTTCGACCGAGCCGGAGCCAACGCTACTGATTGACGCTTGGGCATTAGCGGCCCAGGGGGCCGCTACGCCAATCAGTAACGACAGACTCAACAGGTGATGTCTGAAGTTACTAACCATGTGATTCTCTTAGTAGACCAGTACGGCACGACGGTTTTTAGAATACGCTGCTTCGTCATGACCCAGAACGGCTGGCTTCTCTTTACCGTAAGAAACGATAGACATCTGATCGGCCGAAACACCTTTGCCTTGCAGATACATTTTAACCGCGCTGGCGCGACGTTCGCCCAGGGCGATGTTGTATTCCGGCGTACCGCGCTCATCCGCGTGACCTTCGATAGTCACTTTGTAAGATGGGTTGCTACGCAGGAAAGCAGCATGCTGATCCAGCATCTGAGCGTAATCAGACTGAACGTCATATTTGTCCAGACCGAAGTAGACGATGTTGTTCTGCTGCAGCTGTTGCATCTGCAGACGCGCCTGCTCGTCAGAAGACATGTTGCCGCCGTTGCCGTTCATGCCAGAATTTGCACCGTAAGCGCCATCAGCACCCATGCCAGTCTGGTCATTGTTGTTGTTTTTGTGTGAGCTACAAGCCGCTACTGCCAGAACCGGCAGAGCCAGCATCAAACCCTTCAGCACTTTGTTCAGTTGCATTTCAAAAATCCCATTATTGTTTATTGTTTGTGATGTCTGTTAAGTCAGACATTACAGATACGGCGACCAGGCAGGAAATTTTACCTGTCCATCAGTTGCCGGAAGACGCGCTTTGAAACGGCCGTCGGTTGAAACCAGCTGCAGCACGGAACCCATCCCCTGAGTAGAGCTATAGATTACCATTGTGCCGTTCGGTGCCAGGCTCGGCGTTTCATCCAGGAACGTGTCCGTTAACGTTTGAACGGCTCCCGTTTCCAGATCCTGTTTGGCGACGTGTTGCGCACCGCCACTGGTGCTAATCATCACCATTGATTTTCCATCGGTGGCAACGTCCGCATCCTGGTTCTGACCGCCTTCCCAGGTAATGCGTTGTGGCGCGCCGCCGTTGATACCTACTTTATAAATCTGAGGCGCACCGGCCTGATCCGAGGTGTAAGCCAGCGTCTGGCTGTCCGGGAACCAGGTCGGTTCAGTGCTGTTATAGCGGCCATCGGTGACCTGACGGGTCTGACCTGACGCCAGATCCATCACGTAGAGGTTAAGGCTGCCAGTTTTAGACAGGGCAAAAGCCAGCTTCGAACCATCCGGCGAGAAGGCCGGAGCACCGTTGTGACGTGGATAAGAAGCAACCTGACGGATAGCACCGTTAGACAGCGTCTGTACCACCAGCGCTGACTTGCCGCTTTCGAAGGTGACGTAGGCCACTTTGCTGCCGTCTGGCGACCAGGCCGGTGACATCAGCGGCTGCGGTGAACGGTGAACCACAAACTGGTTGTAGCCATCGTAATCCGCGACGCGCAGTTCATACGGGAACTGACCGCCGTTGGTCTGCACCACATAGGCGATGCGGGTGCGGAACGCCCCTTTAATGCCGGTCAGTTTCTCAAAGGTTTCATCACTGGCGGTGTGCGCAGCATAGCGCAGCCACTGTTTAGTCACCTTATAGGAGTTCTGTGCCAGTACTGTGCCTGGCGCAGCGCCGGTATCGACTAACTGGTAAGAAACCTGGTAACTGCCGTCCGGGTTGGACTGCACCTGACCCACCACCACGGCATCAATGCCGAGCGCGCTCCAGGCAGCAGGCTGTACTTCCTGCGCGCTGGTTGGCTGCTGTGGCAGACGTGAGCGATCCAGCGGGTTGAATTTGCCGCTGTTGCGCAGGTCAGCCGCCACGATGCCGCCGATATCTTCTGGCGCAGCGCCAGCACCGGCCCATTTAAACGGCACCACGCCAATCGGACGTGCAGTATTCACGCCCTGGGTGATCTCAATTCGAACTTCTGCATGCAGCACGGCTGCCCACAGCAGGATAAAAAAGCCTAACGTAACGCGAAGAGCTTGCTTCATTTTATCTCCCTTATCTGAACCTCAGTCCACGATAATTGGCACTGTTCCTGGAAACCACGAGTACGACTTAAATACGGCAAGCTAACCTTAGATCAACTTGCCGTCAGTTACTGCATTATTGCGGTCTGAAACGCATTGGTGCGTTTTTAAACACTTCATACACAGCCTGTGAAGGCGGCTTCGGAATACGTGCCTGTTTGGCAGCGGCGATCGCTGCCTGACAGAGTGCGGGGTCGCCGCCTTCTGACTTAACATCAATCAACAATCCGTCAGGCGCAAGTTTAATCCGTAAATCACAACTTTTTCCGCGATACAGATCCGCATCATAGAATCGGCTTTGAATCGCACTGGTAATCTGACCAAGATAGGAGTTGATCTCCGCACCGGACGCACCGGCTTTCTTCTGATTACCCTGCCCTGCCGCGCCACCCGAGGTGCCGCTTTTCGGCGCATTTTTGCCGGAAGCCAGTCCGCCTAACAGGTCATCAACATCGCTGTCATTGGCTGCATCAGCGGCGGCTTTGGCCTTTGCATCGGCTTTAGCTTTCGCGGCGGCGTCGGCTTTCGCTTTGGCTGCCGCATCGGCTTTGGCTTTCGCAGCGGCTTCAGCTTTCTCTTTGGCCGCTTCTGCTTTGGCTTTGGCGGCGGCTTCAGCCTTCTCTTTGGCGGCTTCTGCTTTGGCTTTGGCTGCTTCTGCCGCTTTCTCTTTGGCTTCTTCAGCTGCTTTAGCTTTCGCATCGGCCGCGGCTTTGGCTTTGGCTTCTGCTGCGGCTTTCGCCTCGGCGTCAGATTTCGCTTTGGCTTCGGCTACGGCTTTCTCTTTTGCTGCCGCGGCCGCCGCAGCTTTGGCCTGCTGATCGGCCTGTTTCTTCGCCTCAGCGGCCGCCTGCTTCGCCTGTTCGGCGGCGGCTTTGGCCTGCGCATCGGCTTCGGCTTTGGCATCTGCTTTCGCTTTAGCGGCGGCAGCTTCGGCAGTTTTTTGCTGCTCCTGCGCTTGCTTAGCGGCCTCTTCTGCCGCTTTCTGCTGCTCAGCTTGCTGCTTCGCCTGCTGTTTAGCAGTTTCCTGCGCTTCGAGACGCTCTTTCTCCAGCGCTTTCAGTCGCTGTTGTTCGGCCGCCTGTTTTTGTTGCAGCTCTTCAGCCTGCTGTTGCGCCTGCTTTTTACGCTGCTGCTCGGCGCGCTGGCTGTCGCTCTGCTGGTTCTGCTGACGGTTGTATTGACTCACTACCGCACCGGGATCGACCATCACAGCATCTATATCGCTGCCGCCGCCGCCGGCACTGCTGGCATCAATGTGCTCATTAAACGAGCTCCATATCAGCAGCGCGATCAGCACAATGTGCAGAATCACCGAAATGATTATCGCGCGCTTTAACTTCTCGTTTTGCTCGGTTGCCTTCGACACACTCGGTTCCCAAAAAACGGTTCGATTTTAAATCGGCTGCGTCATCAAACCGACAGATTTAACACCCGCCTGGTGCAGCAGGTTGAGCGCTTTAATAATTTCGTCGTAAGGCACTTCTTTCGCGCCTCCGATCAAAAAGACGGTCTTTGGATTGGCTTCCAGTCGACGCTGCGCTTCGCTGATCACCTGCTCAGGAGGCAGCTGATCCATACGATCGTGATCCACCACCAGACTGTACTGACCCACGCCCGCCACTTCGACAATCACCGGCGGGTTATCGTCACTGGCGACGGTTTTTGAATCGGTCGCATCAGGCAGGTCCACTTCCACACTCTGGGTAATAATGGGTGCCGTCGCCATGAAGATCAGCAACAGCACCAACAGGACGTCCAGTAGCGGAACGATGTTGATTTCCGACTTCAGGTCGCGGCGTTTGCGACCACGTACTCTGGCCATCATTAACCTCTATTTACTTAGCGCTATCGCTGGAGAAAGCCTGGCGATGCAGAATGGCGGTGAACTCTTCCATGAAGTTGTCGTAGCCCTGCTCCAGTTTATTCACGCGCTGGTTCAGACGGTTGTACGCCATAACCGCCGGGATCGCTGCAAACAGGCCGATTGCCGTGGCAATCAACGCTTCCGCAATACCCGGTGCAACCATCTGCAGGGTCGCCTGCTTCACCGCGCCCAGCGCGATAAAGGCGTGCATAATCCCCCAGACGGTACCGAACAGACCGATATATGGACTGATGGAGCCGACGGTGCCGAGGAAAGGAATGTGGTTTTCCAGCGCCTCCAGTTCACGGTTCATCGAGATACGCATCGCCCGGCTCGCGCCCTCGATCACCGCTTCCGGTGCGTGGTTATTGGCCCGGTGCAGACGGGCAAACTCTTTGAAACCCGAGTAGAAAATCTGCTCCGATCCAGCGAGTTCGTCACGACGACCCTGGCTTTCCTGATAGAGACGGGAGAGTTCGATACCGGACCAGAATTTGTCTTCAAACGCCTCCGCTTCGCGCCCCGCCGCGTTAAGGATACGCGTACGCTGAATAATGATCGCCCAAGAGGCAATCGAAAAGCCGATCAAAATCAACATGATAAGTTTGACCAGAAGGCTCGCCTTCAGGAACAAATCAAGAATGTTCATGTCAGTCACTGCTTGAACTCCGCGACAATAGACTTGGGAAGCGCAATCGGCTTCATCAGATGTGGGTTAATGCAGGCAATCAGGACTTCTGCCTCATTGAGCACTTTGCCTTCAGCATTCACGATACGCTGGGTAAACGTCATGGTAGCCCGGGTCATTGATGTCACTTCACTCTGGATCTCCAGAAGGTCATCAAGACGCGCCGCCGCCAGATAGTCCACCGTCATACGCCGCACCACAAAAGCGACCTGCTGTTCTAACAGCGTCTGCTGATTGAAATGGTGCTGACGCAACATTTCGGTACGTGCTCGTTCATAAAAAGCGATATAGCTGGCGTGATAAACCACGCCACCGGCATCAGTGTCTTCGTAGTAGACCCGAACCGGCCAGCGAAACAGCGTTGTACTCACTCTACATCCCGGCCTCGTTTTAAACGTTGCTACTATACGCAAGACAAATCGGGTTTGGAATGGGTCGCCAGAGCCAGGCGAAAATAATTATCGCTCCGTAACAAACGGAACGATTTCAGGGAGATTTCTTGACCGGACGCTGACAAAAACTCACTCACAGCGTCGATATGGCGGGAGGTTAAGCGTAAAAGCGGTAAAGCGCGATAAACAGCACCCCCATTGCCGGTAAGGGCGAAAACAGCGCCTGCCATCGGGTTTGCTGTGGCCGGAAACCCACGCCGTGGATCACCGCACTACAGATGGCCCAGATGAGCAGCAGCGCCTGCAGAGCCGGCAGTCTGCCGGTGTGATCGGCAAAGCGCGTCGGGTCCCACAGCACGCCGCCGGCCGTGACCAGCGCCAGCAGCAGTGAAAGGGCCCGTAACGGGCCCTTGTCCATCAGACGATACAGCATCTGAATCGGTGTGCGCATCAGTGCGACTCATCCTGCGCATCGATATGCTCAATCGCCAGCGCGGTGACGATACCAAAGGCACAGGCCAGCAAGGTGCCAAGAATCCAGGCAAAATACCACATGCGTCGTCTCCTTAATCAGTAGAGTGAGTGACTGTTGCTTTCGATGTGCTCTTTGGTGATACGGCCAAACATCTTCCAGTAACACCAGCTGGTGTAAGCCAGAATGATCGGCACGAAGATCACCGCAGCGACGGTCATAATTTTCAGCGTCAGCAGGCTGGAGGTGGCATCCCACATCGTCAGGCTGATGCCCGGCACCGTGCTGGAAGGCATGATGAACGGGAACATCGCGATACCCGCCGTCATGATGACGCAGGCCAGAGTCAGTGAGGAGAACAGGAACGCCCAGGCGCCCTTCTCAAGCCGGGAGCAGATCACCGTCAGCAGTGGCAGCAGCACGCCGAGCAGCGGGAACAGCCACAGCACCGGCTGGTTCTGGAAGTTCACCAACCAGGCACCCGCTTCCCGCACCACGGTTTTACCCAGCGGATTCGAGGCGGCGAAGTGATCGAGGGTGCTGGTGACGACGTAGCCATCAATACCATATTTCACCCAGACGCCCGCCAGCACGAAGCAGACCATCATCACCAGCGCGGCAATCTGTGCGACCGCGCGTGAACGCAGATGCAGTTCGCCGCTGGTGCGCATCTGCAGATAGGTCGCGCCCTGCGCCAGAATCATCGCCACGCTGACTACGCCCGCCAGCAGGCCAAACGGATTCAGCAGCTGGAAGAAGTTACCGGTATAGAACAGGCGCAGATATTCATCGGCATGGAAGGGAACGCCCTGCAACAGGTTGCCGAACGCCACGCCAATCACCAGTGGTGGCACAAAGCTGCCAATGAAAATGCCCCAGTCCCAGGCACCGCGCCAGCGGTTATCTTCAATCTTGGAGCGGTAATCAAAGCCGACCGGCCGGAAGAACAGCGAGGCCAGCACCAGAATCATCGCCACATAGAAGCCTGAAAAGGCCGCAGCATAGACCATCGGCCAGGCGGCAAACAGCGCGCCGCCGGCGGTGATCAGCCATACCTGATTGCCATCCCAGTGCGGGGCGATGGTGTTAATCATGATGCGGCGTTCGGTATCGTTGCGGCCCAGAATGCGCGTCAGCATGCCGACGCCCATATCAAAACCATCTGCCACGGCGAAACCGATCAGCAGTACGCCTATCAGCAACCACCAGATAAAGCGCAGAACTTCATAATCAAACATGGTCGCTCTCCTTATCCCTGTACCGGCTGAGTCATCGCCGTGATCTGTTCATGATGGTAACGCCCGGTTTTCAGGCTGCTCGGCCCAAGGCGGGCAAATTTGAACATCAGGTACATCTCAGCCACCAGGAACAGGGTGTAGAGACCGCAGATCAGGATCATTGAGAACAGCAGATCGCCCACCGTCAGCGACGAGTTAGCGACTGCAGTCGGCAACACTTCACCGATGGCCCACGGCTGGCGACCGTATTCCGCCACAAACCAGCCTGACTCGATGGCAATCCACGGCAGTGGAATACCGAACAGGGCCGCTTTCAGTAACCAGCGGTTCTTGCCAATGCGGTTACGAATAACACTCCAGAAGGACAGCGTAATCACGCCCAGCAGCAGCACGCCACAAAGCACCATGATGCGGAACGCGAAATAGAGCGGTGCCACGCGCGGAATGGAATCCTGTGTCGCCTGCTGGATTTGCGCTTCGGTGGCGTCAGAGACGTTAGCGGTATAGCGTTTCAGCAGCAGACCATAGCCGAGATCCTGCTTGTGGCTGTTGAAGGCTTCGCGTACCGCCGGGTCCTGGCTGCCGCCACGCAGTTCATTCAGCAAGGCGTAGGCTTTCATGCCGTTGCGGATGCGGACTTCATGCTGCGCCATCAGATCTTTCAGCCCGGTAACCGGTGTGTCGGTGGATCGGGTAGCGATCAGACCAAGCAGCCACGGAATTTGAATGGCATATTTGTTTTCGCGGGTCTCCTGATCCGGCAGGCCAAACAGAGTAAACGACGCCGGAGCGGGCTGGGTTTCCCATTCAGCTTCAATCGCTGCCAGCTTGGTTTTCTGCACGTCACCCATTTCGTAACCGGACTCATCGCCCAGTACGATCACCGACAGCACCGCCGCCATGCCGAAGCTGGCCGCAATGGCGAACGAGCGTTTAGCAAAGGCGATATCGCGTCCTTTCAGCAGATACCAGGCGCTGATGCCGAGAATAAACATCGCACCGGTGGTGTAGCCTGCCGCCACGGTATGGACGAATTTGACCTGGGCAACCGGGTTGAGTACCAGCTCGGAGAAGCTGACCATCTCCATGCGCATGGTTTCGAAGTTGAACTCAGAGGCGATCGGATTTTGCATCCAGCCATTCGCCACCAGGATCCACAGCGCCGACATGTTTGAGCCCAGCGCCACCAGCCAGGTGACGGCCAGATGCTGCACTTTACCCAGCCGATCCCAGCCAAAAAAGAACAGGCCGACAAAGGTGGATTCGAGGAAGAACGCCATCAGCCCTTCAATGGCGAGCGGCGCACCAAAGATATCGCCGACGTAGTGAGAGTAATATGACCAGTTGGTCCCGAACTGAAATTCCATGGTCAGGCCGGTAGCCACGCCGAGCGCGAAGTTAATACCGAATAACTTGCCCCAGAATTTCGTCATATCTTTATAAATCTGTTTGCCGCTCAGGACGTATACCGTCTCCATGATCGCCAGCAAAAACGCCATACCCAGCGTTAAAGGCACGAACAGAAAATGGTACATCGCCGTTAAGGCAAACTGTAACCGCGACAGCTCGACGATATCTAACATAATGACTCCTTGCTCCTCGCATTATCCCGTTACGCGCATCACAGAGGCGCGCGTAATCTGAGTCAGGAACGACTGTTTATTAATTCCAGTTTTTTATACCCAGCAGAACAGAGTGATGAGCTGCCCGTAGCTGGTGAATAACGGGTAAAGCAGCCCTGACTGTCAATGCAGCGCTAATCTCAACGTATGCAAAAACAACAGAAAAGCGGGTATCACCCCGGGTAGAGCAAACGTTTGAAAGTTTGTGTGAAAGGCTGAATTGATGTAGCGCAATTTACGCCTTTAGCGTTACGCTTTGCCAGCGGAATAGTTGGTTATAACTCGCGAATAATTGATCTGGAATAACGTAATAAATTTCCAGATAGGGTCAGGTAGGTTTCTTGTTATCAGGATGTCATCGTCGGGCTGAATATTATTTAAAAAATATTACCTTTGCTGCTTTTAATTAACTCCAGGCATTTTTCTGGCGGTTATTCTGCTGCGCCGTCGATTCAACAGCGCGGCCGGGTACCGGCAATAGAAGGCATAAAAAAAGCCACCCGCAGGTGGCTTTGATGTTCGATCTGTTTGGCTTATTTCGCCGGCAGGACAGCTTTCACCGCATCACCGATGTCAGCCAGGCTGCGAACGGTTTTCACGCCGGCCGCTTCCAGTGCCGCAAACTTCTCGTCTGCTGTGCCTTTACCACCGGCAATGATGGCGCCCGCATGGCCCATACGCTTGCCTTTTGGCGCCGTCACACCCGCGATATAACCCACCACAGGCTTGGTGACGTGCTCTTTGATGAACGCCGCAGCTTCTTCTTCCGCGCTGCCACCGATCTCACCGATCATCACGATCGCTTCGGTCTGTGGATCGTCCTGGAACATTTTCAGGATGTCGATGAAGTTAGAACCTGGGATCGGGTCACCGCCGATGCCGACACAGGTCGACTGGCCGTAGCCGATGTCGGTGGTCTGCTTAACGGCTTCATAGGTCAGCGTACCTGAACGTGAGACGATGCCGACGCGGCCCGGCTGGTGAATGTGACCCGGCATGATGCCGATTTTGCATTCGCCTGGGGTGATCACGCCTGGGCAGTTTGGACCAATCATCCGCACGCCCGCTTCATCCAGCTTCACTTTCACGGTCAGCATATCCAGCGTCGGGATGCCTTCGGTGATGGTGATGATCAGTTTGATGCCTGCATCGATCGCTTCAAGGATGCCATCTTTACAGAACGGAGCCGGCACGTAGATCACGGTGGCGGTTGCGCCGGTCGCTTCTACGGCTTCACGCACGGTGTTGAACACCGGCAGGCCCAGATGAGTGGTGCCGCCTTTGCCTGGCGTGACGCCGCCAACCAGTTGGGTGCCGTAGGCCAGCGCCTGCTCAGAATGGAAAGTCCCCTGGCCACCGGTGAAACCCTGGCAAATGACTTTGGTGTTTTTGTCGATCAGAATGGACATTATTTACCCTCCGCGGCAGCAACAACACGCTGTGCGGCGTCTGTCAGGCTGGTTGCTGCAATGATGTTCAGACCGCTGTCCGCCAGTTTCTGGGCGCCCAGCTCGGCGTTGTTACCTTCCAGACGTACCACCACTGGCACGTTCACACCCACTTCAGCCACTGCGCCGATGATGCCGTCGGCAATCAGGTCACAGCGTACGATACCGCCGAAGATGTTAACGAATACCGCTTTCACTGCATCGTCAGACAGGATGATTTTGAAGGCTTCTGTGACGCGCTCTTTGGTTGCGCCGCCGCCAACATCAAGGAAGTTCGCCGGTTGACCGCCGTGGTGCTTAACGATGTCCATGGTACCCATCGCCAGACCTGCGCCGTTCACCATACAGCCGATGTTGCCTTCCAGGGCGACATAGTTCAGTTCCCACTGTGTAGCATGGGCTTCACGTGGATCTTCCTGGCTTGGATCGCGCATTTCGCGCAGCTCTGGCTGACGGAACAACGCATTGCCATCGGCACCCAGTTTGCCATCCAGGCAGATCAGATCGCCCTGCTTAGTGATCACCAGCGGGTTGATCTCAACCATCGCCAGATCGCGCTCGAGGAACAGTGTCGCCAGACCCATGAAGATCTTGGTGAACTGACCGACCAGCTTGCCGGACAGGCCCAGTTTGAATGCCAGCTCACGGCCCTGATAAGGCTGTGGACCGGTCAGCGGATCGAGCGCCATTTTATGAATCAGGTGCGGGGTTTCTTCCGCCACTTTTTCGATTTCTACGCCGCCTTCAGTTGATGCCATGAAGATCACGCGACGCGTTGCACGATCGACCACCGCGCCCAGGTAAAGCTCCTGGTCGATGTCGGTTGCGGCTTCAACCAGAATCTGGTTTACCGGCTGGCCGTTCGCATCTGTCTGATAGGTTACCAGGCGTTTGCCCAGCCAGTTTTCAGCAAAGGCGCGAATCTCTTCTTTGCTGTTAACCACTTTCACACCGCCCGCTTTACCGCGGCCACCGGCATGAACCTGACATTTTACTACCCACGGGCCTGCGCCAATTTTCGAGGCAGCTTCTTCCGCTTCACGTGGTGTAGTACAGGCGTAACCGGTTGGTGCCGGCATGCCATACCGTGCAAACAGTTGTTTCGCCTGGTATTCGTGTAAGTTCATGATGTTCTATCCATTCAGGTCTGAAAAGAGTAAAGAGGTTGGGCGCGCGGCGAGGCGCGCCCGATGAAAATCAGACATCCAGCAGCAGGCGCGCCGGGTCTTCCAGCATCTCTTTCACCGCAACCAGGTAGCCGACAGATTCACGGCCATCGATCAGACGGTGATCGTAGGAGAGCGCCAGATACATCATTGGCAGCACCACGACCTGACCATTGACCGCCATAGGACGATCTTTGATGGCGTGCATGCCGAGGATGGCACTCTGTGGCGGGTTGATGATCGGGGTCGACATCAGCGAACCGAAGACGCCACCGTTGGTGATGGTGAAGTTACCGCCGGTCAGATCGTCAACCGTCAGCTTGCCGTCACGACCTTTCACCGCCAGTTCTTTAATTTTCTTCTCGATATCAGCCATGCTCAGCGCATCGACGTCGCGCAGCACCGGCGTCACCAGGCCGCGTGGCGTGGAGACCGCAATGCTGACGTCAAAGTAGTTGTGATAAACCACATCTTCGCCATCGATAGAAGCATTCACTTCCGGATAGCGTTTCAGCGCTTCAACTACCGCTTTGATGTAGAAGGACATGAAGCCCAGACGCACGCCGTGACGCTTCTCGAAAGCCTCGCCGTACTGCTTACGCAGATCCATGATCGGCTTCATGTTGATTTCGTTGAAGGTGGTCAGCATCGCGGTGCTGTTCTTCGCTTCCAGCAGACGTTCGGCAACACGTTTACGCAGACGGGTCATCGGCACGCGTTTTTCGCTGCGGTTAGCGACCGCAGGCTGTGGCGCACTGTCAGCGGCTGGCGCGGCGGCGGCTTTCGGCGCAGCAGGCTTGTTGGCCAGATGTTTTTCAACATCTTCACGGGTCAGACGACCACCCACACCGCTGCCTTTGATCTGCGAGGCATCGAGGTTATGTTCCGCAATCAGGCGGCGAATTGCCGGGCTGAGCGCATCGTTGCTCTCTTCTTCCAGTGAGGCGGTCTGACGCTGAGCCGGAGTCGACTCTTTGCTTTCAGACTTCGCGCTGCTCTCTTTACCGCCGCTGTTGCCCTCTTTCAGACGACCGAGGATCTGGCGTGAAGTGACGGTTGCGCCCTCATCTTCCAGCACGGCTTCTAAAATGCCGTCAGCGGATGCAGGCACTTCCAGCACCACTTTGTCAGTTTCAATTTCGACCAGCACTTCATCGCGAGTGACTGCATCGCCTGGTTTTTTGTGCCAGGTTGCCACGGAGGCATCGGCAACCGATTCAGGCAGGTCGGGAACGAGAATATCTACGCTACTCATTATCTTTCCTTTTAATTAATCAACGTTCAGCGCGTCATTAACCAGGTCTTGCTGCTGTTTTTGGTGTACGGACATGTAACCCACGGCCGGTGAAGCGGATGCCGGGCGGCCTGCATAACGTAAGGTGGCACCAAATGGCACAACTTCACGGAAATGATGCTGGCTGCAGTACCAGGCGCCTGATTCAGGGGTTCTTCCTGACACCAGACAAAATCCTGCACGTGAGAATACGCTTTTAAAGCTTCCTGTACCGCTTGATGCGGGAACGGATAGAGCTGCTCGATACGCACGATAGCGACATCGGTCTGCTCGTTTTTACGGCGCTGTTCCAGCAGGTCGTAATAGACTTTACCGGAGCAAAGCACGACGCGTTTAACGCCCTGCGGATCGAGATCGTCGACTTCGCCAATCGCCGGTTTGAAGCTGCCGTTAGCCAGCTCATCCAGCGTGGAGATCGCCAGCGGATGACGCAGCAGCGATTTCGGCGACATCACAATCAGTGGGCGACGCATTCCGCGCAGCGCCTGACGACGCAGCATGTGATAAACCTGCGCCGGCGTAGACGGCACGCAGACCTGCATGTTCTGCTCAGCGCAGAGTTGCAGATAGCGCTCAAGGCGCGCTGAGGAGTGCTCAGGACCCTGACCTTCGTAGCCGTGCGGCAGCAGCATGACCAGGCCACACATCCGGCCCCATTTCTGCTCGCCGGAGCTGATGAACTGGTCGATCACCACCTGAGCACCGTTGGCGAAGTCACCGAACTGCGCTTCCCAGATGGTCAGAATGCGTGGCTCTGCGGTGGCATAACCATATTCAAACGCCAGTACCGCCTCTTCTGATAGCACGGAATCCCAGACTTTGAACTGGCCCTGGCCGCTGTGCACGTGATGCAGCGGAGTATAGGTCGAGCCGTTCGCCTGGTTATGGATTACCGCATGACGGTGGAAGAAGGTACCGCGACCGGTATCTTCGCCCGACAGGCGAACCGGAATGCCTTCATCAACCAGCGTGGCGTACGCCAGGTTTTCAGCACCGCCCCAGTCAAAGGCTTTCTCGCCTTCGGCCATCAGACGGCGATCGTTGTAGATCTTGGCGACGCGTGACTGAACTTCTACCTCTTCCGGGACCTGGCTGATACGCAGCGCCAGTTCCTTCAGACGTTTCATGTCGACCTGGGCCGGATACGGCTCGTCCCACTCGTGATTGAGGTAAGGCGACCAGGTAAAGGAGTGCAGGCTCATCGGACGCCACTCTGGCACCACGCATTCGCCGGCATCCAGCGCATCGCGGTAGAGATTGACCATTTCGGTCGCATCTTCCTGGGTCGCTACCCCTTCACTTTCCAGACGGTCAGCATAGATTTTACGCGGCGTCGGGTGCTTTTTAATTTTCTGGTACATCAGCGGCTGGGTCGCACTCGGCTCATCGGCTTCGTTGTGACCATGACGGCGATAGCAGACCAGATCGATAAACACATCACGTTTGAAGGTGTTGCGATAATCGAGCGCCAGACGGGTAACAAACGCCACCGCTTCCGGGTCATCTGCATTGACGTGGAAAATAGGGGCCAGCACCATTTTGCCGATGTCAGTGCAGTACGGCGTTGAACGCGCATCTTTCGGGTTGGAGGTGGTGAAACCTACCTGGTTGTTGATCACGATGCGAACGGTACCGCCCACTTCGTAACCGCGCGCCTGGGACATGTTCAGGGTTTCCTGCACCACGCCCTGGCCGATTACCGCGGCATCACCATGAATGGTGATCGGTAAAACTTTGTTGCTGCTTGGCTCTTCCAGACGGTCAAGACGAGCGCGTACCGATCCCATCACCACCGGGCTGACGATCTCCAGATGCGACGGGTTAAACGCCAGCGCCAGGTGAACCAGGCCGCCTTCGGTTTCAACGTCAGACGAGAAGCCCATGTGGTACTTCACGTCACCGGTGCCGAGGTGCTCTTTATGCTTACCGGCGAACTCGTCGAACAGATCCTGCGGCTTTTTACCCAGCACGTTGATCAGCACGTTGAGACGGCCACGGTGCGCCATGCCGAGCACGACTTCGCGGGTGCCGCTTTTACCAGCATGACGGATCATTTCGCGCAGCATCGGAACCAGCGCATCGCCGCCTTCGAGGGAGAAGCGTTTGGCGCCCGGGAATTTAGCCCCGAGATATTTTTCCAGCCCTTCTGCCGCGGTCAGCTCTTTCAGGAAACCTTTTTTCTCTTCGCGGCTGAATGACGCATGGCCCACCACCGATTCCAGACGCTGCTGAATCCAGCGTTTCTCGTCGGTGTTATTGATGTGCATATATTCTGCACCAATTGAGCCACAGTAAGTCTGGGTCAGCGCCTCGAACAGATCGGCCAGCTTCATGGTCTCTTTGCCGATGGCAAAAGAGCCGACGTTAAAGCTTTCCTGAAAATCGGCGTCGGTCAGATCGTGAAAAGCCGGGTCCAGATAGGCAACCCGATCCTGCTTCCACAGGCCGAGCGGATCGAGATTGGCGTGCTGATGGCCGCGGAAACGAAACGCGTTAATCAGCTGCAGCACTTTCACTTGCTTCGAGTTGGTTTCTGGATCGGAGACGGATGAGGTGTAACGAGATGCATCTTTCGCCAGGCGACGGAAGTACTCACGTGTGGTGGAGTGAAACTGCTCAGGTTTCATTCCGGTGCCCGGTAACTGTTGGAACATCGAGCGCCACACTGCATCGACAGAGTCAGGATCGGTCAGGAAATCCTCATAGAGTTGCTCTATGTAAGACTGGTTCGCGCCGGCCAGCCAGGAGGAGTCCAGCCAGGGCTTCATCGCGCTGTTCTGCATTGTGATCCCTTAAGCATTGCTATGCTTTTTTGAGGTTTCATTTGTTGCCGCTTTCGCGGTTTGCCGTAGTGAGTTCAGCGATACGAGCACTGTGCGCAGCGCGCGCGTGGCCCGTAAGGGAACCTTTGTAAACGTGGTACCAGACCGCGCTTACAGAGGCTTCCGTAAACCACCGGGAACCTGAGGTTCCCGGATGGTGTGGTGCTTATGCCCCGCGTTGCAGCAGCATCGACTTAATATGGCCGATGGCGCGCGTCGGGTTTAGCCCTTTCGGGCATACGCTCACACAGTTCATGATGCTGTGACAGCGGAATACACTGAAAGCGTCGTTCAGATTGTCGAGACGCGCATCGGTTTCGGTGTCGCGGCTGTCGATCAGGAAGCGGTACGCGGCCAGCAGGCCGGCAGGCCCGATAAACTTCTCCGGGTTCCACCAGAATGACGGGCATGAGGTTGAACAGCAGGCACAGAGAATACATTCGTATAATCCATCCAGATGTTCGCGCTCATCCGGCGACTGCAGATGCTCACGTGCCGGCGGATTTTCCCCATTATTCAACAGGAAAGGCTTAATTTTCTCATATTGTGCATAAAACTGGCTCATGTCTACTACCAGGTCACGCACCACCGGTAAACCCGGCAGCGGACGGATAACGATTTTCTGTTTACCGTTGCCCAGCGCAGAGACCGGCGTGATGCAGGCCAGTCCGTTTTTACCGTTCATGTTGAGGCCGTCGGAGCCACAGACGCCTTCACGGCACGAGCGACGAAACGCCAGCGTCGGATCTTTCTCTTTCAGACGAATCAGCGCGTCCAGCAACATCATGTCGCGACCATCTTCCGCTTCCAGGCTGTAATCCTGCATCCGCGGTTTGTCGTCGACCTCTGGATTGTAGCGATAAATTGAAAACTCGAGTCTCATGATCGTCTCCGAAATTAGTAGGTACGCACTTTCGGCGGGAAGGCCGCGCGCAGTTTCGGCTGCATGTTCACCTCACGGCGCGTCATGCTCTCGGTTTCCGGGACATAAAGACTGTGGCACAGCCAGTTCTCATCATCACGATCCGGGAAGTCGAAGCGACTATGTGCACCGCGGCTCTCGGTGCGATAGTTAGCCGCCACCGCCGTGGCAAACGCCGTCTCCATCAGGTTGTCCAGTTCCAGACATTCAATACGCTGCGTGTTGAAGTCCGGCGAGCGGTCATCCAGACGCGCCGATTTCAGGCGTTCGCGGATCACTTTCAGCTCTTCCAGGCCCTGCGCCATTGCATCGCCTTCACGGAATACCGAGAAGTTATTCTGCATGCAACGTTGCAGCGCTTTGCGAATCTCAACCGGGTCTTCACCGGTGGTGTTATTTTCCCAACGGTTAAAGCGCGCCATCGCCGCATCAATCTCATCTTCAGAAGCATCACGCAGTTCGCCCTGCTCCTGAATGCTTTCCAGCAGATGCAGACCCGCAGCGCGGCCAAACACCACCAGGTCGAGCAGCGAGTTGCCGCCCAGACGGTTGGCACCGTGAACCGATACGCAGGCGATTTCGCCCACTGCAAACAGCCCAGGAATCACCACGTCTTCGCCCTGCTCATTCACCCGCAGCGCCTGACCGGTCACTTTGGTCGGAATGCCGCCCATCATGTAGTGACAGGTCGGAATCACCGGAATCGGTTCTTTAATCGGGTCGGCATGGGCAAAGGTGCGTGACAGCTCAAGAATGCCAGGCAGACGTGACTCAAGCACCTCTTTACCGAGGTGATCGAGTTTCAGTTTAATGTGCGGGCCCCACGGGCCATCGCAGCCGCGACCTTCGCGAATTTCGATCATCATCGAGCGCGCAACCACGTCACGGCCCGCCAGATCTTTCGCATTCGGCGCGTAGCGTTCCATGAAGCGCTCGCCATGTTTATTCAGCAGATAACCGCCTTCACCACGGCAGCCTTCGGTCACCAGCACGCCCGCGCCGGCGATGCCGGTTGGGTGGAATTGCCACATCTCCATGTCCTGCACCGGTACGCCTGCGCGCAGCGCCATACCCACGCCGTCACCGGTGTTGATGTGTGCATTGGTGGTGGACTGGTAAATACGGCCTGCCCCGCCGGTCGCCAGTACGGTGGCTTTGGCTTTAAAGTAGACGGTCTCACCGGTTTCGATACAAATCGCGGTACAGCCGACAATTGCGCCGTCGGCATTTTTCACCAGATCCAGCGCGTACCACTCAGAAAAGATAGTGGTCTTATTTTTCAGGTTCTGTTGGTACAGCGTATGCAGCAGGGCGTGACCGGTACGGTCGGCTGCCGCCGCGGTACGTGCCGCCTGCTCGCCACCGAAATTCTTCGACTGGCCGCCGAACGGACGCTGATAGACACGACCATCATCCAGACGCGAGAACGGCAGGCCCATGTGTTCCAGCTCCAGAATCGCTTCCGGTCCGGTTTTACACATATATTCAATCGCGTCCTGGTCACCGATATAGTCGGAGCCTTTGACGGTGTCGTACATGTGCCATTCCCAGTTATCTTCATGGGTATTACCCAGCGCAACGGTAATACCGCCCTGCGCAGATACGGTGTGGGAACGGGTCGGGAAAACTTTAGATAACAGGGCGCAGCTCTGGCCGGCCTGGGAGATTTGCAGTGCGGCTCGCATTCCTGCGCCACCTGCGCCGATCACCACGGCATCGAACTCTCTGATTGGCAAACTCATTTACACACCCCACACCACAACAAATCCATAAATCGCATACCACAACAGCGCCACCACAATCACAAACTGCAACACCAGACGGGTTGGCAGCGATTTGACGTAGTCTGTTAACACCTGCCACATGCCAATCCAGCCGTGGATCAGAATCGAAAACAGCGTCAGCAGGGTGAACACTTTAGTGAATGCGGAAGCGAAGAAGCCACGCCACAACTCATAGGTCAGCGTGTCAGTCATCACCACAAAACCGAGGATGTAGACGATGTAGAGCGTAATCAGAATTGCGGTTGCCCGCAGCAGCAGCCAGTCCTGGATACCGTTGCGACCCAACGCGGATGCATTGCTTACCATACGAGGACTCCCGCCAGAATTGCCAGCACGACAGTGATTACAAAAGTCATATAAGCTGAACGCTTACCCACCTGCAGGGTTTCAGCCACATAACCAAAATCCATCAACATATGACGAATCCCGCTCACCGCGTGATAGGCCAGCGCCGTTAAAATGCCCCACATGATAAACTTCGCGAAGAAGCCATCCATGATGGTTGCAGCGTGCTGGAAACCTTCCGGAGAGGAGAGTGAGAGACCGAGTAGCCACAGCAGGATGCCAAGAGCAACCAATGTGATTACGCCGGAGACGCGGTGAAGAATGGACGATATTGCAGTAACGGGAAACCGGATCGTCGAGAGATCCAAGTTGACAGGTCTTTGTTTTTTCACGGTTTTGCCCACACAGCTCTTTTTTATTTTGCTTCCTCCGGACCTGAGGCGGAGTCTAATCACAACGCGTGGCAGACTTTAACCGTCACCAAAAAAGCAACATCCAGTGTTAATTGACGCGGTAGAAACGCTGGGTGGCTCCTGGTGTCAGGGTGTTCCGGAGACCTGGCAGGAGTATAGGAGGATCACATTCTGATTACAATTCCCCTACAAACTCTTTGGTAAATTTTAGATGGAACAGTGATCCTACTCACGATTTTCACAATTGATACAATTTTAATTATCTGATTTGACAATAGTTCAACAATTCAGTTACAAACTAACGCTACAAATTCCTATGATGCACAAAAGTTATGGGGATACACTTTCCCCTAAGCGCAAGTTATGTAACATTGCGAACGTAAGCATTAAAAAGCATCAGGTTATTGGTTACCAAGAAGTTATGTCCTGACCGGATCTTTAACAACCGCGATATGCAGCATGTCCATGGCTCTACGGTTCCTGCTGGGAACGCGCCTCTCACTCTGTACCCTGCACCAGCCATAAGACAGCAGAGTGATGCTGTGAAGTTTTGCCAACCGCAACATGAACGCGTTTCAGGTGTCTAAAGATCTTTACCTGCCTAAGGCGCTATGGAGACGAAAATGACAGATAAAAAAGTGACGCTAACCCTACAAGATGAAACGTCCGTTGAACTGGATGTGCTGCAAGGCACGCTGGGCCAGGATGTGGTTGATGTCCGCGCCCTCGGCTCCAGTGGACTGTTTACCTTCGATCCGGGTTTCACGTCCACCGCATCCTGCGAGTCAAAAATCACCTTTATTGATGGTGATGAAGGTATCCTGTTGCACCGCGGCTTCCCGATCTCCCAGTTGGCGACCCACTCCAACTATCTGGAAGTGTGCTACATCCTGCTGAATGGCGAAGCGCCAAATCAAAAGCAGTTTGAAGAATTCCGTACCACCGTTACCCGTCATACCATGATTCATGAGCAGATTACCCGTCTGTTCCACGGCTTCCGTCGTGATTCACACCCGATGGCGGTGATGTGTGGCGTGACCGGCGCACTGGCGGCGTTTTATCACGATTCGCTGGACGTTAACAATGAGCGTCACCGCGAAATCGCCGCGTTCCGCCTGCTGTCTAAAATGCCGACCATGGCCGCGATGTGCTACAAATACTCTATCGGTCAGCCGTTTGTTTACCCGCGTAATGACCTCTCTTATGCCGGTAACTTCCTGCACATGATGTTCGCGACACCGTGCGAAGAGTACAAGGTAAATCCGGTACTGGAACGCGCCATGGACCGTATCCTGATCCTGCATGCTGACCATGAGCAGAACGCCTCGACGTCAACCGTGCGTACCGCCGGTTCTTCTGGTGCTAACCCGTTTGCCTGTATCGCCGCCGGGATCGCCTCCCTGTGGGGACCGGCGCACGGCGGTGCCAACGAAGCGACACTGCGCATGCTGGAAGAGATCAGCACCGTTGAGCACATTCCGGAATTTGTTAAACGTGCCAAAGACAAAAATGACTCCTTCCGTCTGATGGGCTTTGGTCACCGCGTTTACAAAAACTACGATCCACGTGCGACCGTGATGCGCGATACCTGCCATGAAGTCCTGAATGAGCTGGGTATGAAGGATGATCTGCTGGAAGTGGCGATGGAACTGGAACACATTGCGCTGAACGACCCTTACTTCATCGAGCGCAAACTCTATCCAAACGTCGATTTCTACTCCGGTATTATTCTGAAAGCGATGGGAATTCCTTCCTCAATGTTTACCGTGATCTTCGCGATGGCGCGTACCGTTGGCTGGATTGCGCACTGGAAAGAGATGCACGACGAAGGGATGAAAATCGCCCGTCCGCGTCAGCTCTATACCGGTTATACCGAGCGCGAATTCAACTCGCAGCTGGAAAAATAAGCGTTATATTTCAACGCAAAAGCGGGGCCATCTGGCCCCGTTTTTTTTATAGCTGCCGTCAGGCACTCAGTGCTGACACCCCGGACACCAGTAAAAAGGCCGTGATGAGAGCGTGCCCTTCTCAATCACCGTGCCGCAGCGCCGGCATTTTTTGCCCTGCCGATGAAACACCTCAAACTGAAACGCCGCTTCCTCATGATATTTCTTCATCGTGCCACGCATCCGATAGGCATGGCGCGGCACTGAAAGCAGCGCCTCGCTGAAAGCAGTCAGCTGATGGTTACTGAGATCCTGCGCCCGATGCTGCGGCAGCAACTGTGCCAGCCAGAGAATTTCGGCACGCAGGTAATTGCCCAGCCCGGCCAGAAAAGCCTGATCCAGCAGCAGACCACTGAACTGCCGCCGCCGGAAACGGGGTGACAGCAGCCGCTCTTTCACCTCATCCACCGTCAGCGCACTGCTCAGCACATCGGGGCCGATGCGGTTAAGAAACGGGTGTGCTGCCAGCGTATCGGCGTTCAGTAACTCAATATCCGACGCGCTATACAGCAGAATAGCCCGATCGGCCGTCGCCAGCCGTACCCGTAACTGTCGGGTGGTCTGTAATTCCGTTTCGGGCGTGACGATGCGCCAGACGCCATACAGCTGATTGTGGCTGTAGAGCGTCAGGCCATTGCTGAAATGTGTCAGCAACGCCTTGCCGCGTGTCTCAATCGCCTGCACCTGTTCGCCAATCAGCGCCGGTTCGTAAGTTTTCAGCGCCGGAAAGGCAAACCACGCTTCGGTTAACGGCTGGCCGACAATCGCGGTCTCGAGCTGATCCGCCACCCGGCGGATCTCTGGTCCTTCAGGCATCGTGGATCCTCTTAGTGTGTGGCACCGCCAGCTATTTTCAGATCTTCACCGGTCTCCAGCGTCACCCGGACCGCAATTTCCAGCGCCTGAATCACACTGGCGACCGACATGCTTGGCGCACCAGGGTGCAACGCCGCCTGCTCCGGCAGGTAAGGGATGTGGATAAAGCCACCGCGCACCGGCGTCTGCTGCTGGGCCAGCCAGTGCAGCAGACCATACATCACCCGGTTACAGGTAAAGGTCCCGGCGGTCTGTGACACCGAGGCGGGAATCCCCGCCTGACGCAGCGCGGCCACAATCGCCTTGATCGGCAGACGCGAGAAATAGGCCGCCGGACCGTCAGCCACAATTGCTTCATCAACCGGCTGATGGCCGGCGTTGTCGGCAATACGCGCATCATCAACGTTGATGCCGATGCGTTCAACGGTAATATCGCTGCGCCCGCCCGCTTGTCCTACCGACAGAATCGCATCCGGTTTCACCTCCTCCAGCGCCTGGTAGAGCACATCCAGCACATCCGCAAACACCACCGGCAACTGACGGATGACGATCCGTGCACCAGCAATCTCTTTGCCTTCCAGCGCACTGACCGCTTCCCATGATGGGTTAATGCTTTCACCGCCAAACGGTTCAAAGGCGGTCATCAGGATAGTTTTCATTCAGCCTCACAGGAACATCAGGAAATAGAGCAGGAAAATGTTAACGATTAACAGTAGCACACCGGTCGGGACCTGAGCTTTGATCACCGCGTTACGATCCGGCAGCTCCAGCAGCGCCGCCGGCACGATGTTAAAGTTAGCCGCCATCGGCGTCATCAGCGTGCCGCAGTAGCCGGAGAACATGCCGATGGCTGCCATCACCGCCGGATTGCCGCCGTGCTGCAGCACCAGAATCGGAATACCGACGCCAGCTGTGATAATCGGAAACGCAGCAAAGGCGTTGCCCATCACCATGGTCAGCAGCGCCATGCCACCGGCATAAACCGCCACCGCGATAAAGCGACTGTCGACCGCCAGATAGCTTTCGGTCAGATGGGAAATCGCACTGCCGACGCCGGCACTGGTAAACAGCAGACCCAGGGTGGCGAGGATCTGCGGCAGGATAAATGCCCAGCCAATAGCATCCAGCAGCCGTCGGGTCTCCTGCATCGACTGCACCGGTTTCTCATGCGTCAGTTTCAGCGCCACCAGCCAGCCGATCAGGCAGCCGATCATCATCGAAAACAGCGTCACCAGCGTCGCGTGGTTACCAGGACCAAACACCGTATCCTGCAAGCCCGGGATATGGTTGAACGCCAGCACGCCCGCGACCGTCACCACCGGGATCGCCAGCGCAGGCAGGAACAGTTTATTGCGCAGGCGCAGCGCACTGGCCTGTTTCTCCTCATCACTGCGCTGATGATAGCGGCCCAGCTTTACCCCGCCTAAGCCAGCAATCAGCGCCATCACCACCACTGCGACCCCGACGCTAATGTTCAGCATCCGGGTGCCGGCGGCTGCCGAACCCATCCACTGCGTCATCAGTTGCGTGGTCCAGTCGCCAACCAGGAAAATCAGGCCATACAGCGCCCAGAACAGTCCGGTGGTTAAACGGCGCGGGTTGGCGCGATCGCCCCAGGAGAGGAGCGCCACCACCAGCAGGATCAGCCCTGCCAGCCACATCAGATATTGTTGCTGAAACATTACTGCCCTCCTTTGGCTTTCAGTGCCTGGCCGTTCAGCGCCTGTAATTCACGGGCTAACTGACGATCGAGCCGTACCAGGCGGGCCGAGTGGATCAGGAAGGCCGCCACTGCGGTCGGGATACCCCACAGGGCAATGTGCAGCGGTTCAGTCTGAATCCCGGCCGACTCCTGCATAAAGTTGTGCATAAAGATAATCGCGCCAAAGGCGACGAAAATGTCCTCGCCAAAGAACAGCCCGACGTTATCAGTTGCCGCCGACATGGCGCGCAGACGATGGCGCACCTCTGGCGAGACGTCAGCATAACGGTTTTCCGTCGCCCCTTCCGCCATCGGTGCCAGCAGTGGGCGCACCATCTGCGGATGACCACCGAGGCTGGTCAGGCCGAGCGCTGCGGTCAGTTCGCGCACCAGCAGATAGACGATCAGTAAACGTCCGGCGGTGGCGGTTTTAATCTGGGCGATCCACGCCTGCGCCCGCTCTTTCAGCCCGTGACGTTCCAGCAGGCCGATCACCGCCAGCGGCAGCAACAGAATCAGCGGCAGGTTACGGGTGTTGAGAAAGCCCGAACCGAGCTTTTCCAGAATGTCGGCCAACGGCATCATGGCCGCGAAGCCGGTGACGAAACCGGCGACAATAACCACCAGCACCGGATTAAACCGTAATACGAAGCCGATAATGATGGCTGCAATGCCAAGCAGCGGCCAGAGATTTACCACGCTATCCATCTTTTCCCCTTAGAGTATGAAAAAGCCCGGGCACAGCCGGGCTAAGCATTATTATTCAGGCACTGGTGACGCTGATTTGCTGGGCGGCAAAGGCATCACGCAGCCGCCGGGCAAACTGCAACGCATGCGCCCCGTCGCCATGTAAGCAGACGGTTTGCGCTTTAACCGCGACCCATTCCCCGCTGATGCTTTTTACCTTGCCCTGCTGCACCATGCTCAGCGTCTGATCGATCGCCTGCTGTTCATCCTCAATCAGCGCTCCGGGCTGGCTGCGCGGCACGAGCGCACCGCTGCTGAGGTAACCGCGATCGGCAAACACCTCTTCACGGGTACGGAGACCATAGTGAGCCGCCGCCCGAATCGATTCGCTGCCCGCCAGCCCGACCACAATCAGCTGGCTGTCCACCGCCTTAATCGCCCGGGCAATGGCGTCGGCCAGCACCGCATCGGCCGCCGCCTGGTTGTAGAGCATGCCGTGCGGCTTAACATGAACCAGCCGCACGCCTTCGCTTTCTGCCAGGCTTTTCAACGCCCCAATCTGGTAGATCATCTGGGCATAGACCGTTTCCGGCGGCAGCTGCATCGCGCTGCGGCCAAAGTTTTCGCGGTCGGGAAAAGCCGGATGTGCGCCAATCGCTACTCCGGCTTCTTTCGCCCAGCGGATCGATTGCAGCATGGTCTGGGCATCGCCGGCGTGAAAGCCACAGGCGATGTTGGCCGAGCTGACCAGTTGCAGCAGCGCGCGATCGCTGTCGCAGCCTTCACCGAGATCGGCGTTTAAATCAATTTTCATCAGCGAGTCCCCATACCATCTGGTCCAGCGCACGCTGCTGATGCTGACGCGCCTGCATCGCCTCCGACAGAGTGCAATGAATAAAGTGAATCGGTTCACCCAGCCGGATTTGCGCCAGGTGATAGAGGTCAGCCTCGATAATACAGGCGATACGCGGATAGCCGCCGGTGGTCTGGGCATCCGCCATCAGCACAATCGGCTGACCGTTAGGCGGCACCTGCACCACGCCCGGTACCAGCCCGTGCGACAGCAGTTCCCGCGGGTTTTCCCGGCTGAGCTGACGTCCCTCCAGTCGGTATCCCATCCGGTTACTTTGCGGACTGAGCTTCCACGCTGTGCGCCAGAACGCCTGCTGCGCCTCGCGGCTGAACTCATGGTATTCCGGACCCGGCAGCGCGCGAATGCGGTTGCCCCACAGCAGCTGCCGGACGCCAGCTTTGCGAGCAAACTGACGGGTCGGTTTGCCCAGCGGAAGGCAGTCGCCATCCTGCAGCGTGCGCCCGTGGAATCCGCCAAATCCGGCTTTCAGATCGGTGCTGACAGAACCGAGCATCGCCGGCAGATCGAACCCGCCCTGTACCGCCAGATAGCTGCGCATGCCGTGTACCGGCATCGCCAGCGACAGCACCTGTCCTTTTTTAACCGGGGTGCGCCAGCCGGTCCATACCGGATTACCGTCCAGTTCTGCGTTACAGCCAGCGCCGGTCAGCGCAAACCAGCCGTCGCGGGTGAACTCCGCCTTAAACTGGCCGAGCACCATCTCCAGCACCGCGCTGTCTGGCGCATTTCCCACCAGCAAATTAGCGGTGGTCATCGCGGGCTGATCCAGCACCCCACCGAGGCTGATACCGTACTGCCGCCAGCCGTGACGACCCGCATCCTGTATCGTGGCGGCCAGTCCGGCTCGCAGGATCCTCAACATACGCCCTCCTTCTGTGGCACGAAGCGCACGGTATCACCGGGTCGGAGCAGCGTCGGCGGTTGCTGCAGCGGATCAAACAGCGCGACAGGCGTCTGGCCGATGAGCTGCCAGCCGCCCGGTGACGCCAGCGGATAGACACCGGTCTGGCTGCCGCCGATACCGACCGATCCGGCGGGCACGGCGACGCGCGGTTCTGCCCGACGAGGAATATGCAGACGCGGATCCAGCCCACCCAGATAGGGAAAGCCGGGCTGAAAACCGATGAAATAGACCACGTAGTCGGTACTGCTGTGCAACTCCACCACCTGATGGATGGAGAGTCCGGCGTGTTCGGCCACTACCGTCAGATCGGGGCCGGCCTCGCCGCCATAAATGACCGGGATCGCCACCTGACGTGATTCCGGTATCTGCACTTCACTCTCTTCCCACCAGCGCTGCAGCCGCTCAATGGCGTCCAGCGCGCTCTGCTGTGGATCACGCAGTATCAGGGTGATGTTGTTCATGCCGGGGATCACCTCCTGAACGCTCGCGACCGCCTGCAGGCGCTGATTCAGACCCCAGATTCGTTGCTGGCTGGCCAGCGAGATGGGTGGTTCCAGTTCCAGCACCACCGCGCGTTCACCCAGTAAATAACAACGTGCTCGTTGCAACAGCGACCTCCCGTTGAGCTGAAATCTCGCGTGCCAGACCGGTTCTGGCGCACGGCTCAGCCGTTTGCTTATCTACTCAAAGCAAACAGTTATGCGAAAGTGACGGAGATGTGTCAACAGATTTAGGTCCTGCGGCGGGGCGCAGGACCGGGAGTGGGATCAGGCAGGATTCGGAATATCGATGAAGGTCACATCCAGACCGTGGTGTTGTGCCAGCCAGTCGCCCAGCGCTTTGACGCCACCGCGCTCGGTCGCATGGTGTCCGGCAGCGAAGAAGTGCAGTCCCTGTTCACGCGCGCTGTGAATGGTCTGCTCCGACACTTCACCGGTCAGGTAAGCATCCACACCAAAAGCAGCAGCCTGATCGATAAAGCCCTGCCCGCCACCGCTGCACCAGGCGATGCGGCGAATCAGTTCTGGTGCGTTGTCGCCACAGTGCAGTGGCTCACGTCCCAGCTTATCGGCAATGCGATCGGCCAGTTGCTGGCCGGTGAGTGGCTCGGCCAGTTCACCCCACAACACCAGCGGCATCACTTCGCCACGTACCTCGATATCCAGCAGCTTCGCCAGCTGCGCGTTGTTGCCTAACTGCGGATGGGCGTCGAGCGGCAGATGCCAGCCATAGAGATTAATGTCGTTGGCCAGCAGCGTACGCAAACGACGACGCTTCATGCCTTTTATCGCGGCCGGTTCGTTTTTCCAGAAATAACCATGGTGCACCACTATCGCATCTGCCTGACGTGCTACGGCTTCATCCAGCAGGGCCTGACAGGCGGTAACGCCGGTAATCACCGTTTTCACTTCGCTGCGCCCTTCAACCTGCAAACCGTTTGGGGCGTAATCACTGAAGTTGTGGCTCTCCAGCTGCTGATTGATCAGCGTCTCGAGTTGGTAATGATTCATCGTGGCTCCTTGATCGCCTCAGGCCGCGCTTTTCGCGCGCTCAAAGGCGTCTAATGTCTTTTTACGGGCGCTCTTATGTTCCACGATCGGTGGCGGATAATCGAGTTTCTTATGATTTTTCGCGGCCCACAGCAGCGGCTGATGAATATCGCTGTCCGGCACGTCTGCCAGCTCCGGCAGATAGTGGCGGATAAATGCGCC
This sequence comes from Pantoea brenneri, assembly GCA_002095305.1. Lineage (GTDB taxonomy): Bacteria > Pseudomonadota > Gammaproteobacteria > Enterobacterales > Enterobacteriaceae > Pantoea > Pantoea brenneri. The sequence continues at coordinate 28,082 of MIEI01000034.1, forward strand.
CTGCGGATCAAAGCGTTCACCCTGCGTGGTCGGATTGAAGATGCGAAAATAGGGCGCGGCATCGGTGCCGGTCGAGGCTGCCCACTGCCAGCCGCCATTGTTCGCCGCCAGATCCCCATCAATCAGCTGCTGCATGAAGTAGCGTTCACCGTCGCGCCAGTCAATCAGCAGATCCTTGACCAGAAAACTGGCGGTAATCATTCGTAGCCGGTTATGCATCCAGCCAAGCGCGTTGAGCTGCCGCATCGCCGCATCCACAATCGGATAGCCGGTTTTCCCTGCTTTCCAGGCGTCGAAATGGGCTGCGTCAGTCTGCCATTCCACGTGTCGCGTCCAGCTAATAAAGGGCTGGTGCTTGCACAGCGTCGGATACGCCACCAGCAGATGACGATAAAACTCGCGCCAGATCAGCTCATTCAGCCAGCTAAACGCCCGGCTGTTGTCCAGCGCGTCAGGATGTTCATGCAGCACGCGGTGTAGGCACTGTCGCGGCGATAACAGCCCGGTCGCCAGATATACCGATAACCGGCTGGTGCCGTCCCGCGCCGGCAGATCGCGCTCGGCGGGATAATCCAGCACCGGCTGGGTTGCGAACTGCCGCAGGCGTTTCAGGGCTGCGGCTTCGCCGGGCGGAAACAGCGTCTGGTCAACGCTGTCGGTCGGATAATCAAACGGTGGAATCGCCGGGTTTTCCAGCGGCGCGCCGGGACGCGCTTTCGGCGCGGGCACACACTCCGGCAGGGTTTGCTGCAAGCGGCGGACAAACGCTTTGCTGAACGGGGTAAAAACTTTGTACATCGAGCGGTCACCGCTCTGTACGCTGCCAGGCGGCAACAGCAGGCTGTCATCAAAACCCTGACAGATCACGCCCGCCTGATCGAGACGCTTCTCGGCGTCCGCATCGCGCTGGCGTTCGTTGACTTCATACTGATAGTTGTAGAAAAGCTGGTCGACCTGCTGCTGCTGGCAAAAGCTGACCAGGTAATCGACCGCGTCGCCGAAGGTCTCACACGACTGATAATGCAGAGCGATACCCCGCTCGGCCAGCGACGCCGCCAGCAGTTGCAGACTGGCATGAATAAAGGCCGCCTGTCGCGGCGCCATGTCGTGCTGCTGCCACTGTTTCGGCGTGGCGAGATAGAGCGCAATCACCTTTGCCTCGCTGTCGCGGCAGGCAGCATGCAGCGCCAGATTGTCGTTGAGGCGTAAGTCGTTACGCAGCCAGACCAGATGGGTGGTCATAACACTCCTGAATTATTGTCCGTAACGTAAACACAACGCTTCCGGATAGGGATCGAAATAGCGTTGCTCAGCCAGCCATGGATGCGGGAACTCCGCCATGTAGTGCTTCAGAATGGTAATCGGCACCAGCAATGGTTGGGTGCCCTGGCGGTAACGATCAATCAGCGTCGCCAGTTCCTGCCGCTGCGGTGAACTGAGCTGGCGGCGGAAATAACCCTGAACGTGCATCAGAACGTTGGTGTGATTACGACGCGAGGCGGGTCGTGACATCAGCGCCATCATGCGATTACGGTATTCGAAGGCGAATGCTTCCAGTGAGTCCCACTGGTTCATTGAGGCGACAAACGGCCCCAGCTCGCGGTATTTCTCCTGCGAATGGGCCAGCATCAGTAATTTATAGCGGCTGTGGAAGGCAATCAGACGGTGACGGGTCAGGCCGCTTTGCCACATCTGATTGAACTCATGCAGAGCGCAGATGCGACCAATGAAATTTTCGCGCAGCGCAGGATCGTGCAGTCGCCCATCCTCTTCCAGCGGTAACCACGGCATTTCGCGCTGCAGGAATTCAGCAAAAATGCCGGTGCCGGCTTTGCGATTGTTGTTGGTGTCTGGCTCGTAAACCCGCACCCGCTCCATGCCGCAGCTGGGGGATTTGGCGCACAGGATATAGCCTGACAGATGATGCAACGATTTCACGCGCTCGGCCGACCAGTCACGCATCCGGTCAGTCACCTCTTCCCCGCCATCTTTGCTGAAGCACAGATGCAGTTCCTCATCACCCTGATTAACCAGGCGTAAGGCTGGGCGCGGCGTCGGCAGACCAATCGCCATTTCAGGGCAGATCGGCTCGAAACGCACAAAAGGCGTGAGGTCTTCGGTAGCGAAAGTAAGGCGCTTGTGTCCACCGTCAAATCTGACGCTTTCACCAAGCAAGCAGGCACTGATTCCGACCGGGATTTTTTCGCTCATACTTGTACAACCTCCGAAATCTTGTAGAGGTTTAAGTGTAGCGTAAATCAGCCAGGAAGACAGCGTTAAGCCAGGGAAAAGCGCGGTTGTTTTAAGAAAAAACGCAAAAAAAAGCCTGGTCCAGTGACCAGGCCGATTCAGCAGATATCCGTCTTACCAGAAAGCGCCGCCAGCGGCTTCTGCTTGCGCCAGCCATACCGGCTTGGCGCTGGTTTTGCACCACATCCGATGCAGATAGCTGTAGAAGCGAGCGCGGTCGCGACGGAACAGCATCACGGGTAACGCAACAACGCCGAGAAGGACCACCAGCGTGCGACGCAAAATGATTTTGGAACGTGGATAAGCCTGGTACATGGTTATCGCCTCCCGGAGAGTTATAAGGTTCGAATGTGATCTGTGTCTAAGATTACGCCTGATTGTGTAATTTTACTACTCATCAGACCACTTATTTACCCGAAAATATGTCGTTTAAGAATTAACCTGTAATTAAGTTACACAGATGTTATTTCGTGGTTACGCGCAGGTTTAAATCAGCCCGGCGTAACCGGCACGGACGGCAGAAAAATTTGTTGGTAAAGTAGCGCATCACTGTTTATTCAAGGCAGGTTTGCGTGACCACGGTTTTGATCGTTGAAGATGAAAAAGAGATCCGCCGTTTTGTGCGGCTGGCGCTGGAAAATGAGGCACTGAAAGTCTTTGATGCCGATACGCTGCAGCGCGGCTTGATTGAAGCCGCCACCCGTAAACCCGATCTGGTGATCCTCGATTTAGGCCTGCCGGATGGTGATGGTACCGACTTTATCCGCGACCTGCGCCAGTGGAGCGCGATGCCGGTGATTGTGCTGTCAGCACGCAGCGACGAGCAGGATAAAATCGCCGCGCTGGATGCCGGTGCTGATGACTATCTGACCAAGCCGTTTGGTATCGGTGAACTGCTGGCTCGCGTCCGGGTCGCACTGCGGCGGCACAGCAGCCAGCAACCCGACGCCCGCGTCACCTTTGCGGATGTGAGTGTTGATTTTGCTGCACGCCGGGTACAGCGCGGCGGCGAGGAGATTCATCTCACCCCGATTGAGTTTCGCCTGTTGAGTATTCTGCTGAATAACGCGGGCAAAGTGCTGACCCAGCGCCAGCTCCTGAGCCAGGTGTGGGGACCGAATGCGGTGGAGCACAGCCACTATCTGCGCATCTATATGGGGCATCTGCGGCAGAAGCTGGAAGCCAACCCGACCCAGCCGGTGCATCTGCTGACGGAAACCGGTATTGGCTATCGCTTTATGCCATAAAAAAAGGCGCCAGAGGCGCCTTTTTCATTGCCCGATTTCTCAGGCGTTTTTCAGTACTTCGCTGACAATCTCTACCGCTTCTTTCTCAATCTGCGCGCGGTGTTCCGCACCCAGGAAGCTTTCACAGTAGATTTTGTAGGCGTCTTCGGTGCCTGACGGACGCGCGGCGAACCAGCCGTTGTCGGTCATCACTTTCAGGCCACCAATCGACGCGCCATTACCTGGCGCAGCGGTCAGACGCGCGGTAATCGGGTCGCCCGCCAGCGTATCGGCGCTCACCATCTCAGGTGACAGCTTCGACAGCGCGGCTTTCTGGGCAGACGTTGCGGACGCCTGCAGACGGTTATAGCTTGGTGCACCAAAGCGCCCGGCCAGTTCATCGTAATGCTGCTGCGGGTTTTTACCGGTGACAGCAGTGATCTCTGCCGCCAGCAGACACATGATGATGCCGTCTTTATCGGTTGACCATGGCGTGCCATCGAAACGCAGGAAAGAGGCACCGGCGCTCTCTTCGCCGCCGAAACCAAAGCTGCCGTCATACAGACCATCAACAAACCACTTAAAGCCAACCGGCACTTCCACCAGCTTACGGCCGATGTCGTTAACCACGCGGTCGATCATCGCGCTGGACACCAGCGTTTTACCAACGGCGACATCCTGGCCCCACTGTGGACGGTGCTGGAACAGGTAGTTGATTGCCACTGCCAGATAGTGGTTTGGATTCATCAGGCCTGCCGGAGTGACAATACCGTGACGGTCATAATCCGGGTCGTTACCGAACGCCAGATCGAACTTGTCGCGGTAAGCCAGCAGACCGGCCATGGCGCACTCAGAGGAGCAGTCCATGCGGACCACGCCATCTTTATCCAGATGCATAAAGCGGAAAGTCTGATCGACAGCGTCATTTACCAGCGTCAGATCCAGCTTGTAGTGCTCGGCGATACGCTGCCAGTAAGCAATACCAGAACCACCCAGCGGATCAACACCAATTTTCAGACCGGCTTTCTGAATCGCCGGGAAGTCGATGACCTGCGCCAGACCTTCAACGTAAGGCTGGATCAGATCTTTCTCGACCACGTGGCCGCTGGCCAGTGCCTGATCGATTGGCAGACGTTTAACTTCTTTCAGGCCATCTTTGATCAGCTGATTCGCGCGATCTTCAACCACTTTGGTGACGTTGGTATCAGCCGGTCCGCCATTAGGTGGATTGTACTTAATGCCGCCATCTTCCGGTGGGTTGTGTGAAGGCGTGATCACAATGCCGTCGGCCAGTGCGCCACCGGCTTTGTTGTGCTCAAGAATGGCGTTAGAGATGGCAGGGGTCGGCGTATAGCCATTATCCTGCTGCACAATCACATCCACGCCGTTCGCCGCCAGCACTTCCAGCACCGACAGGATCGCCGGCTCGGACAGCGCGTGGGTATCTTTACCCACGTAGCACGGACCGGTGATGCCGTTCTTTTTACGCTCTTCTGCAATCGCCTGCGCAATCGCCAGAATGTGCATCTCGTTGAAGCTTTGACGCCCTGCGCTACCGCGATGGCCAGAGGTGCCAAACTTCACCGCATGTTCCGGGTTCGCCACGTCGGGCTGCAGGACATAATACTGTGAGGTTAATTGTGCAACGTTAATCAAATCGCTCTGCTGGGCGGGTTGCCGGCACGGGGGTGATTGGCCATTGGCGCTTCTCCCTGACGCTTCAGTTTAAATGGTGCCGCAAACTTTCTCAGTCAGTTCCTGCGGGAACTGCATTGAGAGCATGATGTGTTCGATCATGCTGCATTTGCGACCGGTATTGGTATTGGTGATCACCCAGTACGGTGTGCCGGGTACGTGCTTCGGCTTAGTATGGGTGCCATTTTGCAACAGCGTATGCTCATCACCCGCAAAATAGACGCGGGTACGGCCCTGCAGTGATGCAGTTGCCTCAGCAAAGGCTGCGGTATCAAGACGATAGAGCGTTGACAAGATTAGCATAAAGCGATTAACCGCCCGCTTCTGCTCCGCATATTCATCAGAAAGCATCAGTTCACGCATCGCGCGTACCCGATCCTGCGGACGTGAGCCAGCCACGGCAGGCTGAGTCTCTTTCGCCGCACCGGACGCTGCATTTTGTGCCGGCGCAGCAGGTGCTGTCTGACCGGCCGTGAACTTCAGCATACGACGCAGAATGTCGGATGCGCTTTCACCAATGTGTTGCGTGTGGCTGGCAATATAACGGTAGAGCTCTTCGTCAACTTCGATCGTTTTCATCTTATTCCGTACGGTTCTTTCTCATGACAGAACCACTTGTTTCCTGAAAAGCCCTAAGCAAAGTTTGGCGATTCGAAGGGTGAGCGGGTTCTAACATGAGGATTATAAAGTTAAATTCAGGCGGGTTGTTAGCAATCAAACGGTTTACGGGCAAAAGTCAGAATATGTCCTAATGCCGCCGGAACCGGCGCGCCTGAAAAGGTGAATCCATGATAACCTAAGCTTAGGTCTCAAACTTAAGAACTTTGCCATGATTTTGAACGCCCGTCTGCAAACTGAACAATCCCCGACTGATTCCCTGCCCATCCTGCTGATCCACGGCCTGTTCGGAACGCTGGATAACCTTGGCGTGCTGGCTCGCGGGTTAAAAGATGCCGCGCCGGTACTGCAGGTTGATGTCCGCAACCATGGATTATCACCGCGATCCGATCAGATGAACTACGCTGTGATGGCACAGGATATGTTAGAGACGCTGGATGCGCACGGCATCGATCGGGTGGCGGTAATCGGTCATTCGATGGGCGGCAAAATTGCCATGACCATGAGTGCGCTGGCGGCAGATCGTATCGAACGTCTGGTGATGATCGATATCGCACCGGTGGATTATCAGACCCGCCGCCACGACACCATTTTCGCGGCGATCCGCGCGGTAACGGAAGCGGGCGTGACTTCCCGCAGTGAAGCCGCGCAGGTGATGCGTGGCCTGCTCGATGAAGAGGGTGTGATTCAGTTCCTGCTGAAATCTTTCCAGCAGGGTGAATGGCGCTTCAACGTGCCGGTATTGTGGGACAACTACACCACCATTTCTGGCTGGCAGCCGGTTCCCGCCTGGCCGCATCCGGCGCTGTTTATTCGCGGCGGTGACTCCAGCTACCTGGATAATCAGTACCGCGAGGCGTTGATTACGCAGTTCCCGGCGGCTCATGCGCATGTGATCAGCGGCGCGGGACACTGGGTGCACGCCGAAAAACCTGATGCCGTATTACGCAGCGTCCGTCGCTTTTTTGCGCTTTAAAAGCAAATACCTGGCGGCAAATGTTTAGGATTGGCGTCCGGAGTTAGCGTGGAGTATGATGGCGCGCTAAAATTTTGCCGCCGGTCATTTTGCCGCGGTAACGGCCAATAATTTATAATCTGCGCGGCGAGCGTCTGGCGCCCGCACATTCAGTTTCACTAAGCCATGGCAAAAGAACACACTGACCGCACGACGCTCGATCTGTTTGCTGATGAGCGCCGCCCAGGTCGACCCAAAACCAGTCCGCTTTCGCGTGATGAACAGCTGCGCATCAATAAGCGCAATCAACTGAAACGTGACAAAGGGCGCGGGCTTCGTCGTGTCGAACTGAAAATGAACAGTGAAGCCGTCGAAGCGCTCAATACGCTGGCAGAACAGCGCAATCTCAGCCGTAGCGAATTGATTGAACAAATGCTGCTGGCGCAACTCAAACTGGATTAATGCGGGCAAAACGCACGCAGAGGCAAATGTCGAGGCTTTAACCGTTCCGCGGGTTTGTCTCGTCTGCTATTATTCGCTGAAATGTGCTGCGGCACACATCTCATCATCAGGATTTAAGAGGTTATTTTACTCATGGCACTCGTAGGCATCTTCTTTGGCAGCGATACCGGCAACACCGAAAACATTGCAAAAATGATCCAGAAACAGCTGGGTAAAGACGTTGCAGAAGTCCACGACATCGCGAAAAGCACTAAAGAAGATCTGGAAGCGTTTGACATCCTGCTGCTGGGTATTCCGACCTGGTATTACGGTGAAGCGCAGTGCGACTGGGATGACTTTTTCCCGACGCTGGAAGAGATCGATTTTAACGGCAAGCTGGTTGCCCTGTTCGGCTGCGGCGATCAGGAAGATTATGCCGAGTATTTCTGTGATGCGATGGGCACCATCCGCGACATCATTGAGCCGCACGGCGCAGTGATCGTAGGCCACTGGCCGACCGAAGGCTATCACTTCGAAGCGTCAAAAGGCCTGGCTGACGATACCCACTTCCTCGGCCTGGCGATTGACGAAGATCGTCAGCCAGAGCTGACCAATGCACGCGTCGAGAAATGGGTTAAGCAGATTTTTGATGAACTGCAGCTTAAAGAGATCCTCGAAGCCTGAGGGTAGCCGACTCAATGTGAGCGCCAGCTCACATTGAGGCAACGGAAATTCCTATAGAAATAATAGCCACATTTTTTTAACTTTCTTCGTTTAATCTGTAGAATACCCGCATCGATCTTCCGCTTATTTTCTCTGGCAGCAGATAGGACTAAGCGAAATGTTAACAGACTCCTGCAGAAATCCTCCCCGGCTCGGTGACGTATCCCATACAGCCCCGGGTGATTTAGGCACTCCCCTCGGTTTTCATTTCACTGCATCAGTTCTATAATGAGACGCAAATGAGAATGGGTATAGATCGACATTCAAGGCCAAGCGCCACAAAAGTGAATATAAGTAACAGGACAAAATCCGCATGACTGACAACAATACCGCATTAAAGAAGGCTGGCCTGAAAGTCACGCTGCCCAGACTGAAAATTCTGGAAGTGCTTCAGGAACCTGAGTGCCATCACGTCAGCGCGGAAGATTTGTACAAACGCCTGATCGACATCGGCGAAGAGATTGGCCTGGCCACCGTTTACCGCGTGCTGAACCAGTTCGATGATGCCGGTATCGTGACCCGTCACAATTTTGAAGGCGGCAAGTCGGTGTTTGAGCTGACCCAGCAGCATCACCACGATCACCTGATCTGCCTGGACTGCGGTAAAGTGATTGAGTTCAGCGACGAGTCGATTGAAACCCGTCAGCGCGAAATCGCCACCCGCCACGGCATCAAGCTGACCAACCACAGTCTCTATCTGTATGGTCACTGTGCACTGGGCGACTGCCGTGAAGATGAGACGCTGCACGATCAGTAAGTCTGACGCAGGCTGAAATAAAAAAACCGGTGAATTCACCGGTTTTTTTTTGTTCTTTTTTCGCTGTCGGCTCAGGCAACCAGCGTTTCCTGCAGATAACGCCAGCGCGGAATCGAGGTACTGTAATCCAGAATCGCCAGTGCGATGCGGCTCTGATTATTGCCGTTCAGCATCTGCATCTCCCGGTACTGTACGGTGACCTCTTTCTCCTGATGGGAAATGACCACGTGCTCGCAGGTTGCGATACGCATCCCTTCCCGCTGGCCCTGTAGCTGACGGAAAAGATCTTCCACTTCATTCAGGTTCAGCTGAGTTCCACGCGGGGTAACCATGCGAAAATCGGGATGAAAATAGGACATCATCAGCTCGAAACTGTCATCAGAGCCGGCAGGTTGATTGAAAATACGTTCAATAAGTTGATGTAAAACGACGACACTGTGTTTGGCTTCCTGGGCGAGAACGGTCATTTTTTTTCCTTATATCACTCGCTGAGCTATGTCTGTGAGGGCATAGCCTACCTGAAAGCGGATAATTCACATCTGGTAATTGATTAATTTTTTTAAACTCAGATTTCTCTCACAACTTCGTAACAATCGCTGAAAAAGGCTTGCAGAATAAACCTCGGTGATGGCAAAAATCAGGACAATAAAAAAGGGCGATAAGTCGCCCTTTTGTCATTTTATCAGGTCAGCACCAACGATTATTCGCCGGCTTTAGTCCAGGTATCGCGTAAGCCAACGGTGCGGTTAAACACCAGCTGTGACGGCTTCGAATAGACGCTGTCCGCGCAGAAGTAACCTTCACGCTCAAACTGGTACGGCGTGGTGGCTTCCACATCGCGCAGGCCTGGCTCAACAAAGCCCTGTTTGATGGTCAGCGAGTCTGGATTGATCACCGACAGAAAATCGTCGGCTGCACCCGGATTTGGCACGCTGAACAGGCGATCATACAGGCGGAACTCGGCTGGCTGCGCGTGTTCTGCCGACACCCAATGGATCACGCCTTTGACCTTGCGGCCATCAGCAGGATCTTTACTCAGGGTATCAACATCGCTGGTGCAGTAGATGCAGGTGATGTTGCCGTCTTCATCTTTTGCCACCCGCTCAGCACGGATCACGTAGGCGTTGCGCAGGCGAACTTCTTTGCCCAGCACCAGACGCTTATACTGCTTGTTGGCCTCTTCACGGAAATCCGCCCGGTCGATCCAGATCTCACGGCTGAAAGGCACTTCACGCGTGCCCATCTCCGGTTTAGACGGATGGTTAGGCATGGTGATGCTTTCGTGATGGCCAGCCGGCAGATTTTCGATCACGACTTTCAGTGGATCGAGCACCGCCATAGCACGTGGCGCATTCTCATTAAGATCGTCACGGATGCACGATTCCAGCGACGCCATTTCCACAATATTGTCCTGCTTGGTGACGCCAATACGGCGGCAGAACTCGCGGATTGACGCGGCAGTGTAACCGCGACGGCGTAAGCCAGAAACGGTCAGCATGCGCGGATCATCCCAGCCCTCAACGTGCTTCTCTGTCACCAGCTGCGTCAGTTTGCGTTTTGACATCACCGCATACTCAAGATTCAGGCGCGAGAACTCATACTGACGCGGGTGCACCGGAATGGTGATGTTATCCAGCACCCAGTCATACAGACGACGGTTGTCCTGGAACTCCAGCGTACAGAGTGAATGGGTAATCCCTTCCAGCGCATCAGAGATGCAGTGGGTAAAGTCATACATCGGATAGATGCACCACTTGTTACCGGTCTGGTGGTGTTCAGCGAATTTAATTCGATAGAGCACCGGATCGCGCATCACGATAAAGTTAGAAGCCATATCGATTTTGGCGCGCAGGCAGGCAGTGCCTTCGGCAAACTCACCGCTACGCATTTTCTCGAACAGCGCCAGGTTCTCTTCCACGCTGCGATCGCGATACGGGCTGTTTTTACCCGGCGCAGTCAGGGTGCCACGGTATTCGCGGATCGCTTCCGGACTCAGCTCATCGACATAAGCCAGCCCTTTATTGATCAGTTCGATGGCATAGTTGTAGAGCTGATCAAAATAGTTTGATGAGTAACAAACCTCACCGCTCCACTCAAAGCCCAGCCATTTGACGTCACGCTTGATGGATTCAACGAACTCCATATCCTCTTTGACCGGATTGGTATCGTCGAAACGCAGATTGCATTGCCCCTGGTAATCCTGGGCGATGCCAAAATTCAGACAGATCGATTTCGCATGACCAATGTGCAGATAGCCATTGGGCTCCGGCGGAAAACGGGTATGCACGCTGCTGTGCTTACCGCTCGCCAAATCTTCGTCGATGATCTGACGAATAAAGTTAGTTGGGCGGGCTTCAGCCTCACTCATCTCAAAAATCCTCAATACGAATAGCGGGTGATATGTACCACGAAGTAACGGAGTATGATCCACAAAGCGCCAGAGGGAAACAACCGTTTGTTCAGCCTTTAAAACAAAAAAGGCAGGAATCGCTTCCTGCCTTGTGGCTTCTGTTGCGGGGATTAGCCTTTCACTTGGTACAGCGGGGTTTCACCCGCCACGACCTTACCGCTGGCCAGTAACGTCAGGCCGGCAAAATCATCGCTGTTGCTGACCACCACCGGACTGACCATCGAGCGGGCATTGGCGTTCAGGAAATCCAGGTCCATCTCCAGTACCGGCTGACCGGCCGCCACGCTGGCGCCCTCTTCCACCAGACGGGTAAAGCCTTTACCCTCCAGCGCCACGGTGTCCAGCCCCATGTGCACCACAATCTCAACCCCGTTGTCGGTTTCCAGACAGAAAGCGTGATTGGTATTGAAAATTTTCACCAGCGTACCGGCAATCGGTGCAACCACCCATTTGTCGCTCGGCTTGATCGCCAGACCGTCACCCACCGCTTTGCTGGCAAAGGCTTCGTCCGGTACCGCATCCAGCGCAACGACGTCACCACTCACCGGTGCCAGCAGCGTGGCGATAACCCGTGATTCACTGTTCAGTACCGCCTGCGGCTTAACGGCTTCCGGTGCAGCTGCAGCTGCATTGCTGCTGGTGGCGGCTACCGGCCCTTTGGTCAGCACTTTTTTCATCGCCGACGCAATGCCTTCTGCCTGAGTACCGACAATAATCTGTACGCTCTGCTTGTTGAGGCGAATCACTCCGGACGCGCCGAGACGTTTAGCCACGCCCTCATTGACCTGCGCTGAATCATTAACGTTAAGACGCAGACGGGTAATACAGGCATCAATGCTGGTTAAGTTGTCTGAGCCACCCACCGCGCCAATATAGCGACGCGCCAGCGTTTCAGTTGCACTTTCACCGTTATCGGTTTTATCGACGTTGACGTCATAACCATCACTCTCATCACCAGCGACTGCCAGCTCACGGCCCGGCGTCATCAGGTTGAATTTTTTGATGGTGAAACGGAACACCACGTAGTAGATGACGAAGAACACCAGCCCCTGCGGGATCAGCATGTACCAGTGCGTTGCCAGCGGGTTACGGGTCGACAGCACCATATCCACCAGCCCGGCGCTGAAGCCGAAGCCGGCAATCCAATGCATGCTGGCCGCGATGAAGACGGAAATACCGGTCAGCACGGCGTGGATCAGATACAGCACCGGTGCCACGAACATGAAGGAGAACTCCAGCGGCTCAGTGATGCCGGTGAAGAAGGCTGCCACCGCTGCCGCCAGCATGATACCGCCAACTTTGGCGCGGTTTTCCGGCCGTGCACACTGGTAAATTGCCAGCGCCGCACCCGGCAGACCGAACATCATGATGGGGAAGAAGCCCGCCTGATAGCGACCGGTGATGCCGACAGTTGCCGATCCATCAGCCAGTGACTGTGCGCCGCCGAGGAATTTAGGAATATCGTTAATCCCGGCCACATCAAACCAGAACACGGAGTTCAGCGCGTGATGTAAACCTACCGGAATCAGCAGACGGTTAAAGAAGGCGTAGATACCGGCGCCGACTGAACCCAGTTTCTGGATATGCTCGCCAAAACTGACCAGACCGTTAAATACCACCGGCCAGATATACATCAGGATAAAGGCGACTAAGATCATCAGGAACGACACCAGAATCGGTACCAGTCGGCGTCCGCTGAAGAATGAGAGCGCTTTAGGCAGCTCGACGTGGCTGAAGCGGTTATAGACTTCCGCCGATAAAATACCGACCAGGATACCAACAAACTGGTTTTCAATTTTGCCAAAGGCAGCAGGTACCTGCTCCAGCGGTATTTTCTGAATCATCGCCACCGCAGCTGGCGAACAGAGTGTGGTCACTACCAGGAACCCGACGAAGCCGGTCAGCGCTGCTGCGCCATCTTTATCTTTGGACATCCCGTAAGCGATACCGATAGCGAACAGCACTGACATGTGTTCGATGATGGCGGCACCGGATTTGATAAACAGCGCTGCCAGCGCATTGCCTGCGCCCCAGCTGACTGGATCAATCCAGTAACCGACCCCCATTAATATCGCTGCCGCTGGCAGGGTTGCTACCGGCACCATCAGTGCACGGCCAACGCGTTGTAAGTAACCTAACATTTACCCTTTCCCCCTATGAGCCTGGCTTGTCGCTCTGCGCCGCTTAATATTGTTATGTCGGCTGCAAAGACCTTATGACACTTCATATCACGCAGCGAAGTGTAATGATAAATTAATTCGCCTCGCAAATTAAAACCACCATAACTGTGACTTTTATCACCAAAAAACATCGATTACTGCGGCAACATCTGGCTATACCCGCAAACTTATTTTATGATCCGAAATATTAAGGCGCACTCAGGCCGTGGCGGGATGACAGAATCCGTTTAGGCTGATGAGTAACGCATTGGATTCGCGCGCCCCCTTTTCCATTTTCCTAATTGAGGTGAAACATGAGACTGATTCCTTTAGCTACACCAACCCAGGTCGGCAAATGGGCAGCACGCCATATTGTGAACCGGATTAATGCCTTTAACCCAACGGCAGACAAACCCTTTGTGCTGGGCTTACCCACCGGCGGTACGCCGCTTGAAGCTTACAAGCACCTGATTGAGATGCATAAAGCGGGCCAGGTTAGCTTCAGGCATGTTATCACTTTCAATATGGATGAATATGTTGGCCTGCCAAAAGAGCACCCGGAAAGCTACCACAGTTTCATGTATCGCAACTTCTTTGATCACGTTGATATTCAACCAGAAAACATCAATCTTCTGAATGGTAATGCGCCGGATATTGACGCAGAATGTCGCCAGTATGAAGAGAGAATCCGCGCGCTGGGCAAAATTCACCTGTTTATGGGTGGCGTTGGCAACGATGGTCACATCGCCTTTAACGAACCGGCCTCTTCGCTGGCTTCACGTACCCGGATTAAAACCCTGACGCATGACACCCGCGTGGCAAACTCTCGCTTCTTTAACGGCGATGTCGATCAGGTACCAAAATATGCGCTGACGGTGGGTGTCGGCACCCTGCTGGACGCGGAAGAAGTGATGATTCTGGTTACCGGCCACGTTAAAGCTCAGGCGCTACAGGCGGCGGTCGAAGGCAACGTTAATCACATGTGGACCATCAGCTGTCTGCAGCTGCACCCGAAATCGGTGGTGGTGTGTGACGAGCCAGCCACCATGGAACTGAAAGTGAAAACCGTGAAATATTTCCGCGAGATGGAAGCGGAAAATATGAAAGGCGTGTAACTAAAAATTTGTCGTACCTGCTGTTGCCCCGGGCAGCGGCAGGTCAGGACGGGAGAGAAGAGATGTTCGCATTAGTTAATGGCCGGATTTATAGCGGCCACCAGATTCTGGACAATCACGCGGTGGTGATTGCCAACGGGCGCATTGACCGCGTGATCCCACGTGAGTCGCTGCCTGCAGACATGGAGCAGCGTGATGTATCAGGTGCCATCATTGCGCCCGGCTTTATCGATCTGCAGCTTAATGGCTGTGGCGGCGTTCAGTTTAATGACGACATCGACGCGCTCAGCGTAGAGACGCTGGAAATCATGCAGCGCGCCAACGAAAAGTCAGGCTGCACCAGCTTTTTACCGACGCTGATCACCAGCAGTGACGAATTAATGCAGCGGGCGATCGAAACCATGCGCGCTTACCTGCAAAAACATCAGCATCAGGCGCTCGGGCTGCATCTGGAAGGTCCGTGGCTGAGCAAAGCGAAGAAAGGCACCCATAATCCGGCGCTGATCCGCCTGCCCGACGCCGCCCTGGTGCAATACCTGTGTGAAAATGCGGATGTGATCACAAAAGTGACGCTGGCCCCGGAAAATGCCGGCAGCGACGTGATTCGTCAGCTGACTGAAGCGGGTATCATCGTCTCCGCCGGGCATTCCAACGCCACTTACGAAGAAGCCAAAGCGGGCTTTTCTACGGGCATCAGCTTCGCCACACACCTGTATAACGCCATGCCGACCTTTGCCGGTCGTGAACCCGGTCTTATCGGTGCGCTGTTTGATTCGCCTGATGTATACTGCGGCATTATTGCGGATGGTTTACATGTCCATTACGCTAACGTTCGCAATGCGAAGCGCATTAAAGGCGACAAGCTGATCCTGGTAACGGATGCCACAGCACCGGCTGGCGCGGCGATTAGCGAGTTTATTTTTGCTGGTAAAACAATCTATTATCGTGACGGGCTGTGCGTTGATGAAAACGGAACGCTGAGCGGTTCTGCCCTCACCATGATTGAAGCAGTACAGAACAGTGTGGAACATGTTGGCATTGCACTGGATGAAGCGTTGCGCATGGCGTCACTTTACCCGGCACGGGCGATGGGCGTGGAAAAGCAGTTAGGCTCGATCGAAGCAGGAAAAATCGCGAACCTGACTGTGTTTACGCGCGACTTTAAAATCATTAAGACGTTTGTCAACGGAGACGACGTCCTGAGCGAGTAAGCACTGAATGACCACTGGCGGCCAGTCACAAATAGGAAATGTCGATCTTGTTAAGCAACTCAATAGTGCGGCCGTTTACCGGCTGATTGATCAACAGGGGCCGATATCGCGCATTCAGATTGCCGAACTCAGCCAGCTTGCGCCCGCCAGCGTCACCAAAATTACCCGTCAATTGATAGAGCGCGGATTGATCAAAGAGGTGGACCAGCAAGCCTCCACCGGCGGTCGCCGCGCCATCTCCATCATCACTGAAACCCGCAACTTCCATACCATCGGCGTCCGACTCGGACGCAACGACGCAACCCTGACGCTGTTTGATCTGAGCGGAAAATCGCTGGCGCAAGAGGATTATGCGCTGCCGGAACGCACTCAGGAGACGT
The DNA here is from genome assembly GCA_002095305.1 of Pantoea brenneri. GTDB lineage: Bacteria > Pseudomonadota > Gammaproteobacteria > Enterobacterales > Enterobacteriaceae > Pantoea > Pantoea brenneri. The sequence goes on from MIEI01000034.1 coordinate 44,022, forward strand.
TGCAGCACGCGCTGTTCAACGCCATCAGCGCCTTCATTGAGCAGCACCAGCGCAAGATACGCGAGCTGATCGCGATTTCGGTGATCCTGCCAGGGCTGGTTGACCCGATTAACGGGGTGATCCGCTATATGCCGCACATCGCCGTCAGTCACTGGCCGCTGGTCGCCAGCCTGAAAGAACGCTTTAATGTTACCAGTTTTGTCGGTCACGACATCCGAAGCCTGGCGCTGGCTGAGCACTACTTTGGGGCAAGCCGCGACTGTGCCGACTCCATTCTGGTGCGCTTACATCGCGGCACCGGGGCCGGTATCATCGCCAACGGGCATATTTTTCTCGGCAGCAACGGTAACGTCGGTGAGATTGGCCATATTCAGGTCGATCCGCTGGGCGAACGCTGCCACTGCGGTAACTTTGGCTGCCTCGAAACCATCGCCGCCAACGGCGCGATTGAAAGTCGGGTACGTCATCTGCTGAATCAGGGCTATCCCAGCGTGCTGACGCTGGAGGCGTGCCAGATGCCGCAAATCTGTAAAGCGGCTAATCAGGGTGATGCGCTGGCCTGCGAAGTGATCGAATATGTCGGCCGCTACCTCGGTAAAGCTATCGCGATTGCCATCAACCTGTTTAATCCGCAAAAAGTGGTGCTGGCCGGTGAAATCACCGACGCAGAGAAAGTGCTACTGCCCGCGATTGAAGGCTGCATTAACACTCAGGCGCTCGCCGCCTTCCGCAAAAATCTACCGGTGGTACGTTCGACCTTAGATCATCGTTCGGCAATCGGCGCCTTTGCGCTGGCAAAACGTGCCATGCTTAACGGCATTCTGCTGCAACATCTTCTCGAAGAATAAGCTCAGCCTGCCACTCTGGCGGGCCACATCGGATCTGACTATGACCATTAAAAGCGTAATTTGTGATATTGATGGCGTGCTGATGCACGACAACACGGCGGTTCCCGGCGCACAGGAGTTTTTGCAGCGCATTCTGGCGAAAGAGATGCCGCTGGTGGTGCTGACTAACTACCCTTCGCAAACCGCGCAGGATCTGGCCAACCGTTTCGCCTCGGCGGGCGTAGAAGTGCCGGACTCGGTGTTCTACACCTCGGCGATGGCCACGGCAGACTTTCTTCGCCGTCAGGAAGGCAAAAAAGCCTATGTGATAGGTGAAGGTGCGCTGATCCACGAACTCTACAAAGCCGGCTTTACCATCACCGATATCAACCCTGATTTTGTCATCGTCGGGGAAACGCGCTCGTTTAACTGGGACATGATGCATAAGGCGGCTTTTTTTGTCGCCAATGGCGCGCGGTTCATCGCCACCAACCCCGATACCCATGCGCGCGGCTTTGTTCCGGCCTGTGGCGCGCTGTGTGCCGGTATCGAGAAGATTTCCGGTCGCCGCCCGTTCTACGTCGGCAAACCGAGTCCCTACATTATGCGTGCAGCCCTGAACAAGATGCAGGCGCATTCGGAAGAGACAGTGATAGTCGGTGACAATCTGCGCACCGATATTCTGGCCGGTTTTCAGGCCGGGCTGGAAACGGTGCTGGTGCTATCGGGCGTATCAACCTTAAGCGATATTGATGCCATGCCGTTCCGGCCGGACTGGATCTACCCTTCAGTCGCGGATATTGACCTGTTCTGATGCCTTTTTCTTATGACGCATCGGGCTAAAGCGTGATGCGTCCCCTCTTTTCGACCGATTACCCGCCCTCTCTTTCGGCTAAAATTCAGCCAGAAAATGCATTTCATTATCGATTCAACAATAAAAACGTTGTTAAATTGTCGTTTATTCAATTTTATCGCCATGACAACAATCTTTTTATCAGTAAATCGCGATTCCTCTTGCATTGAATGCACCAAATAGCGCATTTTCTTATACATCACGCAGCGTCAGGCTGCCGGACAAACGCAAAAGATAACATCGCCGTAAGGTGAGCTCAGGAGTCAGTTATGTGTTCAATTTTTGGTGTGCTGGATCTGAAAACCGATCCTGTTGAGCTGCGCAAAAAAGCGCTGGAATGTTCACGCTTAATGCGTCATCGCGGCCCGGACTGGTCTGGTGTCTATGCTGATGACCATGCAATCCTGGCGCATGAACGTCTCTCAATCGTTGACGTCAACAACGGCGCACAGCCGCTGTACAACGCCGACCACACTCATGTTCTGGCGGTTAACGGCGAAATCTATAACCATCAGGCACTGCGCGCAGAATTGAGCGATCGCTATCAGTTCCAGACCGGATCTGACTGTGAAGTCATCCTGGCGCTGTATCAGGAAAAAGGGGTCGATTTCCTCGACGATCTGGAAGGCATGTTCGCTTTTATCCTGTATGACAGTGTAAAAAACACTTACCTGATCGGCCGCGATCACATCGGTATCATCCCGCTCTATATGGGTAACGATGAGCATGGCAACCTGTATGTCGCGTCAGAGATGAAAGCGCTGGTGCCGGTCTGCCGTTCAATCAAAGAGTTCCCGCCGGGCAGCTACCTCTCCAGCACCGATGGCGAAATCCGTCGTTACTGGCAGCGTGACTGGATGGAATACAAAAACGTAGAGCACAACACCACCGACGCTGCGGGCCTGAAGCATGCGCTGGAAGAGTCAGTAAAAAGCCATCTGATGTCAGATGTTCCTTACGGTGTGTTGCTGTCGGGCGGACTCGATTCGTCAATCATTTCTGCCGTCACCAAGCGCTTTGCCGCTAAGCGGGTCGAAGATCAGGATAAAAGTGATGCCTGGTGGCCGCAGCTGCACTCGTTCGCAGTGGGCCTGGAGGGATCGCCCGATCTGAAAGCGGCTAAATCCGTGGCGGAACATCTCGGCACCGTGCACCACGAAATTCATTTCACCGTGCAGGAAGGTCTGGATGCAATTCGCGATGTGATTTATCACATTGAAACCTACGACGTCACCACCATCCGCGCCTCCACGCCGATGTACCTGATGTCACGTAAGATTAAAGCGATGGGCATTAAGATGGTGCTGTCGGGTGAAGGCGCAGATGAAGTCTTCGGCGGCTATCTCTACTTCCATAAAGCGCCGAACGCCAAAGAGTTCCACGAAGAAAACGTGCGTAAACTGCAGGCGCTGCACATGTTCGACTGCGCCCGTGCCAACAAGGCGATGTCAGCCTGGGGCGTGGAAGCGCGTGTCCCCTTCCTGGATAAAAAATTCCTCGATGTGGCGATGCGCATCAACCCGGCCGACAAAATGTGTGGCAGCAACGGCAAAATGGAGAAGCACATCCTGCGTGAATGTTTCTCTTCATACCTGCCGGAAAGCGTGGCATGGCGGCAGAAAGAGCAGTTCTCAGACGGCGTTGGTTATAGCTGGATCGACTCCCTGAAAGAGGTTGCCGCGCAGCAGATCAGCGATCAGCAACTGGCCACTGCGCACTTCCGTTTCCCGTTCAACACGCCGGGTTCGAAAGAGGCTTATCTGTATCGTGAAATCTTTGAAGAGCTGTTCCCGTTACCGAGCGCGGCAGAGTGCGTGCCTGGCGGCCCATCAGTGGCCTGCTCGTCAGCCAAAGCGATTGAGTGGGACGAAGCATTCAAAAACATGGACGATCCATCAGGTCGCGCCGTGGGTGTGCATCAGTCAGCCTATAAATAACCGCGTCTGAACTGATGAAAAATGGGCCGTTTATGGCCCATTTTTTTTATCATCTGCGTTGTATTCACTGAAAAATTGTTGAATAAACCGCCAGCCTGGTTATAAGCCGGTCAAACAGCGGTTATCAGCAAAAAAACGGCAAAAAACTTGTTGACGCTGTTAAGTCAACTCCGCATAATGCGCCCCGCAACGCCGATGAAGGTAACGCGAAAAAAAGAT
>MIEI01000035.1 GCA_002095305.1 Pantoea brenneri
TCAGTACGCGCGCGCGCGCGGCAGAGAATCCGGCCATGCGCCTGTTCGGCGCGCTGCTCAGCAAAAGCCTGCAGTTTCCCGATCAGCAGTATGTTTACCTGGTCGATGGCAAACCGGTGATTACCTTCTGGGGCTTTGTCGATGCGCAGGCACGCAGCCGCGATGACGCCCTGGCCTGCCTGCGCGATACGCTGGAAGAGAGCCTGCCGCCCCTGCTGGTCGAGCCGGAACCGGAAGCCGAACCGGTTATCGTGCCTGCTGCACCGGCTGCCGTTACGCCCGCCGCGCCCGCTGCGGCTGGTCGTTTTCGCGTCTGGATGATTGTGCCGCCGCTGGCGATTGCCGCCGCCGTGGTAGTGGCGGTACTGCTGCACCGTCCGCAACCCGTCAGCATTCCGGCCGCGCCGTCGGCGACGCTGGCTGCCGTGCCGGCCGTCAGACCGCCAGCCGTGGTCAACGCCGCTGAGAAACTGGCGGCCACACTGCCGCAAAAACCGGCCACGGTTAACGCCGCCGCCGCTGCACCTGCCGCCGCGTCTGCTACCCTTGCCAGTGTGGTGACCCCGGCAGTGCCGGCCCGGCCGGACGATCTGATTGTTACCCCGGATGCGGTGCGCGACGGCCAGGTTGAGGTGATCGATGGCCGCTGGCGCGTCACGCTCGGTTCAATGCCGACCGCAACCGGCAAGCCGGCAGTGATGCATTTTCAGTTTAAAAATGGCAAAGGCAGCGTACAGATCGTCCAGGACCATACCCGCTGTAAGGCGGACGTCAGCGCGGCGATGACCAGCGCCGGCAATCTGGTGATCGAAAGCCGCTACACCGCTAAATGCGAGAATAAATCCCGCTATCGCATGCCGCTGCTGATTTGCCATGCCAGCATCGGTGCGGCGGTGTGCGAAGCGCAATATGCTGACGACCGGGTCTTCCCGATGACGATTAAGCGTGAGAGTAAATAAACATGCTGGCTCCCCTGATCGATGACAAACAAAAAATCTCGCTGATTGAAAACAGCGGTGTGCAATTTCTGGATTTTGGTCTGCAACTCTCTGCGACCCAGGCGCGCCGTCAGTTCGTGCGCCAGACTGCCAACGGCCCGCTGCTGCGGCTGAATGTTGATGGCAACAGCGGTAAGTTTCTGCTCTACCCGGAAGATGGTGGCGCACCGGAAGTGGTGCGTCCGGAGTCGGACATCGCGCTGGCTGATTCGCTGACCCTGCTCTCCGCCTGCTGGCTGCCGCTGCCGATGCTGCGTTGCGCCAGCGGACGGCGGTTTATTGGCGGACCGGAAAACTGGGCGCGGATGCGTCTGGTGGCGCTGGAGACGCCTGACGCGGCGGGCAATACCCATCGCGTCAGCCTGGCCTTTGATACCCGCTGCGTGGCGGAACAGGATGGCGGAGAGAAGCTGGGCCTGTCGGCAGCCGATGCGCAGAATGGCGTGACCTTTACGCTGGCCTGGCACAACTACGAGCTGGGTGAGTTTCTCGACCACACCTGGTCGATGGCTGGCTGCGTGAAACCTTTACCGATCGGGTCTCTGACCGCCGCGAGCAGGCGATAAACCAGGCGCTGCGTGAGTTTGAATATCAGGCACACTACCTCAATCTGCTGGAGCTGCTGGGCGAACAGCTGAACCTCAGCGAGATCCACATTCAGGCCGCCACGCTGCAAACCCCCGCGGTTAACGTCGATATCATTCTGGACGTCGGCAATTCGCATACCTGCGGCATTCTGGTGGAAGATCATCCGGAAGAGAGCAACGGACTGAAGCAGACCTATGAGCTGCAGCTGCGTGATTTATCTCAGCCGCATCAGGTCTATAACGAACTGTTTGACAGCCGGCTGGAGTTTGCCGAAACCCGTTTCGGCAAAGAGAACTTCTCGCTGGAAAGCGGCCGCGAACAGGCCTTTATGTGGCCGTCGCTGACGCGCGTTGGTCGCGAAGCGAGCCGTCTGGCCCTGCAGCGCGTCGGCCTGGAAGGCAGTACCGGCCTCTCCAGCCCACGCCGCTATTTATGGGACGAAGCGCGCTACCAGCCAGGCTGGCGCTTTAATAATCCTGGTGCGCAGTCTGAACCGCTGGCCTGTGCCGCGCCCTTTACCACCCTGCTGAACGATGAAGGCCAGCCGCTCTATACGCTGCCGCTGGACGATCGTCTGCCGGTGTTTTCACCGCACTACAGCCGCAGTTCACTGATGACCTTTATGCTGTGCGAGCTGCTGGCCCAGGCCCTGATGCAGATGAACAGCGCTGCCCAGCGTCAGCGGATGCCGCAAAGCCACGCGCCGCGTCAGCTGCGCCATGTGATCCTGACGCTGCCTTCAGCGATGCCAAAACCGGAACGTGAAATTTTCCGCCGCCGGATGCAGGAGGCGATTGCGCTGGTGTGGAAAGCCGAAGGCTGGCTGAGCGACGACGAAGATGTCGCCCCGGCAGGCCCGCGCCACAGCCCGAAACCGTTGCCGGATGTGCAGATGGAGTGGGATGAGGCAACCTGTGGTCAGATGGTCTGGCTGTTTAATGAAACCCAGGTGAACTTTGCCGGTCGCGCCGAAGACTTTTTCAGCAGCATGGCCCGACCGGATCGCCCGCGTGAAGTGGATGAGCTGCCGGGTAAAAGTCTGCGTATCGCCTCAATTGATATCGGCGGCGGCACCACCGATCTGGCTATCACCCAGTACCGGCTGGATGATGGGCTCGGCAATAACGTGAAAATCACCCCGCGTCTGCTGTTCCGTGAAGGCTTCAAAGTGGCCGGTGACGATATCCTGCTGGATGTGATCCAGCTGTGGATCCTGCCGGCGCTGCAACAGCATCTGCACAAAGCCGGACTGACGCTGGCTGAGCCGCTGATGAACAAGCTGTTCGGTCACGACAGCCGGATGGACGGTCAGGCCACCTTACGCCAGCAGGTTACGCTGCAGCTGTTTATTCCCCTGGCGCAGGCGGTGCTGGAGCGCTACGAAAACTGGGATCCGCTGGAGAGTCACGCCGAGATCAACGCGCTGTTTGGCGAACTGGTAGAGCAGTCCCCTGGCGAGGCGGTGCTGGCGTTCGTTAACGGTGAAATTCAGCGTGAACTGGGCGTCAACAGCCGCTTCGACCTGTTGCAGGTGCCGCTGGTGGTCAGCCTGACGCAGCTGCACGGCGAGTTCATGCAGCACCGGATGGCGATTATTCCGGCGCTGCGCTCAATGTGCGAAGTGGTGTCGCTCTATCAGTGCGATGTGCTGCTGCTGACCGGCCGGCCGTCGCGCTTCCCCGGCATTCAGGCGCTGGTCCGCCATCTGCAACCGCTGCCGGGCAGCCGTATTCTGTCGCTGGAAGGCTATCACACCAGCGACTGGTATCCGTTTAACAAGCATGGCCGCATTGATAATCCGAAATCGACCGCCGCCGTTGGCGCGATGCTCTGCCTGCTGGCACTGGACCTGCGCCTCAGCAGTTTCTGGTTCCGCGCCGGTGATTTTGAACCCTATTCCACCATCCGCTACCTCGGTATGCTGGATGAAAACCAGGCCCTGACCGACGAAAATCTCTGCTACAGCGAGATCGACCTCGACGACGCCGGCTTTGCGCTGGATAAGAAAAGCAGCTTCCGCATTCGCGGCAACGTCTGTCTCGGCTTCCGCCAGCTGGATAACGATCGCTGGCCTGCCTCACCGCTCTACAGCCTGACGCTGAACGATGCGACTCTGGCGCGTAAAGTGGCCGGTGAAAGCGTGTTGCGCATCAAGCTGGCGGTGAAAGATGGCCCGGATGCGCCCGGTCCGGAAACGCTGGTGCTGAGCGATGCGCGGCTGGATGATGGCACCCGCGTGCCGCTGGAGCAGCTGAGTCTGAAACTGAATACCCTGTCAGCCACCGGCAACGCTAATGCGCAGTACTGGATTGACAGCGGGAGCGTATGTAAACGATGAAAGTCCTGAAACCCCGCCAGCCGCAGACGCTGGCTAAACGCCTTAACCTGCTGCAGGACGCGCTGAGCAACAGTCTGGCCTGGATTGAAACCACCCGCGAACAGTCGCCACGACTGGCGCTGGAAGCGGAAACCCTGTCCCTGCAACTGCGTCAGGCGCGGGTGCAGACCCAGGCGCTGGCACAGCAGGTGGTGCGGCCGGTGACGCTGGCGCTGTTTGGTCAGTCGCAGGCCGGTAAAGCCTGGCTGCTGAACGAGATGGTGGCCGATGCGCAGGGCCAGCTGGTAACCCGGCTGGGCGACAAATCGCTCAACTATTTTCAGCACATTAACCCCGGCAACCTCGATTTTGCGACCGCGACCCGCTTCTGTCATCAGCGTGAGCCGCTGTCGGGCGAATGGCCGGTCGAACTGACGCTGCTGACGGAAGCGGAAATCATCCGGCTGGTGATCGCCAGCGCGCCCGATAGCGTGCCGCCGGATGTGGCGCTGATAGACAGTGGCTTACAGCGTTTGCAACGTCACTGCCTGACCAGCCCGCTGCCCGGTCTGGAGAGCGATGCGCTGGTGACGCTGTGGTCATGGTGCCGCCGCCGTCAGCACTATGACGCGCGCCTCGATCGTCACTTCTGGCCGCAGGCGGTTGAACTGGCACCGTGGCTGAGCGTCGACGATCGGGTACAGCTGTTTTCGCTGCTGTGGCCGAATCAACCGGCGCTCAACGATACCCTGCGCAGCCTGCTGCATTTACGCCACCAGCTGCGCAACAGCAGCCGGGTGCTGGCTCCGCTCAGCCTGCTGACTGACGCCGCTCTGCTGCCGGCCGAGCAGCTGATTGTGCCAGCCAGCGAGCAGGATCTGCAGCAGCCAATCGACGTCTGCCCGACCAACGGCAACCGCATCGGCAAGCCGCAAAGCGTGGCGCTGGGGTTACTGGCGTTGCTGACGCTGGAGGTGGTGATCCCGCTGAGTTCGACGCCGCGCACCGCGCTGTATGATGAGGCCGATATGCTGGAGCTGCCCGCACCGGGCCAGCCGAATGATGAGGCCGCTGCGGAAGATCGCCTGCGCCTGCAACAGCGCGATCCGCTGCGCGCAGCGCTGCTGGAACAGAAACGCGCCCTGCTGCCCGGCCTGTATGCCGCGCGTCAGGCCATCGACTTGCTGCTGGTCTGTACCGCCGCCAGCCAGCGTCAGGATGCCGATCGCGTCAGCCAGTCGCTGCGTGAATGGCAGCGTCTGCAACCGACGCTGGAAGCGGTGGAAAAACCCCGGCTGATCTGGGCTATCACGCCGCATGACGCCCGTCATCAGCAGATTAACGTCGATGAAGCGGTGCAACGTCAGATGGGACAACCGGGACGACACTGGGGATCGATGCTGGCGCTGGATCGGGCGGGCGTCGATCGCATGGCGAGCTGGTTACAGGATGAGATGCAGCCGGAAGCCCGTCGCGATCTGCTGCTGAGCCAGCTGGTACAGATTCAGCACACCGTGGTTGAGCGGCGTTTACTGCCGTGGACCGAGGCGGGTGCCAGCCCGGAGCAGGCAGCGCGCAAACAGAATATCGCCGATACCCTGCTGAAATGTTTACAGCACCGTACCGGCCTGCATGGCGAACTGCTGGAACGTCTGCAGCCGCCGCGTGAAGCGCTGCGCCAGCTGTGGCTCAATCAGTCGAGCCTGAGCAGCAGCACGCCGCATCCGCAGGCACCGGAAAATCAGTTCGGCATTGGTTTTGAATTTGATCTGTTCAGCCAGTCAGAGCCGGAGGTGCCGGTTCAGCCGCGTCAGAGCGGGCACGGCGCACAACATTTTCCGCGCCAGGTGCTGCTGTTGTGGCTCGACCACCTGCGTCAGCTGCCGGAAAATCGCAGCCTGCTGGCGTTGCTGAATATTGATAAGGCGACCATGGAGTGGCTGGTGGAAGAGCTGATTACCGCCAGTTTCCGCATCGACATGACGCAAAAACTGCAGCAGGCGCTGCATGAGCCTGACAGCCACAGCATCACACATGAGTCGCGTGCCGATCGTCAGGTGACCCGGGCCATGACGGTGCTGGGTGACTTTGTTGCCTGGCTCGGGTTTTTGCAGCGTCCGGAGGCGGAGCGTCCGGCCAGCCGCGTTAATCGCGGTCAGGCGATCTTTACCCGTCCGCCGGCCCCGAGCGTCAACTTCAGCGCCGGTCAGCGGCTGACTAAACTGTCAGCGGCCCCGGCCAACCACACCGCCTATTACATCTACGACTGGCTGGTGGGCCTGAATCAGGTGATTATCGAAAACAACGGCTATACCGGCGGCGGCGATTTACCGCTGGCGGCGCGCGAGGCGCTGATCGCCCTGCTTAAACCGCTGCGCGTTTAATCCTTCACCAGGCGCAGTTCGCCGTTCAGCGACTGCGCCGCCTCTTCCAGTAACGCCAGCACCGGAGCCAGATCGGCATGATGTTCGGCGTAATGCTGCAGCCGCACTTCCGCCGGCAAGGCAATACCGCCGGTCAGCCAGTCCCACAGCGCATCCAGGTTGTTGCCAAAATAAGCAGGCGTACCGCCGCTCTGTGCGGCAAACTGCTGGTAGAATGCCGCGCGGCTGGTCAGCTGGCGCAGATCAAATTGCAGGATCAGCATTATCAGGGTACCTGTCGGAAGCTGCGATAGTGATCGGTGGAGAGCAGCACCAGCCCGTCGGAAGAGTAAACCAGCCGGTCGGCGTCGCGGCGTCCGCAGCGATAGTTGACGTCCGCTTCATACCACTGGCGGCCCGCCCGTTGCGGCAGGCGTTTCTCACGGTTGGCGAAGCGATCGCCGCCGATGGCTTTACCGGGCAGCACCTCGCACAGATTGCCTTTGGCCGGATTCCAGCCGCGCTTGCGGGCTTCGCTTTTGGTCAGGTAGTAGTCCGGCAGCTGCTGATGTTGCAGCACCCAGCGCGCCACCGTATGGGCGTCGGTCAGCGTGGCGATGTCTGCCTGAGCAGGTGCCACAGAAGAGTTCAGATAAGGTTTAAGGCCGTAGAAAGCGGCCGCGAGGACCAGGAAAAGTCCAATCCAGAGTTTTTTTGACATGATGGCATCCGTGACGACAGGATGCAGATGATACCAGTTTTGCGCGCCGAAAAAAGCGCGGGCCAGACAGGCTGGCCCTGGCGAGATTATGCAGCGTGCGAGTCACCGCTGTGTCGACGCCATGCACCCGGTGCGACACCGTACTGACGTTTGAAGCTGCGATTAAACGACTGCTGCGAATCGAAACCTAATGAAATCGCCACGTTAAGGATCGGTTCATCGGTACTGGTCAGGCGATCGGCTGATTTTTTCAGCTTCTTCACCCGGATATATTCACCCAATGGATAGCCGGTGTGCTCTTTGAACATCCGTTGCAGGTGCCATTTAGAATAGCCCGCGCGCTCTGAGACGGTGTCCAGATCCAGCCGTGCTTCGATGTTGTTATCAATCCAGTCGATTAAATCGTGAATAAAGGCGTCACTCATCATTCCAGTCTCTCCCGTCGCCGTGGCGAACAGTATTAGTATCAGTTGCAGTTACACTTAAAGGGTGACTGACTATGTCATTTAATGCAAGTTTTATTAGTACATTAAATGCCGCACATTTCTTAGGGTCTTTTGCCAGCCGCTTAGCTTTTAACCTGGCGACAACAAACCGCACATAAAGTGTATCTGTTATTCTTGCAGTTGCCAGCGACGCAAGCCTACACTCCTCGCGATTAATTGCAATCTTAAAAGTTGCAAATATTGGCCTGCGGGTCGTTTTCACTTATCGCGGAATAACAACAATGATTACCAACTGGGTTCGTCAGGGTTTTACCCTTTTAGGGATGGTACTGCTCATCAGCCAGCTAAGCGGTTGCGATGACGGTGTGGCACAAAACGCCCCGCCGCCGCCGCCGCCCGAGGTCAGTGCCGCACCGGTGCTGATCAAGCCGGTCAGCCAGTGGGACAGTTTCAATGGCCGGGTTGAGGCGGTGCAGAGCGTGCAACTGCGTCCGCGCGTCTCAGGCTACATTGAGTCGGTTAATTATCGCGAAGGCGATGAGGTGAAGAAAGGTCAGGTGCTGTTTACCATCGACGACCGCAGCTATCGCGCGGCGCTGGAGCAGGCCAAAGCGGAATTAGCCCGCGCCCGCAGCCAGGCAAGCCTGGCCCGCAGCGAGTCGGGACGCAGCGAAAAACTGATTGGCAGCCAGGCGATTTCGCGTGAAGCGTGGGAGCAGCGCCGTTCGGCCGCCAGCCAGGCGCAGGCGGATGTACTGGCCGCTGAAGCCGCCGTCGATATGGCGCAGCTGAATCTCGATTTTACCCGCGTTACCGCGCCGATTGATGGCCGCGCCAGCCGGGCGATGATCACCGCCGGCAATCTGGTGACCGCCGGCGATAGCGCCAGCGTACTGACCACGCTGGTCTCGCAGCAGAGCATGTATGTCTATTTCGACGTCGATGAAAACACCTTCCTGCACTATCAGGCGATGGCGCGTCAGGGCCAGCAGCGCCATGCGTTGCCGGTTGAAATCGCGCTGGTCGGCGAACAGGGCTATCCGCATCAGGCAAAGTGGACTTCCTGGATAACCAGCTGACCGCCAGCACCGGCACCATTCGTATGCGCGCCCTGCTCGACAATCAGCAGCGTCAGTTTACGCCTGGCCTGTTTGCCCGGGTCCGTCTGCCCGGCAGCGCGCAGTTTGAGGCGGTGCTGATTGATGACAAAGCGGTGTTAACCGACCAGGACCGTAAGTATGTCTACGTGGTAGACAGCGCAGGCAAAGCTCAGCGCCGTGATATCGATCCTGGCGCGATGGTGGACGGTCTGCGCATCGTCAAGTCGGGCCTGAAATCGGGCGATCGGGTGATCATCGCCGGTCTGCAAAAAGTGTTTATGCCCGGCATGCCGGTCACTGCTCAGCAGGTCGCCATGCGTGCGGCAACCGCTCAATAATCTGAGGCCGTTATGGACTTTTCCCGCTTTTTTATCGACCGGCCGATCTTTGCGGCGGTGTTATCGATTCTGATCTTTGTCACCGGGCTAATCTCTATTCCGCTGCTGCCGATCAGTGAATATCCCGATGTGGTGCCGCCCAGCGTGCAGGTGCGTGCCGAATATCCGGGCGCGAACCCGAAAGTGATTGCTGATTCGGTGGCGACGCCACTGGAAGAGGCGATCAACGGCGTCGAAAACATGATGTACATGAAATCGGTGGCCGGTTCTGACGGCGTGCTGGTGACCACCGTCACCTTCCGTCCTGGCACCGATCCCGACCAGGCTCAGGTTCAGGTGCAGAACCGCGTGGCGCAGGCGGAAGCGCGGCTGCCGGAAGATGTGCGTCGGCTGGGTATCACTACCCAGAAGATGTCACCGACCCTGACGCTGGTGGTGCATATGTTCTCGCCCAACAACACTTACGATTCGCTCTATCTGCGTAACTACGCCACGTTGAAGGTGAAAGATGAGCTGGCGCGTCTGCCGGGTGTCGGCCAGATTCAGATTTTCGGTGCCGGTGAGTATGCGATGCGCGTCTGGCTCGATCCGAATAAAGTGGCGGCGCGTGGCCTGACCGCCTCTGATGTCGTCACCGCGATGCAGGAGCAGAACGTGCAGGTTTCTGCCGGTCAGTTGGGTGCCGAGCCGCTGAAAAAGCAGAGCGATTTTCTGCTGTCGATCAATACGCAGGGGCGGCTGGAGAGCGAACAGCAGTTTGGCGACATCATCTTAAAGACTTCTGAAGATGGTTCACTGGTGCGGCTGCGCGACGTGGCACGTATCGAAATGGGCTCCGGCAGCTATGCCCTGCGCTCGCAGCTGAATAACAAAGATGCGGTCGGTATCGGCATCTTCCAGGCGCCCGGCGCTAACGCCATTGACCTCTCCAATGCGGTGCGCGCCAAAATGGATGAGCTGGCGACCCGCTTCCCCAATGACGTGAAATGGGCCGCACCTTACGATCCGACCGTCTTCGTGCGTGATTCGATTAAAGCGGTGGTGCAGACCCTGCTGGAAGCGGTGGTGCTGGTCGTACTGGTGGTGATCCTGTTCCTGCAAACCTGGCGCGCCTCGATTATCCCGTTGCTGGCAGTGCCGGTTTCGGTGGTAGGTACCTTTAGCGTGCTCTATCTGCTCGGCTTCTCGCTGAATACCCTGAGCCTGTTTGGCCTGGTGCTGGCCATCGGGATTGTGGTGGATGACGCCATCGTGGTGGTGGAAAACGTCGAGCGTAACATTGAGATGGGGCTGACGCCGCGGGCGGCGGCGCATCAGGCGATGCGAGAGGTCTCCGGACCGATCATCGCCATCGCACTGGTGCTGTGTGCGGTGTTTGTGCCGATGGCGTTTTTGTCAGGTGTGACCGGTCAGTTCTACAAGCAGTTCGCCACGACCATCGCCATTTCAACCGTGATCTCAGCGATTAACTCGCTGACGCTCTCTCCGGCGCTGGCGGCGATGCTGCTGAAAGATCATCATGCGGCCAAAGATATGCCGACCCGGATTATCGACCGGCTGTTTGGCTGGCTGTTCCGGCCGTTTAACCGCTTCTTCCAGCGCAGCGCCCACGGCTATGAAACCATGGTTGGTAAAACTCTGCGTCGGCGTGGTGCGGTATTTGGCGTCTATGTGCTGCTGCTGGCGGGTGCCGGTTTCATGTTCACAGCGTGCCGGGCGGCTTTATTCCGACCCAGGATAAGCTCTACCTGATCGGCGGCGTTAAGATGCCGGAAGGCTCGTCACTGGCGCGCACCGATGAAGTGATTCGTAAGATGAGCGAAATCGGCATGCAGACCGAAGGCGTGGCGTATGCGGTGGCGTTTCCTGGCCTGAATGCGTTGCAGTTTACCAATACCCCGAATAGCGGCACGGTGTTCTTCGGCCTGAAACCGTTCAATCAACGCACCCACACCGCGGCGGAGATCAACGCCGAGATTAACGCCAAAATCGCCCGGATTCAGCAGGGCTTCGGCTTCTCGATTATGCCGCCGCCGATTCTGGGGCTGGGCCAGGGTTCGGGCTATTCGCTCTATGTGCAGGACCGCGCGGGCCTCGGTTATGGTGCGCTGCAGACCGCCATCAACACCATGTCGGGTGCCATTATGCAGACGCCGGGTATGCACTTCCCTATCTCCTCGTATCAGGCGAACGTTCCGCAGCTGGATGTGCAGGTTGACCGGGATAAAGCCAAAGCCCAGGGCGTGTCGCTGACCGATCTGTTCAGCACTCTGCAGACCTATCTCGGTTCGTCTTACGTCAATGACTTCAACCGTTTTGGCCGCACCTGGCGCGTGATGGCCCAGGCTGACGGTGATTTCCGCGACAGCGTGGAAGATATCGCCAACCTGCGGACCCGTAACGATCGCGGCGAGATGGTGCCGATTGGCAGTATGGTGACCATTTCGACCACCTACGGTCCCGACCCGGTGATTCGCTACAATGGCTATCCGGCCGCCGACCTGATTGGCGATGCCGATCCCCGGGTGCTCTCATCAGCCCAGGCGATGGCTCAGCTGGAAACGATGTCCGGTCAGCTGTTACCCAACGGCATGAACATCGAATGGACCGATCTGAGTTATCAGCAATCAACCCAGGGCAATACGGCGCTGATTGTGTTCCCGATGGCGGTGTTGCTGGCTTTCCTGGTGCTGGCCGCGCTGTATGAGAGCTGGACCCTGCCACTGGCGGTGATCCTGATTGTGCCAATGACCATGCTCTCTGCGCTGGTAGGCGTCTGGCTGACCGGCGGCGATAACAATGTGTTTGTGCAGGTCGGACTGGTGGTGCTGATGGGGCTGGCCTGTAAGAACGCGATTCTGATCGTTGAGTTCGCCCGCGAGCTGGAAATGCAGGGCAAAGGGATTGTCGAGGCGGCGCTGGAAGCCTGTCGCCTGCGTCTGCGTCCGATCGTGATGACCTCCATTGCCTTTATCGCCGGAACAATTCCGCTGATTCTTGGCGAAGGTGCAGGTGCGGAAGTCCGCGGCGTGACCGGTATTACGGTGTTCTCCGGCATGCTCGGCGTTACGCTGTTCGGGCTGTTCCTGACGCCGGTGTTCTACGTCACCTTACGTAAGCTGGTGACGCGGAAAGCGAGCAAAACCGCGTTACAGACGGTATAAACTGCAAAAGGGCGACCGCGGGGTCGCCCTTTTTTTGGCTGTCGTTGCGAGCCACTGAATCTGCTCTCGCGGCTGCTGAAGATGGCAGGCAAGATAATTCGCCGTTATTCATCGCCGTGTTGAGCCGGAGATTGACACTAAAAAGCCCGCCAGGGCGGGCTTCAGACACCGGTTCACTGCCATGCGCTTTGCGGGCAACAACGGCGTTAAGTATGGATTTCGATTTGCGCTTTGCGTCCCAGTTGGGCCAGCGCCAGTTCCACTTTTTCGACTTTTGACGAGTGTTCAACATCCAGCAGGCGATCAACCTGAGGGCCATTCACGCCCAGTCGACGTGCCAGATCGGCTTTTCGGGTTCCTGTTTCGATCATGGCGTTATATAAGGCGGCTTTCATCGCCACCAACACCGGCAGATAAACCACATATTCGCCCGGCTGCGGTTCGCTGGCTGACGGGATGGGACGGCGCATATCCATTTCAAGCGAGATTGCGGTGACAATTCCATCTTCCGCTTCTAACAGCGCGCCATCAATCGTGTCGCCTACCGAATGCATTAACGGTAAATCCCGGCATGACACTTCATAACAGCCACTTTGTGCATCATGGTTTAATCTGACTGCGTAATTAAACATACCCTTACCTCATCAATCTCAGGATTACAGCCCCAGATCCTTTAAAATTTTTTGCGGGTTCCCTCGGGCATTTCCTTTGCACCGTGATCGGGAAAAACAGACTGCCTCGCGCCCAAAAACACTTTGAAATGGCTGCTTCCGCTACGGTGCTTTATTAAAATGGCGCCCTGTTGTAACAGCCAGCGCCGAAATTCACTGTATTTCATCGCGATCCCTCGCTTCAGTTCAACCGTCACTCATCATAACAACAGTGATGCCTTACACAACACTTATGTTTATTTTGTCTGTTTTTCAATCATAACTGACCGGAATAAATGATTTTGCAGGCATAAAAAAAGCCGCATCAGCGGCCTTTTTTACACAGATCATCAATCTCATCGGGCTCCGGTTCCGGAACGCCGTGCAGTTGCTGGTGTCGCGTTTCTTCAACTCATTAAGCGCATCTGCGACGGTGCGTTTCGCCAGCACGTCCAGCGACGCCTGCTCGGCTTCATCGGCAATCGATTTGAAGTACCAGCAGAGATTGGCGCTGACCAGGCAACGTGGCGCGACATCGGGACGCGCCGCCCAGATTTTTTTGTCTTCAATGACCGAGACGTAGATGTCCCGCAGGGTAATCTCTGCTGCGGGGCGACCCAGATGGATCGAACCGGTACGACCCAGCGTCGAGACGATAATGCCGTCACGGGTCAGCGGGACCATTAATTTTCGAATGAAACTGGGATTCGCTTCCAACCCGTAGGCCAGAATCGCGCTGGTAGAGCGTTTTCCCATTTGCTCCGCCATCGCTACGCTCAGAACCATTTGCAAAGCTGTCGGGAAGCGGTAATCAAGCATTTCTTTATCCTGAGTTGCGGTGCATCTTATTGTTTTATTGCCGCATAAGTGAACAATCAATGAGCAATAAATATAACAAACACTGTTGCTTTTTAGAAGCAAGCCAGCGGTGACAAGGCACGTATTCACCAAAGCCGGCAGCCTGATAGCACAAGGTGCTTAGCCTGCTAACAGCCCGCGTCATCGGCGTTCCGCGCAGTCAGCATGCTACGCGATGTCGGCTGGCGCGGCGGGTAACCGGTGTTTCAGTATCATCACCAACACCACGTTAAAGATTGCTAACGCGCAAAGCAACCACAGTGTTGCTGAACCCCCCATCCTTTCAAATACATAGCCGCCGATCAACGGCGTCAGCGCCTGTCCCATCAACGCCGGGCGGGCCATCCGGCCCACCACAATCGCATAAGACTCTGGTTTGACCATCGCCAGCGGTAAAGTTCCGCGCACAATGGCACGTAAACCATTTCCTGCGCCGTAAAGCACCATGCTCAGCAGCGCCATCTGCGGTGCCAGTGCCAGCAACAGCAAGCCAAGCGCCACCAGGCCGACCGAGAAAAAAGTGGTGCGAATCGGATGGCTGCGCTTAAAGGCGACATCGACAATCCGCGCCCCCACCTGACACGGTCCCAGCACCGCGCTGATCGCCAGCGCCGAGGTCAGCGTGTGGCCACTGGCCTGCAACAGGGTAATCAGCTGCACGGAAATGGCGGTCATGATTACCGATGCCAGGGTGAAGATGGCGCACAGCAGCCAGAACAGGCCTGGGGCAATTTCAGCGGAGGACGATTGCGGGCTACGGGTGTTAACCGGCCTTAACGCCCGCGTTGCCGGTAAAGCATACAGATACGCTGGCAGCACGCAGAGCGTTAACAGCCCGGCAATCGCAGACAAGCGCCCCGCCAGCCAAGGGCGTGAATCAACAGCGCCGTGCCCGGCCATACCAGGGTGGTACAGAAGCCGGAAATCAGGGTAATGCCGGTAATCGCTGCACGCGCCTGAGCGCCATAACAGGTGCCGAGGGTAGCAAACAGCGCATCATACAGCCCCATCGCCATCCCGACGCCGATAATCACCCAGGCGAACAGCAACAGCGGCAGATGATAGCTGAAAGCCATGATCACCAGCCCCAGCGCCATCACCGCCCCACTCATCGCCAGCAGCAGGCGGCCGCCGGTGCGGGCAATAATCCGGCCGCTGAGCGGCGCCAGCAGTCCTGACACCAGAATGCCGGTCGACAGCGCGCCATAAATCCACTGCTGCGACCAGCCGGTTTCCATGGCGATCGGGTTCGCCATCACCGCCATCAGATAGAACGATCCACCCCACGACAGTATCTGTATCGCGCCGAGCGTAATAATGGCGGCGACGCCGGGTTTGTTGGTCTGGTTCACATCAGCTATCCGTTAGCGGGCAAACCATTTTTATAACATGTTCTGAGATAAGGAAAAATGCATGCCGCCTTTTGCGCCTGCTTACGCCCGGATGGCGGCACGGTTGTTAACGGTATTACTAACAGTATGTTGTAACTAGTGTCGCTATTGCGTCCAGTCACCGCTTCTGCCACATTATGTACGTTGTAACTATGGAGGCTCAACATGGCGCGCTACGACTTAGTGTCAGATATGCATCAATGCGTAAACGATTTAGAACAGGCGCTGGGCGAGCTGCGCCAGCAGATTGAGGCCCAGCCGTTGCTGATTGCCCGGGTATTCAGCCTGCCGCCGATAGTGAAAGGCCGTGAGCATGAGGCGATTACTCAAATCGCGGTGGAGCAGCATCTGGGGCAGCACGCCTTAACGCTGGCGCTGAACCACTACTGCCGTCTGTTCATGCAGCATCAGTCGGAGCAGCTCAGCACCAAGGCGGCGGTCCGACTGCCGGGTGCGCTGTGCATTGAGTGCGATGAGCAGCGTGAGGCGGAAATCAGCGCGCTGGTCGACAGCATCAATCAGCTTAAAGCACGACTGGAGCAGCTGATTACGGTTGAGTCCGGCTTGCCAAGCGAGGCACGCTTCGAATTTGTCCACCAGCATCTGCGCGGGCTGATTACCCTGAATGCCTATCGCACTATCACCCTGCTCAGCGCACCGGACAGCCTGCGTTTTGGCTGGGCGAATAAGCACATCATCAAAAATATGCAGCGTGAAGAGGTGATCGCTCAGCTGGAAAAAAGCCTGAAGGCCGGACGGGCGCAGGCGCCGTGGTCACGCGAACAGTGGGCAGAAAAAGTGCAGGAGGAGTTAGCCAGCGTGCGCGCCCTGCCCGCCTCGGCCCGGCTGAAAATTAAGCGACCGGTGAAAGTCCAGCCGGTGGCACGGGTCTGGCGTGCCGAACAGAAAAAGCAGACGCAGCTGGCCTGTCCATCGCCGATTCTGGTGATCTGCCGCGACCGCAGCCAGGTGCCGGTGCTGGGTGAACTGCTGAATTACGATGCCGATAACATTACCTATCGCCATAAGCCAGCCGCCGAGCCGCTTAACCTGCTGATCCCGCGGCTGCATCTGTGGGTCGACTGCCCGATTTAAGCCATAAAAAAGGCCAGCACGCGCTGGCCTTTGTACAGCAGACGGCTTACGACTTCATGCTGCCAACCATCTCTTCCGGACGCACCCAGGCATCAAACTGCTCTTCGGTCAGATAGCCCAGCTTCAGCGCCGCGCCTTTCAGCGTCAACCCCTCTTTATGGGCTTTCTTGGCGATTTCGGCCGCTTTGTCATAACCGATATGGGTATTCAGCGCCGTCACCAGCATCAGTGACTCATTCAGCAGCTGTTCGATACGCTCGCGAACCGGTTCAATGCCAATCGCGCAGTGATGATTGAAGCTATCCATACCGTCCGCCAGCAGACGAATCGACTGCAGGAAGTTATGGATCACCATCGGACGGAACACGTTCAGCTCAAAGTTACCGGACGCGCCACCCATATTGATTGCCACGTCATTGCCCATCACCTGACAGCAGAGCATGGTCATCGCTTCGCACTGGGTCGGGTTGACTTTACCTGGCATGATCGAGCTGCCTGGTTCGTTTTCCGGAATGGCGATTTCACCAATGCCGCAGCGCGGACCGGAGGAGAGCCAGCGCACGTCGTTAGCGATTTTCATCAGCGAGGCCGCCAGCCCCTTCAGTGCACCGTGAGCATGAACCAGCGCATCACAGGTTGCCAGCGCTTCAAACTTATTCGGCGCGGTGACAAACGGTTGCTGAGTCAGATCGGCCAGCGCTTTCGCCACCCGAACCGCATACTCCGGATGGGTGTTCAGGCCGGTGCCGACGGCAGTGCCGCCCAGCGCCAGTTCCGCCACGTGCGGAATGCTCTGCTCGATGTGCTTCAGGTTATGTTCGAGCATCGCCACCCAGCCGGAAATCTCCTGGCCGAGCGTCAGCGGCGTGGCGTCCTGCAGGTGAGTACGGCCAATTTTGACGATATCTTTGAACGCCTCTGACTTCTCGCTCAGGGTCTTTTTTAATACCTGAATCTGCGGGATCAGCTGCTCACGCAGGGCGATGACCGCGGCCACGTGCATCGCGGTCGGGAAGACGTCATTCGAACTCTGACTCTTGTTAACATCATCATTCGGATGGACCAGGCGCGACATGCCACGCTCTCCGCCCAGAATTTCGCTGGCGCGGTTGGCCAGCACTTCATTCATGTTCATGTTGGTCTGGGTACCGGACCCGGTCTGCCAGATGGCTAACGGGAACTCGTCGCTGTGCTTATCGGCCAGCACCTCGTCCGCCGCGTTAATGATCGCTTCGGCGCGCTCGGCCGGCAGCAGCCCCAGGTCGCGGTTAACGGCGGCAGCGGCGCGTTTGGTCAGCGCCAGCGCGTGAACCAGCGCGGTCGGCATTTTTTCTGTTGAGATGCGGAAGTGTTCCAGCGAGCGCTGCGTTTGCGCGCCCCACAGTTTATCAGCCGGTACATCAATGGGGCCCATTGAATCTTTCTCAATGCGGTTGGCTGCCATGAATACGTCTCCTTCGCTCTGTTTGAAGTGATTGCCCGCCCAACGCATCGTCCTGTGGGCGACATTCGGGCGGGCAAGATAATGACATACAATAATTTAACATTATGAGAGCTTAGCGTCCTTTTGCACTTGATATGTATTTTCCCTGGCACTTTCTGCTTTAATAGCGCCAATAACATCCCGTGATGAAGGGTTATATAATGCAAAAAATGAACAATTCGCTGCAGAATTACGCGTGGGGTAGCAAAACAGCCTTAACCGAACTGTATGGCATTGTGAATCCGCAAGGGTTACCGATGGCCGAGCTGTGGATGGGGGCGCACCCGAAGAGTCCGTCTACCGTTGACGACCAGGGGAGTTCGCGCTCGCTGCGCGAGGTGATTGACGCCAACCCGACCGCCACCCTGGGCGATGCGGTGGCACAACGCTTCGGTGAACTGCCTTTCCTGTTTAAAGTGCTGTGCGCCGATCAGCCGCTGTCGATTCAGGTACATCCCAGCAAAAGCGCCGCTGAAGCCGGTTTTGCGCGTGAGAATGCCGCCGGCATTCCGCTGGGTGCCGCCGAACGCAACTATAAAGATGCCAACCATAAACCCGAGCTGGTCTATGCCCTGACGCCCTTCCAGGCGATGAACGGTTTCCGCCCGCTGACCGAAATGGTTTCGCTGCTTGAGCCGGTTGCCGGTGCGCATCCGCAGATTGCCCATTTCCTGCAGCATCCCGATCGGGATAATCTGGCGACCCTGTTTTCTACCCTGCTGTCGCTCGACGGCGAGGCCAAATCGCTGGCGCTTGGGGTACTGAAATCGGTGCTCGGTCACCAGCAGGGCGAACCCTGGCAGACCATTAGCGTAATCGCTGCCGACTACCCGGACGACAGCGGCCTGTTTTCACCGCTGCTGCTCAACGTGATTACCCTGCAGCCGGGCGAAGCGATGTTCCTCTATGCTGAAACGCCGCACGCCTACCTGAAAGGCGTGGCGCTGGAAGTGATGGCGAACTCCGATAACGTGCTGCGGGCCGGCTTAACGCCGAAATATATCGATATCCCGGAACTGATAGCCAACCTCAAATTTGACGAGAAGCCCGCCATCGCGCTGCTGACGCAGCCGGAGCAGCATGGCAGCACCCTGCTTTTTCCGATTCCGGTCGACGATTTCGCCTTTGCTATCCATACCCTGAGTGCGCAACCGCAGGCGCTGGATCAGCAGAGCGCGGCGCTGTTGTTCTGCATCGAAGGACAGGCGGTGGTGGCAAAAGACCAGCAGCAGCTGACGCTGCAACCGGGCGAATCCTGTTTTGTTGCCGCCAGCGAAGCCCCGGTGACGGTGGCCGGAACCGGCCGGCTGGCGCGGGTATTTAACGAGTTAGGGTGATGCGGCTGACGGACCTGCGGTTAACTGCTATTATTTCAACCTATTAGCTTTTAAAACGCCTGCGGGCGTTTTTTCTTCAGTCGTCGGGTCAAACCTGCGGCGTAAGCGGACTCAAGGATAAGGACGAATCAGCAATGAAAAAGACCAACGTTGCCGTGGGCGTGATCATCGCGCTGGGCGTAATCTGGACCGGCGCGGCATGGTTCACCGGCAAGCAGCTCGAAAAACACATGGACCAGCTGGTGCAGAACGCCAATACCCAGCTGAATGCTTACGCCCCGAACAGCCGACTGAAGATCAGCTACCAGGACTATCAGCGCGGCGTCTTCAGCAGCAAAGCCAACCTGGTGATTCAGGCCAGCTCGCAGACGGAAGATAACGCCCTGCTGAAGCCGGGTCAGAGCGTGATCCTGAACGAAACCATCGATCACGGCCCGTTCCCGTTTGCGCAGCTGAAGCACTTCAACCTGATCCCGAGCATGGCCTCGGTGCACAGCGAACTGGCCAACACCGATGCGGTGAAGAAGCTGTTTGAACTGACGCAAAATAAATCGCTGATCAATGCCGATACCCGCATTGGCTACAGCGGCGCGACCGATACCGCGCTGCGTATTCTGCCGATCGACTATCAGAATGCACAAACCGGCGAGCGTCTGGCGACCAATGGCGGCACGCTTAACGTCAGTGCCGACAATAAAGGCGATAAAGTCTCGCTGGAAAGTGACGTTGATAGCCTGGCGCTGACCAGCAAAAATGAGATGGGTCAGCCGGTGCTGTTCACCGTCAATGGCCTGAAGCTCAACGGCAATACCCATCTGAGTCCGGAAGGCGTGCGGGTCGGCGATCAGTCGATCGATGTTGAGAAGGTCAACGCCAGCATTAACGGTCAGGATGCCCTGACGCTGCACAAGATGAAGGGCTCCTCTTCGTTCGATAACAGTGCCGGTAAGATCGGCGGCAACATTGATTACAAAGTCGACAGCGTTCAGCTGCAGAAACAGGACTTTGGTCAGGCGGCACTGAAGATGAAGCTGTCGCAGTTCGATGCGCAGGCGGTAAAAGCCTTCTCCGATCGCTACAACGCCCAGATGCAGGATCTCACCAGCCAGAAAGGCCTGGCGGACGATCCGATTCGCTACCAGGCGGGCGTCAACGCTATCCTGATGAGCAACCTGCCGGTTCTGCTGAAAGGATCGCCTTCGATCAGCATCGCCCCGCTGAGCTGGAAGAATGATAAAGGTGAAAGCACCTTTAATCTGACGGCGAATTTTAACGATCCCGCTACCGTGACCGGCGAACCGCAAACGCTGAACGCCATGGTTGACCGGGTGCTGAAAACGCTGGATGCGAAACTGATCATCAACATGCCGATGGCGACTGAAACCATGCACAAAGTGGGTCTGGCGGAAGGTTATCAGGCAGATGATGCACAGAAGCTGGCCGATCAGCAGGTTAAAGGTCTGGCGGCGATGGGACAGATGTTCCGTCTGACCCAGCAGCAGGATAACAACATCGTCACCAGCCTGCAGTACGCTAACGGCCAGGTGAATATGAACGGCGACAAGATGACGCTGGAGCAGTTTATGTCACGCTACATGCTGGGTATGCCGACCAGCGAAGGCATGCCGCAGTAACGGCTGAGCGGTGATAACAAGGCGACGCCAGGGTTAATGCTGGCGTCGCCTTTTTTTATGCTGAGCCGCGAATAATCAGCTGCGGCGGCATAATCACATTCTGCCGTGCGGCATCCGGTTGCGCCAGACGTTGCAGGATGCGTTCTGCCGCCACGCGGCCAATCTCGCGCGCCGAACTGGTGACAACCGTCAGCGGCGGATCGGTCAGCTCAGCCTGCGGTTCATCGCCAAACCCCATCAGCGCCAGCTGTTGTCCATAGTAGCTGTCGACCGCGCCGCGGGCGAACGTCCGGCCGGTGCGCAGCAGACCAAAATAGCAGCCCAGCGCCGTGCTGGCATTGTAGGCCAGTATCGCCGTCAGCCGGGGATGCTGTTGCAGCAGCTGGACCGCCGCCTCGGCTGCTTCTTTTTGCGTATTGCCGCACTCAATAATCCACTCGGGCCGGAACGGCAAACCATATTGCAGCAGCGTGGCGCAATAGCCGCCAAGACGTTCTGCCCGGGTTAACGATGCGCTATGGCCGCCCAGCCAGGCGATGCGCTGATGACCCTGGCGGATCAGATATTCGGTGGCTAGACGCGCGGCCTGGGCGTTATCCGGTCGGATCGCATCCACCTCTTCCAGGCTGCTGGCACGTGCGGCGCAGACCAGCGCAATGTTCAGCTCACGGGCGCGGGCCACTATTTTGTCGGCCTTATCCGCCCCGCCGCCCAGCACCACGCCATCAACCCCCTGCGCCACCAGCGACTCGAAGCAGCGCTCCAGCTGCTGGCCCTGGCGGCCGCTCTGGGTCAGAAACAACAATTTGCCCTGCTTTTCCAGCGCGTCACTGAGTCCGGCGGTCATTTCCGCGTAAAACGGCTGGCTGAGATCGCGGACGATCAGTCCTATCACTCCGCTTTCACCGCCGCGCAGCATGGTCGCCGAGCGGTTGCGCACAAAGCCCAGTTGCTCAATGGTCTGGTTAACCCGCGCCATGGTTTCAGCAGAAATCCGCCCTTTGCCGGAGAGCACCAGAGAGACGGTGGTGACCGAAACGCCTGCAGCGGCGGCCACATCATGGATGGTAATTCTGCTCATGCCGTTACTTGCCCGAATAAAAACGCCGGAAGAGAGGATAAAACGTTACACCTTAAAGCCGAAAAATAATATCAGCCCTGGCCGGAAGAGTGTGATTCAGCGCGCACATCACTCTGATAAAACGTTTTATCATCTGCTCACTTTATCACTGTGACTAACTGCCGCCGGAGTCATCATGCCCGCACCTCAACAAAAAATGTCTGTCTGGGAGTTTTTCCAGAGCCTGGGGAAAACCTTTATGCTGCCGGTTGCCTGCTCTCATTCTGCGGCATCATGCTGGGTATCGGCAGTTCGCTGAGCAGCCATGATGTCCTGACGCTGTTACCGATGCTGGATCAGCCGTGGCTGCAGTATCTGTTTTTGTGGATGGCGAAACTCGGCTCCTTCGCCTTTAGTTATTTACCGGTGATGTTTGCCGTGGCGATCCCGCTCGGCATGGCGCGTGAAAACAAAGGCGTGGCGGCATTTGCCGGCTTTGTTGGCTATGCAGTGCTCAACCTCAGCATCAACTTCTGGCTCAATATCAATGGCATTCTGCCTACCACCGATGCCGCAGTGCTGAAAGCCAACAACGTCCAGTCGATACTCGGTATCCCGTCGATTGATACCGGCATTCTGGGTGCGGTGATTGTCGGCATTGTGGTGTTCTGGCTGCATGAGCGCTTTCATAACATCCGGCTGCCCGATGCGCTGGCTTTCTTTGGTGGTACCCGCTTTGTGCCGATCATTACCACGCTGGTGATCGGCGTGCTGGGACTGGTGGTCCCGTTGATCTGGCCTTTCTTTGCTCGCGGCATTACCGGACTCGGCTGGATGATCAACAGCGCGGGCGATTTCGGTCCGATGATCTTTGGCACCGGTGAGCGTTTACTGCTGCCGTTTGGCCTGCAGCATATTCTGGTGGCGATCATGCGCTTTACCGATGCCGGCGGCACGCTTGAGGTGTGCGGCAAAAGCGTCAGCGGCGCCCTGACCATCTTCCAGGCACAGCTGGCCTGTCCGGAGACTCATGGTTTTGCCGAAAGCGCCACCCGCTTCCTGTCGCAGGGCAAAATGCCGGCCTTCCTGGGTGGCCTGCCTGGCGCTGCGCTGGCTATCTATCACTGCGCCCGCCCGGAAAACCGCCATAAAATTAAAGGATTACTGATTTCCGGCGTGGTGGCCTGTGTGGTTGGCGGCACCACCGAACCGATTGAGTTCCTGTTTTTATTTGTCGCGCCGTTCCTCTATCTGATCCATGCGCTGTTAACCGGCGTCGGCTTTAGCCTGATGGCGATACTGGGCGTGACCATCGGCAACACCGACGGTAACGTTATCGACTTCGTGGTGTTTGGCGTGCTGCACGGCCTGTCGACCAAATGGTATTGGGTACCGGTGGTGGCAGCGATCTGGTTTGCCGGTTACTACCTGATCTTTCGTTTCGCCATCCTGCACTTCAATATCAAAACGCCGGGCCGTGAAGTCGAAAGTGCCAGCGCACTGGCACAACAGGTCAGCAATGCCGGTAAAGGCAAGTCGGGCTACAACTCACCGGCCATTCTGGCGGCGCTGGGCGGGGTGGAAAATATCACCTCACTGGATAACTGCCTGACGCGTCTGCGTCTGACCATCGCCGATATGAGCAAGGTCAACGATGCGGCGCTGAAAGCCAACGGCGCGATTGGCGTGGTGCACCTTAATAAGAGCAGCCTGCAGGTGGTGATCGGGCCACAGGTGCAGTCGGTGAAAGACGAACTGTCGACGCTGATGAACGTCACCGCTTAACGTACCGGGAGCCGCAATGTTTAATTTTGATGAGGTTATCGATCGCCGTGGCAGCTGGTCTACCCAGTGGGATTTTGTGGCCGATCGCTTTGGCGTGCCCGATCTGCTGCCGTTCACTATCTCCGATATGGATTTCAAAACCGCGCCGGTAGTGCTTGAAGCGCTGCGTCAGCGCCTCGATCACGGCGTATTCGGCTACAGCCGCTGGCAGCATGATGCGTTTCTGTCGGCCTGCTGCCACTGGATGAACAGCCGGTTCGGCTATCAGCCGTCGCCCGATACGCTGGTATATGGCGTCGGTGATCTACATGGTGGCGCAGATGATCCGGCACTGGAGCGAGGTGGGCGATGAAGTGCTGATCCACACGCCGGCCTACGATGCGTTTTACAAAACCGTGTACGGCAACCAGCGGCAGGTGCTGGAAATGCCGTTGCAGCGGGTGGGCCTGGAGTGGCACTGTGATATGACGGCGCTGGCGGCGAAGCTGGCGCGTCCGCGCTGCAAAATCCTGCTGCTGTGCAGCCCGCACAATCCCACTGGTAAAGTCTGGACGGCAGCCGAACTGCAGCAGATGGCTGAACTCTGCGAGCGTCACCATGTTCGGGTGATCAGTGATGAGATCCATATGGATATGATGGTCGGCGATCGGCCACATACGCCGTGGGCCCGCGTGGCGCGTGGCGACTGGGCGCTGTTTACCTCAGCATCGAAAAGCTTCAACCTGCCGGGGCTGACCGGCGCCTGGGGCATTATTCCGCAGCCAGACGATCGGGCGGCCTGGTTTCAGGCGCTTAAAAACGCCGACGGACTCTCCTCACCGGCGGTGCTCGCGGTTGCCGCACACATTGCCGCTTACCGGCACGGTGCGCCGTGGCTTGACGCGCTGCGTGACTATCTGAGAGGTAACCTGATCCTGGTGGCCGACCGCCTTAACGCCGCCTTTCCGTCGCTTAACTGGCAGCCGCCTCAGGCGACCTATCTCGCCTGGATCGATCTTAATCCGCTCGGCATCGCCGAACAGACGCTGCAGCAGGCGCTGATCCAGCAACGCGTGGCGATCATGCCCGGCTCAACCTACGGCAGTGCTGGCCAGGGTTTCCTGCGCCTCAACGTAGGCTGTCCGCGCAGTAAGGTCGAAGATGGCGTCAGCCGGCTGATTGCCGCGATTCACGCCTCGTCCGCCTGAAGCCAGGCTATTTGTCGGCGATCACCGGCCGGTTATGGGTAATTAAACAGCATCCGGGCCGGTTGTTGCGCAAATAGCTGGCGCTGTTGCGCAAGATATTTTTATAATGTTATGCACTTTAGTCACCACTGAGCGAGTGCACCATGATCGATACCACCATTCCTCTTACCGATATTCATCGCCATCTCGACGGCAACATCCGTGCACAAACCATTCTTGATTTAGGTCGCCAGTTTAATCTTGCCCTGCCCGCCACCACGCTGGAGGCCCTGCGTCCGCATGTGCAGGTCGGCGACAATGAGCCTGACCTGGTGAGCTTCCTGCAAAAACTCGACTGGGGCGTGAAGGTGCTGGGCGACCTCGATGCCTGCCGCCGTATTGCGCTGGAAAACGTTGAAGATGCGGCCCGCGCTGGCATTCACTATGCGGAACTGCGCTTCTCACCTGGCTATATGGCGATGACCCATCATCTGCCGATTGCCGGCGTGGTCGAAGCGGTGATTGATGGCGTCAGAGCCGGTTGCCAGCAGCACAATATCGACGTGCGCCTGATTGGCATCATGAGCCGGACCTTCGGTGAAGAGGCCTGCCTGGCCGAGCTGGATGGCCTGCTGGCGCATCGCGATCACATCACCGCCGTCGATCTGGCCGGCGATGAGCTGGGCTTCCCCGGCAGCGAGTTCCTCAGCCACTTTACCCAGGCACGCGATGCCGGTTTCCGGGTGACGGTGCATGCCGGTGAAGCCGCCGGGCCGGAGAGCATCTGGCAGGCGATTCGTGAGCTGGGTGCCGAGCGTATCGGCCACGGCGTCAAGGCGATTGAAGATCGGGCGCTGATGGATTTCCTCGCAGAGCACCACATCGGGATTGAATCCTGCCTGACCTCCAACATTCAGACCAGCACCGTGGCGTCACTGGCGCAGCATCCGCTGAAGGCCTTCCTTGAGCACGGCATTCTGGCAACACTGAATACTGATGACCCGGCGGTTCAGGGCATTGAACTGGCGCATGAGTATCACCATGCCGCACCGGCAGCCGGCCTGAGCCCGGCGCAAATTCGTCAGGCGCAGCAAAATGGTCTGACCATCGCGTTTCTTAGCGACGCCGAGAAAGCCGCGGTCCGCACCCGCGTGCAGTAAGACGGTAGCTTTAAAGCAAAAAAACGGGCCGGTTATCCGGCCCGTTTTTATGGTGACGCGCGAAAGGACAAGTGGCTTTAAGACCGAGCCTGCGCAGGGAACAGGGTCAGATCGGAAAGACGCAAAAGCCGCCATCCCTGGCACGCTCGGCTCACGCCATTACGCACCTCAACCCTGAGGTGCGCCCGTAGCGGGCCAACGCTTTGCGTTGTTCAAAAACGCTCCCGGTGTTGTTGTCCATGGCTGGGACGCTTTCCTCTTCTGACCCCTGTTCCCTGAGCGTTGAGCAAATTTATTGCTGCCGGACTTACCCGTTTTTGAACTTGTCAGCTCTCTTACAGCAATATTAAGCAGCCAATATTGCTCTCACCGATCAGACGCGCTTCAGCGACAGCGTCTGCCGTTTCTCAGCCGATTGCAGTCCGAGCTCAATCAGCTCCATCACCTGAATCGCCTCTTCTGCCGTCACCGGGTTACTGCCGCGACCGGCAATCGCATCACGAATGCCCGCATAGTAAGCCGGATAGTTACCTGGCTGCGTCAGCTGGCTGGTTTCGGTCAGTGAATCGCCGTCGACCAGCGTCAGGGTGCCGTCACGCATGTCGTAACCCCAGTCTTCCTGCGGCGGGAAATCACCGGACTTCAGGCGATCTTCCTGCGGATCGAGACCATATTTAACGTAGCTGCCGCGGGTGCCGTGCACGGTGTAACGCGGCGACTCGGCGGCCACCAGCATGCTGGCGTGCAGCACCACGCGGCGCTGTGGATAGGTCAGGGTCGCGTGGAAGTAGTCGGTGGTTTGCGCGCCAGGCCGCATCTCGGCCAGATCGACGTTAATCGCCACCGGCGGGCCAAACAGCTGCAGGGCCTGATCCAGCAGATGCGGTCCCAGGTCATACCAGATACCGCTGCCGGCGCCTTTCATTTCACGCCAGCGCTGACGCACTTCCAGCCGGAAGCGGTCGAAATGCGACTCGAAGTAGCGGACTTCTCCCAGCGTACCGGCGTCGATCAGCGATTTCAGCGTCAGGAAATCACTGTCCCAGCGACGGTTATGGAACACCGATAACAGCAGCCCTTTCGCTTTGGCTAAGGCATCCAGCTCGCGCGCCTGTGACAACGTCACGGTGAACGGCTTATCGACCACCACATGTTTACCGGCGTTCAGCGCCGCTTTCGCCAGCGGAAAGTGGGTATCGTTGGGGGTAGGAATAACAATCAATTGCAGAGACGGGTCGTCCAGCAGTGCCTGAGGATCAGCCACTGCCTGAACCGCAGGCCAGTCGGCGTGGACTTTGCTGGCATCGCTACTGGAAATAGCGGCCAGTTCAACGTCCGGGGTGCCCGCAATCAGCGGGGCGTGAAACGTTTTGCTGGCAAAACCGTAACCGATCAGGCCAACACGCAGTTTATCGCTCATTTTAATCCCTCTTAGAGCCTATCCCGCTAGGCGTAATTATTGCAGACAGTCTGGACCCGGACAGCGCGGAGTAACCGGAGCGTACAGCGGGTTCGTCAGGATTGTGAGCCCTGTTCAGGTACAGACTGACAAATAAAATAGCCTACCGGGATAGGCTCTTAGTTGCTAACCTGATTGATTTAAGACTATTAACCAGGCCAGGACAAGGAGGAATTTCCCGAAAAAACTAAGAGATAGCACTCTGTGTCATCGGCCAGGCGGTTTGTGCCGCCAGGTTGTCGTGCGCGTCCTGATTGCGGCGACGGAAGTCACTCGGGCTGACGCCGACCCGCTTACGGAACACCCGGGAAAAGTAGAGCTGGTCGTCGTAGCCGACTTCGCGCCCGACGGTAGCAATCGGTTCCTGAGTGGTTTGCAGCAGCAGTTTAGCGCGAATCACCCGCTGATCTTCGCGCCAGCGCAGCAGGTTAACGCCCATCTGTTCGCGGAACAGGTGTGCCAGCCGCGACGGTGACAGGCAAACATGACGCGCCACCTCTTCAATTTTCACTTCGCTGGCCAGATGATTGGTGACGTACTGACAGGCTTCAATCACCCGCGGATCGCGGATCAGCTGATGACTGCGCGGATCCTCTTCCACTGCCCGCAGCAGCAAGCGCTCCAGCAGGTTCATCGCCAGCTCTTCCGCAAAGCGGCGGCCGGAGTTATGGGTCTGTTCGATACTGGCAAACAGCCGATCAAATTCGCCGCGCAGCGATTCCGGCAACAGCAGACGGCCGACGCCCTCCTGCTCATCTTGCCAGCGCAGCCAGTCGTGCCAGTAGCGCGCGGCCGGAAATAGACCCAGCGATGAAACCACTGTGGGCTGTCAGGCGCGCGGCCATAGTAGTGGGCGGTTTTAGGCTGAAACAGCAGCATTTCGCCCGGCTCGCAGTCAAAGGCCCGCTCGCCATCGAATACCCGCCCTTTGCCTTTAATGGTGAGATTGAGAATGTAACCCTTCATGCCGTGCGGACGATCGATAAAAAAGTCCAGCGGACCGTCGGCGGTAATCGGCGTCAGCCCCGCCACCAGCCAGGCATTGAACGAATAGCCCGGCAGTAAGGGATTTTGCTGCTCGGCCGGTAATTCACGGTGATACATAGCGTCCTCACTCAGTCTGTCATTGATCGGATCACCCGCGGACGCCTGATGCGTCCGCGGGTTAACTGCTCGCCAAATCAGGCTTTATGCTTTTGTTTGTAGCGGTCAAATATCACCGCTGCTAACAGTATCAGACCGCGCACCACATACTGTGAGAATGGCGAGATATTCAATAAATTCATCGCATTCTCAACGGTTCCCAGAATCAGCACCCCGGCAACTACATAGGAGATTTTACCGATACCGCCCTTCAGTGAGACGCCGCCCAGCACGCAGGCGGAGATCACCACCAGCTCATAACCCAGCGAGGTCATCGGCTGACCACTGGTCATGCGTGAAGCCAGAATGATGCCCGCCGCGGCCGAGACCAGGCCGGACAGAATAAAGATAATGATCCGGGTCCGCACCACCGGCACCCCGGCCAGTCGTGCCGCTTCTTCATTACCGCCAATCGCCAGCGTATTACGGCCAAAGGTGGTTTTGTTCAGCAGAAAGCCGAAGATCAGCATGGTGGCGATGGTCAGCCAGATAGGCGCAGGGACGCCCAGCCAGTTGGCAAACCCGAGCGCGAAGAAGCGTTCATCTTCGATACCAACGGCTTTACCGTCGGAGAAGATGTAGGCCAGACCGCGCACGATTTGCATGGTCGCCAGGGTGGTGATCAACGCATTGATCTTCAGCCGGGCGATGACAAAGCCATTGATAAAGCCGGTGAGCATACCGAGCACCAGACCGGCTGCCACGCCAATCCACAGGCTTTCGGTCATGTTGATCACTACCGCCGTGACCACGCCGGCACAGGCGATGACCGAGGCGACCGACAGGTCAAAATCACCGGACGCCAGGCAGAACAGCATGCCGCAGGCGACCATGCCGGACATCGACATCGCCAGCCCGAGGCCTTTCATATTGATAAATGAGCCGAAGTTCGGCACAAATACCGCACAGGCAATAAACAGCAGCGCAAACACCACCAGCATGCCGAAATTGTCCCAGATGCGACCAAACTGCAGGCCGCTGCGTGACGCTGGCGGCGGCGTATTTGAGGTCGTGGATGAAGCCATGTTGCTCTCCTGTCAGGCCACGGCGGCCGCTTGTGTGGTTTTTGGCATTGCCAGGCTCAGCGTTTGCTGCTCCGTGGCGTCGTCGTGCAGCACTTCACCGGCAATCGCCCCTTCACGCATCACCACGATGCGATCGGCAAGGCCCATCACTTCCGGCAGGTCGCTGGAGGCGAACAGTACCGCGATGCCGTCGTTGGCCAGCTGGTAAATCAGGTTATAGATTTCGTGTTTCGCCCCGACATCAATGCCGCGCGTCGGCTCATCCAGCAGGATCACCTTCATCTCTTCGGATAACCAGCGGCCGAGAATCGCCTTCTGCTGGTTACCGCCGGAGAGGTTCATGATCAGCTGTTCTGCCCCAGGCGTTTTGATGTTAAGCGAGCGGATATGGCTGTCGGCGTTGCGGCTTTCCCAGTCGTTTTTGATCAGGCAACCCGCGGTAAGGTTGTGACGCCGGGCGCTGATGTTGATGTTGTCGCGCACCGAGTGCACCGGAATGATGCCTTCAGCTTTACGATCTTCCGGACACAGCATAATGCCGGCGCGGATAGCGTCGATCGGTTCGCGCAGCGTCAGCGGTTCGCCATCCAGCAACACCCGGCCGCCGCGCAGGCGCGTGCCGCCGAACAGCCCTTTCAGCAGTTCGCTGCGTCCGGCGCCGACCAGGCCAAACAACCCAACGATCTCGCCAGCGTGGACCTTGAGCGAAATCGGCGTTCGCACCCCCTTCGCTTCCACCTGGTCCAGCTCAAGGCGCACCGCGCCTTTTTCACGCGGCGAATAACCGTAGATATCACCGAGGTTGCGGCCCACCATCGCCTGCACCAGATCGTCATGATGGGTGTTAGCCATGTCGGTAAAGGTGCGGACATAGCGGCCATCTTTGAACACCGTGATGGCGTCGCTGAGGGCAAAAATCTCTTCCATCCGGTGTGACACGTACAGCACCACCCGGCCCTCCTCACGGAGCTGACGGATGACGCGGAACAGGTTGTCGATTTCACGCGCCGACAGCGAACTGGTCGGTTCATCAAAGGCGATAATGCGCGCGTTACGCGCCAGCGCTTTGGCAATCTCCACCATCTGCCACTGACCGAGCGACAGGTACTTCAGCGGCATATCCGGGTCGATATCCATGCCGAGATTTTTCAGTTGCAGACCGGCCTCGTAGCGCATCAGCTTACGATTGACCAGGCCATGCTTGTGCGGAATCTGGCCGAGATAGATGTTCTCCGCCACGCTCATTTCCGGCACCAGGTGCAGTTCCTGGTAAATAATCGCCACCCCGGCATCCAGCGCATCGGTGGTGTGCTGGAAGTTTACCGGCTGGCCTTTGATCCGAATCTCGCCGCCGCTCGGCTGGTAGCTGCCGCTGAGAATTTTCAGCAGCGTCGATTTGCCTGCGCCGTTCTCGCCCATTAAGGCGTGGACTTCACCGCTGCGGCAGTCGAAAGAGATATCCTGCAGCGCTTTCACGCCAGGAAAGGTTTTACTGATGCCATGAAACGACAGAAATGCTGAATCAGTGTTCATGTTTATCCTCACTATTTCGCGCCGCTTGCCCGCACCGGGTGTTAATGCCCGGCGGCAGTGTGGCGGCGCGAAATACACGGGCTGACTATATCGTGACGCCGTTGTGTTCAGACACCGGCAGGAGCAGGCTTTACATCAGCCCTTTCTTCGCCAGTTCGGTTTTGAAGTTGTCGCGGGTGATTAACACCACGTCGGTGACTTCGGTGAATTTTGGTGGCTCTTCGCCTTTGCTGACCCAGTTGTAGAGCATCTGGCTGCTTTTATAGCCGTGAACATCCGGGCTCGGCAGCAGAGAACCGTAGAAGCCGGTGGCTTTATCTTTCGACAATTCGCTGATCGCATCGACGCCGTTGATGCCGATACCGATGACGTCAGCCGCTTTAAAGCCCTGTCCTTCTGTGGCACGCACGCCGCCCAGCACGGTGTTGTCGTTCATGCCGACAATCAGCCAGTGTTTAATTTCAGGGTGCTGGACCAGCAGTGAGTTACCGGCATCAAACGCGCCCGGAATATCATTTGATTTGGTCGGCACCTGATAAATCTGCGCGGCCGGGAAGCCGGCTGCTTTGATCGCGTCCATCGAGCCGCCGGTGCGACGACGCGCGGTGTCCAGCTCATTCGCTGTAATGGCCATTACGCCGGTGGTTTTCGCATCCCAGCCGCGTTTCTGCATCTCTTTGTAGAGTTCCTGACCCTGACGCTCACCAATTTTGGTGGCCGCCATCATCACCAGCGGAACGGTATCCATCGGCTTGCCTTTGGCGGTCACGAACTGATCGTCCACCGCAATCACCTTCAGACCATAGCCACGTGCTTTGGCCATGATCGCTGAGCCGAGCTTAGGATCGGGCGTACAGATGACGAAGCCTTTGGCGCCGTTAGCGGCCAGGCTGTCGATGGCGTTGAGGGTTTTCTCACCATCGGGAACGGCAATCTTAATCACGTCAAAGCCCAAATCCTTGCCGGCTTTATCGGCGAACTTCCACTCGGTCTGGAACCAGGGTTCCTCCGGTTGCTTGACTAAGAAACCGAGCTTCATGGTCTCGGCGATAGCGGATTGTGACATAACCGCTGCCAGGCCGATGGCCGCGAACGCTTTAGTGAATTTATGCATGATGCTCTCCGGTGCCAGGTTGTTTTTCACTGCTAATAACGAATCGGTGTAAACGCTACCAGTATTTTTTCATTTGTAGGTACAGCCATAAATCAGTGCGTTAGAGTGCTATGTGCTGAAAGCCTGTTCAGACGCTGGGCTAGTTTTAGCGGGATTAGCGAAGAAAAATGTAGAGCGGTATCACATCTTAAAATCACGGCAGAATGGTCCATATATTCAGCAAATTTAACCGGACGTTAACTTTTGCAATGGATCACAAAATCACTGTCGATGACAGAAAAGTGCATATTGTCAGCCAGCCATGACTAACCGTTCTGGCGCGCCGGTCACAGGATGTAGGAGTTCATTAACTACAGGAGATTCCGATGCGTGCTGGAGCCATCACCCTTGGGCTGGACTTTGGTAGTGATTCGGTGCGTGCGCTGGCCGTTGATTGTCACAGCGGCAAAGAGCTGCAGAGTGCGGTGGTCAGCTACCCGCGCTGGCAACAGGGCTTATACAGCGATCCACACACCAACCGTTTTCGTCACCATCCACAGGATTACATCGATGCGATGGAACAGGCGATGCTCGGCGTTCTGAATGCGCTCAGCGAAACGCAGCGCGCCGCCGTAGTCGGCATTGGCGTCGACACAACCGGCTCGACCCCGGCCCCCATCGATCGCGACGGTAACGTGCTGGCGCTGCGCCCCGAATTTGCCGACAACCCCAACGCCATGTTTGTGTTATGGAAAGATCACACTGCAATTGAAGAAGCGGAAGAGATCAATCAGCTATGCCACAGCGGCCGCTTTCAGGATTACAGCCGCTATATCGGCGGCATTTACTCCTCAGAATGGTTCTGGGCCAAGATTCTGCACGTATCACGCGAAGACGCGGCGGTGCGTGACGCGGCAGTCTCGTGGGTCGAACTGTGCGACTGGGTACCGGCGTTACTGAGCGGCACCACGGCACCCGACCGGCTGCGGCGTGGCCGTTGCGCCGCCGGACATAAAGCGCTGTGGCACGGCGACTGGAACGGCCTGCCCGAAGCGGACTTCCTCAATGCGCTGGACCCGCTGCTCACTCAGCAGCTCGATTCGCCGCTGTTCAGCGACACCTGGACCGCTGACCTGCCGGTCGGCACCCTCAGCCCGGAATGGGCGCAGCGGCTCGGTCTGCCGCAGACGGTCACCCTGTCCGGCGGTGCGTTTGACTGCCACATGGGCGCAGTCGGCGGCGGCGCGAAGCCGTATACCCTGGTCAAAGTGATTGGCACCTCCACCTGCGACATCCTGATTGCCGATGCTGACCAGGTTGGCGATCGCGCAATTAAAGGTATCTGCGGTCAGGTTGATGGCAGCGTGATGCCCGGTGCTGTCGGGCTGGAAGCGGGACAGTCTGCTTTTGGCGATATCTATGCCTGGTTCAGCCGCCTGTTGGGCTGGCCATTGCAACTGGCCGCTGAGCGTCATCCGGCGCTGAAACCGCAACTGGCAGAAATGCAGAAAACGCTGATTAAAGATCTGACCGAGGCGTGGGCTGCCAATCCGCAGCTCGACCACCTGCCGGTGGTGCTCGACTGGTTCAACGGCCGCCGCACCCCGAATGCCAACCAGCGCCTGAAAGGGGTCATAACCGATCTCAACCTCGGCACTGACGCACCGGCGCTGTTTGGCGGGCTGGTTGCCGCCACCGCGTTTGGTGCGCGCGCCATTATGGAGTGCTTCGAGCAGCAGCAGATCCCGGTAGAAAACATCCTGACCCTCGGCGGCATCGCGCGTAAATCGCCAGCGATTATGCAGGCCTGCTGCGACGTGATGAACCGGCCACTGGATATCGTCGCCTCTGATGAATGCTGTGCGCTGGGCGCGGCGATTTTCGCCGCCGTCGCGGCCGGCGTCTACTCCAGCGTGCCCGAGGCACAGCAGGTGATGGCCAGTCCGATTGCCGTCACCCTGCAGCCCGATCCGGCGCGCGTGGCACGCTATCAACAACTCTATCAACGCTATCAACAATGGTGCGTGACGGCTGAACCGCAATACGCCGCTCGCCCCGCTTCCGCTAAGAGCCTATCCCAGTAGGCGTAATTGTTGCAGGCAGTCTGGACACGGACAGCGCGGAACAACCGGAGCGTACACGGAGTACGTGAGGATTGTGAGCACTGCCCAGGTTCAGACTGACAAATAAAATAGCCTATTGGGGTAGGCTCAAAGTAAAGGAGTGATTTTATGGAACAGTTAAACAGCTACAGCGTGTGGTTTGTGATTGGCACGCAGCACCTCTACGGTGCGGAGACGTTACGCCAGGTAGAACAGCATGCGCGTCAGGTAGTCGAGGGATTAAATCAGGCTGGCCTGCCGCTGCAGCTGGAGCTGAAACCGCTGGTGAAATCACCGGATGAAGCGCTGACGCTGTGCCGCGACGCGAATCATGACACCCGCTGCGTTGGCATCATTACCTGGCTGCACACCTTTTCGCCGGCTAAAATGTGGATCGGCGGCCTGAGCGTGCTGAATAAACCACTGCTGCAGTTCCATACCCAGTTCAATGCTGAAATTCCGTGGGACAGCATGGACATGGACTTTATGAACCTGAACCAGACCGCACACGGCGGCCGTGAGTTTGGTTTTATCGGCGCACGGATGGGTCTGCAGCACAGCGTGGTCACCGGTCACTGGCAGGACGGTGCCAGCCAGCAGCGTCTGGGTAACTGGATGCGTGCGGCGCTGACGAAACAGGCCAGCCAGCAGCTAAAAGTGGCGCGCTTTGGCGATAACATGCGCGAAGTGGCGGTTACCGAAGGCGATAAAGTCGCGGCGCAGATTCAGTTCGGTTATGCCGTCAACGGCTGGGGCGTCGGCGATCTGGTTGAGGTGATCAATCAGGTCAGTGATGGCGACGTCAATGCGTTGATCGATGAGTACGAAAGCCTCTATCGCTTTACCGATGTGGCGGCCTCGGGCGGCGAAAAACGGCAGAACGTGCTGGATGCAGCGCGTATCGAGCTGGGCCTGAAGCGTTTCCTGGAAGCAGAAGGCTGTCAGGCATTTACCACCAACTTCCAGACGCTGCACGGTATGACGCAGTTGCCGGGACTGGCGGTGCAACGTCTGATGGGTCAGGGTTATGGCTTTGCCGGTGAAGGTGACTGGAAAACCGCGGCGCTGTTACGCATTTTCAAAGTGCTGGCGGGCGATCGCAAAGGTGGTACCTCATTTATGGAGGATTACACCTATCACTTCTCACCGGGTAACGATCTGGTGCTCGGCTCCCACATGCTGGAAGTCTGCCCGTCGATTGCCATTGAAGAGAAGCCATTAATCGATGTGCAGTTCCTCGGCATTGGTGATAAAGCCGATCCGGCCCGCATGATTTTCTCAACGCCAGCCGGGCGTGCGATTAATGCCAGCGTAATTGATATGGGCGATCGTTTCCGTCTGCTGGTTAACGTGGTAGATGCGATTGAACAGCCGAAACCGCTGCCGAAGTTGCCGGTTGCGCGCGCACTGTGGAAAGCCCAGCCGTCATTGGCGACCGCGTCCGAAGCGTGGATTCTGGGCGGCGGCGCGCACCATACGGTGTTCAGCCAGGCGCTGACTTTGGATGATATGTATCTGTACGGTGAGATGAACGACATCGAAGTGCTGGTGATTGACGAGCATACACGTTTACCTGCTTTCAAAGATGCGCTGCGCTGGAACGAAGCGTACTACCGGCTGAAACGTTAATTACGCACTGCGGCAGCGCTGTTCATTTTAATGATTAGCAGCGCGCCAGAATCAATCAAACCACCGATGCAGGCTTATGCGGCATCGGTTTTTTTTTATAAAAACGGTGCTATTTAGTCGGGATGGCGGGCGTTCCGTAACATCGCCGTCAACAGATCCCTGTAGCCCCGGCTGCCGGGATACTCGCCTCACACTGTCCACTCTCCTGCTTCTTAAAGCGATACATCAGCCCAGCCGGGACGGAAAGGCATGCCTGAAGAGCAAAGCGTCCGCGCCCGGGATGGCGCGGCCGATCCGCAGGGATGCGGGAATCCTTTGCGATCGGGCATGCCTTTCCTGGCACTGCACCCTCCGCCAACAGCGACTGTTTTATGCTATCCCCAATAAAAACTATCCGCTTCCTGCTTCTTAAAACGATGCATCAGCCCAGCCGGGAAGGAAAGGCATGCCTGAAGAGCAAAGCGTCCGCGCCGGGGATGGCGCGCCGATCCGCAGGGATGCGGGAATCCTTTGCGATCGGGCATGCCTTTCCTGACCCTGCACCTTCATCTAACAGCGACTGTTTTAGCCGGATATAAAAACATCCTTTACTGCAATGTAACCTCTTCATGATCTTGCTCTTTAACCCACCAGCCTGTATTGCTTGATGCCTGACAAAATAAAGGTGCCCCGCACATGCTTATTGCCGAGCTGAATCAACATCCCCGCTACGCCGAACAAACCGCACAGCTGCTGCACAGTGAATGGTCACATTTTCCTGCATGGTCTCACCCGCCTGCCATTGTTGCGCGTTTAAAACAGCGCAATCAGAAACCTTCGGCAGAATTTACCCTTATTGCCACGCCGGATGGCGAAACGGTGATCGCGACCTGTAGCATCATTCGCTATGAACTGGATGACATTGCCGCGCGGGAATACTGGATTGGTGAGGTGGTCACAGATAAGAGATTCCGGGGTCAGGGCGTGGCAAAAGCGTTGATCCAACAGGCGATTGCGACAGCAATCAAACAACAAATCAGTGAACTGTGGCTCTATACGCCCGATCAGCAACGGTACTATCAGCGCTCAGGATGGCAGGCGGTGGAACAGCGGCACATAGCGGGTGAAGAGGTCACGGTGATGAAGTTGCGTCTGGCGCAGTAAAGGACGGCTCCGGCGAGCCGCCCTCTAGCGGGATACTCAGGTAGTCAGGAACTCAATCGTTTTACCGGTGCATTCTGCTGGCGATCCCAGATCACCGTCAGCAAACGTTGTAACGCGATAAAGGCAAACAGCAGGATACCAATGGCGATTTTGGTCCACCACGAGCTGAGGGTGCCGTCGAAGTTAATCCAGGTCTGGATCAGCCCCTGAATCAGCACGCCGAACAGCGTACCCAGCACCGTTCCGACCCCGCCCGACAGCAGCGTGCCGCCGATGACTACCGAAGCAATCGCATCCAGCTCCACGCCCAGTCCCGCCAGCGCATAACCGGCCGAGGTGTAGATAGAGAAGACGATACCGGCTAGCGTGGCTAAGGTGGTAGAGAGCATATAGATTTTGATGGTGGTGGCACGGGTCGAAACCCCCATCAGCTGCGCCGAGGTCAGGTTACCGCCAATCGCGTAGACCTGATTACCAAAGCGGGTACGGTGCGCCAGAATAATCCCACCCAGCACCACCACCAGCATAATCACCGCCAGCAGGCTGAGACGTCCGCCGCCTGGCACTTTCCACGCCAGGCTGGAGAGCATGGTATAGAACGGATGATCGATCGGAATCGAGTTCTCCGACACCAGATAGCTGCAGCCGCGCAGAAAGAACATGCCGGCCAGGGTGATAATAAATGCCGGGATCTTCAGCGCATCGATCAACCAGCCCATCATCGCGCCGAACAAGGCACCCAGCGCCAGAATTACCGCAAAAGCCAGCAGCGGATCGAGGTGGAAATCGCCAATCGCCCGCGCCAGGAACACCCCGGTAAAGGCGATCACCGCGCCGACCGACAGATCGATACCGCCGGATAAAATCACAAAAGTCATACCGACCGCGATAATGCCCAGAAAGGCATTATCAGTCAGGATATTGCAGATGACCCGGGTTGAGGCGAAGCCCGGAAACTGGCTCAGGCAGAACAGGTAACCCGCGACGAACACCAGCAAGGTGATCATCAACGGCAGATGGCGTTTGATCATGTCGGGCGTCTCCGTTTTAACATCGCAATAAACCGGGGTGATTGCAGTAACAGCACGCACATCACTACCACCGCTTTGACCACCTGATTCAGCTCTGGCGGGAAGCCGGAGAGCAAAATACCGGTGTTCATCGACTGAATAATCAACGCACCGATCAAAGACAGCACCAGATTGAAGCGTCCGCCCATCAGCGAAGCGCCACCGATTACCACCGCCAGAATCGCATCCAGCTCCAGCCATAATCCGGCGTTATTGGCATCCGCACCGCGAATGTCGGCAGCAACAATCAGCCCGGCTACCGCAGCGCAAACGCCGCTGATGGCGTAGGTCGACATCACCACCAGCCAGCCGGTGACGCCCGCATTGCGCGCGGCACGCAGGTTGATCCCTACCGCTTCAATAAACAGGCCGAGCGCGGTTTTGCGAGTCAGCAGCCAGACCGCCAGCGCCACCAGCAGAGTGATCCACACCGGTACCGGCAACATCAGCAGCGAACCGTTGCCAAACCAGCCAAGACTGTCACTGTCGAAGGTAACGATCTGACCCTGGGTAATCAGCTGGGCAATACCGCGCCCCGCCACCATCAGAATCAGCGTGGCGACGAACGGCTGTATACGCAGCAGCGCCACCAGCACCCCATTCCAGATACCGCAGGCCAGACCGGTAGCCAGCGTCACGGCAATGATAAACGGCA
Organism: Pantoea brenneri; assembly: GCA_002095305.1. Taxonomy (GTDB): domain Bacteria; phylum Pseudomonadota; class Gammaproteobacteria; order Enterobacterales; family Enterobacteriaceae; genus Pantoea; species Pantoea brenneri. The sequence continues at coordinate 38,507 of MIEI01000035.1, forward strand.
CGCTGTGTCCGGCCACGGTCAGGGTCGCTGCCGTCGCGCCGGCAATCGCCATCACCGCCCCAACCGACAGATCGATACCGCCGGTGGCGATCACCAGCGTCATGCCAATTGCCAGCAGCGCCACCGGCGCAGCGCGATTGAGGATATCAATCGGACTGCCGAACAGTCGGCCATCCTGCAGATGGACAGCAAAAAAGTTATTTGCCACCAGGCTATCGATCAGCAGCACCAGCAGCAGCGCCGCGATTTGCGGCATGCCCGGTGGCAGTTTCAGCTTACGGCGTTGCGGTTTTTCAGGTGTCATAGGGGTCTCAAGCATGTTGTGCCCCTCCGTCAGCGATAGCATTGACGATCGACGCTACCGAAAGTTGCTCCAGCGGAATTTCTGCCACCTGCTTCAGATCGCGCATGATCAACACCCGATCGGCATAACCCACCAGTTCTTCAAGCTCAGAGGAGATGACCAGCAGCGCCAGTCCATCAGCACATAAGGATTCAATTAAACGAATAATCTCGGCGTGCGCGCCCACGTCAATGCCGCGCGTCGGCTCGTCGAGGATCAGAAACTGCGGTTTAGTCACCAGCCAGCGCGACAGCAGCACCTTTTGCTGGTTGCCACCCGACAGCAGCTCCACCGGTTGATCGGCGTGTGGCGTACGAATGCCCAGGCTCTTGATAAAGCGTTCGGCGATCGCCTGCTGCTCACGCTTTTTAATCGGTCGTAACCAGCCGCGCTGCGCCTGCAACGCCAGAATGATATTTTCGCGCACCGATGCCGCGCCAATAATCCCGTCGGTTTTACGATCTTCCGGACAGAACCCCATCCCCAGCTGCGAGGCGCGAGCCGGGTTAGTGATTCGCTGCACCTTGCCTTTGATTTTTGCCGTGCCGCGATCGGCGCGGCGAATACCAAACAGCACTTCTGCGGTTTCGGTACGGCCCGAGCCCAGCAGTCCTGCCAGACCGACCACTTCACCCGGCCGGACCTCCAGATTAAACGGCTCGATGGTGCCTTTTTTGCCGTAATCTTCAAACGATACCACCGGCTGATTACTGCGCAGGGTGCTGCCCTGCCGCTGCAGCGCCGTCTCCAGCAGTTCGCGCCCCAGCATCAGTTTGATCAGTTCAATTTGCGGCAGCGAGGCGGTGTCGCGGGTAGCGATAAATTGCCCGTTGCGTAATACCGTGATGCGATCGGTGATGCGGTAAACCTGGTCGAGAAAGTGGGTAACGAAAATCAGGCTCATCCCTTTGGCTTTTAACTGCGCCATCAGGGTAAACAGCATCTCCACTTCACTGGCGTCGAGGCTGGCGGTTGGTTCATCCAGAATCAGCACCTGGGCGGAGAGATCGACTGCGCGGCAGATAGCGATAATCTGCTGCATCGCCACCGAGTAGTGTCCCAGCGGGCGCGTCACGTCGAGTGAAAAACCGTAGTTGCGCATCAGCGCATCGGCATCCCGCACCATGCGCCGCCGATCGAGCATGCCGAAGCGTCGTGGCTCGCGGCCTATATAGAGGTTATCGGCTACCGACATATTCGGCAGCATGTTCACTTCCTGATAAACGGTACCAATGCCCATCTCCTGCGCCTGGGCAGTGTTGTGCGGCGTAATCGGCTTACCGTTCAGGGTGATGGTGCCGGCATCGCGGCTGTAGACCCCGGTCAGCACTTTGATCAGGGTTGACTTCCCCGCGCCGTTCTCGCCCAGCAGCGCCATGATCTCGCCCTTGCGAATATCAAACGAGACGTTGTTCAGCGCTTTAACGCCGGGAAATCCTTTGCTGACGCCGCTGATGGTTAACAGCGATGTTTCATTGTGTGTGGTCATTCTGCTAACTCCGCCTCACGTCATGAAAAACCGCCCCGCAGGGCGGTCTGCGGCTTAGTAACCCATGCCTTTTTTGCGTTCCAGTTCCCGCTGAGCGTCAGCAGGCAGGAACAGTTTCGATTCGGTTTTGATCACTTTTGGCGGCAGCGTGCCCTCTTTCTTAAATTTCTCCAGCGCATCAAAGGCCGGGCCGGCCATGTTTGGCGTCAGCTCCACGTTGGCATTGGCTTCGCCTGCCAGCATCGCTTTATAGATATCCGGTACGCCGTCAATCGAGCCGGTCAGAATATCTTTGCCGGGCTTCAGACCGGCTTCTTTAATCGCCTGGATGGCACCGATCGCCATGTCATCGTTGTGTGCGTAAACCATGCAGATGTTCTTGCCGTTGTTTTCCGCCTTAATGAAGCTTTCCATTACCTCTTTACCTTTGCTGCGGGTAAAGTCGCCGGACTGAGAGCGGATCACTTTGATGTTCGGATGACCGCTGATCGCTTCAGCAAAGCCTTTCTTACGATCGATCGCCACGCTGGCCCCGACCGTGCCCTGCAGTTCCACCACGTTACACTGTTTGTCGCCGACGGTTTTCACCAGCCAGTCGCCAATCAGCTTGCCTTCCAGCACGTTATCCGCAGTGACAACCGCCTGATACAGCGATTTGTCTTTGACTACGATGGCGCGGTCCAGCAGATAGACCGGGATTTTGGCGTCTTTGGCTTCTTCCAGCACCGGTTCCCAACCGGTCTGCACCACCGGCGCGATAAAGATGGCGTCAACGCCCTGGGCGATAAACGAGCGAACCGCTTTAATCTGGTTCTCTTGTTTTTGCTGACCATCAGCGATTTTCAGGGTGATACCGCGTTTTTTAGCTTCGCTTTTCGCCACGTTGGTTTCGGCGGAGCGCCAGCCAGATTCCGAACCCACCTGCGAGAAGCCGACCGTCATGTCCGCAGCCAGCACTGGTCCGGTCAACGCGGCGCTGACCAGCGTGGTTAGAAGTAAACGTTTCCACATAGTTTTTATTCCTCTGAAGGGCATTTGCTGTTTAGGGTAGAGAGCCCGCTTAGCCTGGACTAAAAAAGGGTGCATAATGGCGACATGCTTCACAAAATTGAGCAATTTAAAGGAGTTACGTCAACATCAACCGTTTTATAGCGCAGGCTGTTATGGATAAAACAACTGAAAGTGAAATCAGGACGGGTTAAATAATTGTAATAAACAGAATCGCTTATGCGCAGCCCCACTGAAAGCGATTACAGCCAGGCGTACAAAATGGGTTATCCGCCTGCGGGATGAACAAAAAATGGGATTTGTGATTGCCCGCACATTGCTTGCATAGTGCTAGCGTAGCGCTCGCATAGTGCCTACATAGTGCATTTTTCAGGTGACTGGCGGGCGAAACGTTTCTCTGGCGACTTCTGCGGGCGATCGGTTGACAGCGCGACGCCGTCTGACCACGACGGGCGGCCTGAGACGACGGCAGGCAATGCGCACTGCCGGGTTAAGTGCGACCCTGACCAAGCGTTTTTTTACTCCGCTGCGGCGTATTTACTGCACCATCTGTGTTAGCGTGTTGTTCATTAGTCACCACTCGTTCAGCAGTCACCACTGAAGGCAACATCATGTTTATCTCAGGTTCGATCACCACCACTACCACCCGCACCGCTTTAAGCGGCGGCGTGAGCGTATCTGTGACCGGCACCTGACAAACAGATCTTCGTTCCCCGCCCAACCGGACGGGGACCTGTTCTCCGTTCTTAACCCTCTGAATGGAGAAACAACATGAGTTCATCTGAAAGCGCATTATTAGTCATCGATATGCAACAGGGCCTGTTCAGGGGAGCTGTCACGCCTCATCACGCCGATAGGGTGTTAGCGAATATTTGCCTGCTGATTGATAAAGCGCGTCAGGCTAAGGTCCCGATCTTTTTTGCACGCCATACCGGACCCGATGATTCCCCATTCAGCGCCCGGAGCCCGTTAACCCGTCTGTTGCCGGAACTGGGCGTTGACGCGCAGGAGGGTGTTTTTATCAAAAAATCCCCCAGCTGTTTCAGAGATACGCCGCTGCTGAGCCAGTTACGAGAACAAGGGATTAAACAGCTGGTGGTGACCGGGATGAAAACCGAGTTTTGCGTCGATACCAGCTGTCGGGCAGCCGCAGATTGCGGTTTTTCAGTGGTGCTGGTTTCTGATGCCCACACCACGGTGGATAATCCCCATCTGACCGTAGAAAAAATCATTGCTCACCATAATCTGACCCTGGCCGGTCCGTTTGTTACCCTGAGCGCGGCTGCAGAGTGGCATTTTTAGTCAACATTGCGTTATTAAAATCTGCGCATTCACTCTATCTGCCGCGCCGGTCAGCCACCTGCCACGCTGCTGCCGGCAGGCCGGATGCTGGCCTTCACCACGCAGGCCAGGCAAAAACCGTCCGGACGCGGTGTGACACGCCTGGCACGTCAGCGCGGAGGGATTATTTTCTGACACGGGCGATGTTGCAGAATTCCCGGTTCAGCACCGCGGGCAGGTGGCCCTATCCGCGAATAAACCTGCAAAAATGGGCTTTTAGCGGCGTATTCCGGTCGTTTATCTGATTTTCACCTTTTTTTGATCACAGGATCTGGACAGGTTTAGCTTGCCCCCTATACTGAGCACTCCTTAGTTCCTTCTACTGTTATGGCAATGATGACTGCGTACGACTACCTGCTTAAATTTCGTAAAGTGAATAACTCAGACAGTCTGGAAAAGCTCTTCGATCACCTCAATTACTCGCTCACCGATGAGATGGATATCATCAATATGTACCGTGCTGCCGATCATCGGCGCGCCGAACTGGCGTCGGGCGGACGGTTATATGATCTTGGCTGTGTGCCTAAGACGGTGTGGCGCTACGTGGTATAACTTCCTGCTGCCTGATTTTTTTGGTTACGTTGTCCAGGCGGGCGCGCCCCATCTGGACATGCTATTCTGCTGCGCTTCGACTTCCCAAGACAGGAATTACCGCTATGAATGAACAGGTTGCTGCGCCGCGCATCGGTGGCTGGCTTTTGCTGCCGCTGGCCTGGCTGATTATGACCCTGTTAACCACTGCGCTGGTAATGGCGATGTACCTTACACCGCTGTTTAATCCGGAATGGCGCGCGACACTCTTCTCCCATGGCAGCACCCTTTTCTCTTACTGGGCCATCTCCCTGCTGACCGCCGTGGCGGTCTGGGCTTACAGCCTGTGGATTAGCTGGCTGTTCTTTAAGCGCTCACGCCGTTTACCGCGCCATTATCTGCTGTGGTTGCTGATTACCGTGCTGTTGGCGCTGAAAACCTTTGCCTTTACCCCGGTAACCGACAGCCGCGCCTTACAGACGCTGTTGCTTTCACTGGCGGCCGCAGCGGTGTTTGCCCCCTACTTCAAACGCTCAAAGCGGGTAAAAAGCACCTTTATTGAACCCTAACGCTGTGAGTTGTGTCAGGAATTTAATTCTGAGTGCGGTCTGCCCGGCCGGTTGCGGCGTAGCGGTTGAGATACGCCGCACTATCAATGATAATAAGCCGCTTTCTGGATTTCAGGCGAAAAAATGACCGATTATCTGCTTCTCTTTGTTGGTACTGTGCTGGTAAATAACTTCGTGCTGGTGAAGTTCCTTGGCCTGTGCCCGTTTATGGGCGTTTCCAAAAAACTGGAGACGGCAATCGGCATGGGCCTGGCCACCACTTTCGTGATTACGCTGGCCTCAATCTGTGCCTGGCTGGTGAATCACCTGATTCTGCTGCCGCTCGATCTGGTCTACCTGCGCACCATGGCCTATATCCTGGTGATCGCGGTGGTGGTGCAGTTCACCGAGATGGTGGTACGTAAAACCAGTCCGTCGCTCTATCGCCTGCTGGGCATTTTCCTGCCGCTGATCACCACCAACTGCGCGGTGCTGGGCGTGCCATTGCTGAGCGTCAATCTGAATCACACCTTTCTGCAGGCGGCCCTGTACGGCTTTAGCGCCTCACTTGGCTTCTCGCTGGTGATGGTGCTGTTCGCCGGCATGCGTGAACGTCTGGTGCTGGCTAACGTCCCGGCCCCGTTCAAAGGTAACTCCATTGCCCTGATCACCGCTGGCCTGATGGCGCTGGCATTTATGGGCTTTACCGGTCTGGTGAAATTCTGATGACCGCGATCTGGATAGCAGTTGCTGTATTAAGTGCGCTGAGCCTGGTGTTCGGTGCGCTGCTGGGCTACGCCTCGCGCCGCTTTGAGGTCGAAGAAGACCCAATCGTTGAGCAAATTGATGCCATTCTGCCGCAGAGTCAGTGCGGGCAGTGTGGCTATCCCGGTTGCCGCCCGTATGCCGATGCGGTGGGCAACAACGGTGAAGCCATCAACAAGTGCGCGCCAGGCGGTGAGCAGACCATGCTCAAGCTGGCAGAGCTGCTGAACGTTGAGCCGCAGCCGATTGATGGCGATGAAACCGCCAAAGCGCCGGTTCGCACCGTGGCCTTTATCGATGAAGCGAACTGCATTGGCTGCACCAAGTGTATTCAGGCCTGCCCGGTAGATGCGATTGTCGGGGCGACCCGCGCCATGCACACCGTGCTGAGCGATGTCTGCACCGGCTGCGATCTCTGTGTTGCGCCCTGCCCGACTGACTGCATCGAGATGCGGCCGGTTGAGACCACGCCTGCCAACTGGAAGTGGGATCTGAACAGCATTCCGGTGCGGGTGATTCCGGTAGAAACTCATGCTTAATTTGTTGAATTTTTTCAAAAAAGATAAGATCTGGGATTTTCAGGGCGGCATTCATCCGCCGGAAATGAAAACCCAGTCCAACGGTACCCCGCTGAGCGAACTGCCGTTGCCGCACCGTTTTATCATCCCGCTGAAACAGCACATCGGTCACGAAGGTGAAATCTGCGTGGCACCGGGCGATAAGGTGCTGCGCGGTCAGCCCCTGACCTTTGGCACCGGCCGGATGTTACCGGTGCATGCCCCGACCTCCGGCACCATCGAGGATATCGGTCAGCACATGACCGCCCATCCGTCTGGCCTGTCAGAGCTGTGCATTTTCCTGACGCCCGATGGCGAAGACCGCTGGATGCCGCTTGATCCCCTGCCCGATTACCGCCAGCATCCGCGCGCCGACATCGTGCAGCGTATTCACGATGCCGGGATTGCCGGTCTGGGCGGCGCGGGCTTCCCGACCGCCACCAAGCTTAAAGGCGGTCTGCGCGGTGTCAAAACCCTGATCATCAATGCGGCAGAGTGCGAGCCTTACATCACTGCGGATGACCGTCTGATGCAGGACTACGCGGCTGAAGTGCTGGAAGGCAGCCGGATTCTCGCCTGGGTATTACAGGCAGAACGGGTGCTGATTGGCATCGAAGATAATAAACCTGAAGCCATTGCGGCACTGAAGCAGGCGTTAGGCGGCGAGCGCGATCTGCAAATACGGGTGATCCCGACCAAATACCCCTCTGGCGGTGCTAAACAGCTGACCCGCATCCTGACCGGGATGGAGGTTCCGCACGGCGGACGCTCGACCGATATTGGTGTGCTGATGCAGAACGTCGGTACCGCCTGGGCAGTTAAGCGCGCGATTATCAATGGTGAACCGATTACAGAACGCGTCGTGACGCTGACCGGCGAGGCGATCGCCCAGCCGCGCAACGTCTGGAGCCGTCTCGGCACGCCTATCAGCCATCTGCTGCATCAGGTCGGGTTCCGTCCTGGCCCGCGCCAGATGGTGATCATGGGCGGTCCCCTGATGGGCTTTACCCTGCCGTCGCTGGACGTGCCGGTGGTGAAGATCACCAACTGTATTCTGGCCCCGTCCAGCAGCGAAATGGGTAACAACGACGAAGAGCAGTCCTGCATTCGCTGTTCTGCCTGCGCTGATGCCTGCCCGGCTAAACTGCTGCCACAGCAGCTTTACTGGTACAGCCAGGGCGGCGACCACGATAAGGCGCGCGCGCATCACATTGATGATTGCATTGAGTGCGGTGCCTGCGCCTATGTCTGCCCGAGCAATATTCCGCTGGTGCAGTATTACCGGCAGGAAAAAGCTGAGCTGCGCGCCATCGATCTGGAAGCGAAACGTACCCTCGAAGCCAAAGCGCGCTTTGAAGCGCGCCAGGCCCGGCTGGAACGTGAGAAGCAGGCGCGTGAAGCGCGACATGAAGAGGCGAAACAGCGCGTTGCCCGCAGTGACAACGGCGAGCTGGCGGCAGCGAAAGCGCGGGCCACCGCCCGTCGTGCCGAACCTGATGAAGCCGCTGCTGAAGCGCAGCGTGAAGCCCGTCATGCGCAGGCGCGTCTGCGTCAGGCCGAGGCTCAGGCAGAAACTCAGGCGCTGAGTCGTCAGACTACCGATCCGCGTAAAGCGGCGGTTGAGGCGGCGATTGCCCGCGCCAAAGCGAAGAAAATGACGCCAGCCGGGGCCGGGAGCGAGGCCAGTGAAGAGGCGGCAGTCGATCCGCGTAAAGCGGCGGTTGAAGCGGCTGTTGCCCGT
>MIEI01000036.1 GCA_002095305.1 Pantoea brenneri
ACCCGGCTGCATGCCTTCGCCGCCAAAGGTCGGCGTGCTGTCATTGGTCGTGGTGCCATCGGCAATTGGATTGCCCACATCGTCACTCAGCGCCGGTTTGGTGGCTGGCACGACTGCGGGATCGCTGCTGTTATTGTCATCAACCACGACGCCGGTGTTGTCATCCGGGTTTGTTGCGGCTGAAGAGGAGGAGCTGTGATGTTTGCCGCCCGAATGAGAGGAAATGGCAATGCCGGCTAATGCGGCAACGCCTGCCAGCGCGCCACCGGCAAGCAGCATATTATCGATAACCGCGGCATCAACCGTATTTGATGTCAGCGTATAAAAACCGTCAGCGGCGTCATAGTCATAAGCATATAAGACACCGTCCGGGCCCGATGCGAGCATAACTGGCGCTTCTGTCTGACCGACATTGTCGAGGATGATCTGGTAATGCTCACCGGTAACCGCATCTTCCAGTTCGAACTGGAACTTATCGTCAACTTTTGCGGCTTTGATCTTTTTGGGCGGTTTTCCGTCACTGTTATGGACTTCATAGGACACAGCCTGCTGAGGCACATTGACCTGCAGGGATTGATGTGAGTTTAAGGTATGTTTAGTGATGACATCGCCTTTGATGTCTTTGATTATTAATTGCAAGCTCATTTTTCACCAATTAAATTTGTTAGGTTCCATCCAATATGTGGGGCAAGCTGTGTTACGTCTTAAAAGCGTGTCTTAAATGATTAATCAATCCGCAGGCATATAAAGTCCCGATTCAAAACAGGGTAAAGCTTAACGCTTAGCAGATTTATCGGCTTTGATAAAATGCCAACCCATGCATTGCAAAAAATTTACAGGCAGAGTAAAGCAAATACATTTATCAGTACGCCCCCGATAAACCAGCGTGATTAACCGGTACAGGTGTTATCGGAGGTTATTAGGAACTTTATTACAGAAGCCGTTTAAAGGAAAGATTAAGAATCAATATCGGCGAGCCAGAGAAGCTTTACATAAAACAAAGTAAAACAACACACAAATAGATAAAACCACGCTACCAACGTAAAATGACCGCAGCAGACAAAACCAGTAAAAACAGGCGCATAATAAAACATCCATATGTAAAACATGACCTATACCTGACTATCCAGATCAACATCCCCCTGCTCACATTAACTTAGTTTTAAATACAGATTAGCGAATTTAAAACATGCAATGCCAAATGAAACCCATTAATTTCCATTTCATCCTTATATCGCATTCCAGAATTGGAATAGATTTTAATAACAGCGGCATGATTGGCCAGAAACTCCAACTAATCTCTATGCAAACACACTTACCCGAATGGAACCTGGTGTTAATGAAATGCGTTACATTGTTTTTTGCAACAGTTCACAGAGCAACTAACACCGTTTTCTAAAATAAAACATCATCATATGACAACGTTATTTAACAGGTTTAGCTTTCTATTCCCCTTGATCTGAAGGATGAGATTTTCAGTACCCACGGCTTTGTCTATCGGCGGGGACGATATTAAGGATAGAGGTTACTGATTAGCTGAGGATAATTGATAAGAGATTATGTTTACCGCTTCCGTTAACGGGCGTTAAGCCGCTATCAATTACGGAAAAATTCATCTGACCTGCAATGGCAATAATCACCCGGCAGAAAGCCACGCTCTGAATCACGAACGATCAAATAATCGTCCCAATCAGTTACAGCAATAAATTACAGCTATAAATTACACCGTTAATAATTCCAGATCGAAATTACCAGGCAAGCCGCGAGCCATACGCTGATTAAAGCGCTGAACTCCAACATTCAGCGAAGATTACAGCGCCAGATACCCAGCCCGCTGGCTGCGCAATACAGCGGTGAAAACGGCAGGTTATATTTTGTTCAGCAGGCGTCTGTCATCACGCGCCTGCAGTCGTGCTGCCGCCGGGGACGGAAAGATATAGCTGAATAAATCCCGGTAGAAGTTGAGATGTTTCACCAGGCCTTCGTGAATCGTTTTGGTGATGTCTTTGACCAGGAACGCCTGTGTGGTACTGAAGTTGGCGACCGAGAAAAAGGTTTTATCATAGACGTTGACCATCCCTTCCCACTTCATCACACGCTCTTCATCTGCGGCGTCATCTGAAGCGACAAAGATAGCCTTATGTGATTTCACACCGTGGTTACTGACATAGGTCAGCGAGGAGTCGTAGCCTCGCTTGCTGCGCCAGCGGCAAAATTCATAAGGCACATCGTAACGCGGCAAAAAGAAGTCCGGACAGCGGAAGTTATCGTCGCAAATCAACCCTTCCAGCGTCACCGAAACATGCAGAAAGTCCTGCATGAAATCAAATTGCCGGGTTTTGCTGCAACTGACGTTTATGCTGAAATGACCCGCCTGTACGTACCAGTAATTGGTAAATCCGGTCACCAGAATACAAAATACCTGCCAGTCACTGAGTTTACGATCGCCTGCCAGCCCTCTGAAACGGCTAATCATCATCCGTGATTTAGGATGCTGATACGCTTTCAGCAGCGGATCGTTCATACCTTTCAGCAACATCAGGCGCTCTCCTTAACATTTTGCGCTTATCCTGCCACGCCCTCTGAACCCTGAAAAGGGGTCATCTTCTGAATGTGTCGGGGAGGCGGCGGTCGTGCGGTGCCAGCTGCTAATCCTGCCGCTGTTGGGTCTGTTGTTGCAAAGCGGCAAGCCTCTGCTCAAAACAGCCCACCAGCTGGCGTACCTTTTGCGGAATGAAGCGTGCATCGGGAAAGATGGCATAGAGATAGCGGTCCGGCAGCCGGTAGTCAGGCAAAATTCTGACCAGCTTACCGGCTGCCAGCGCCTCGCTGGCCATCAGCCTCTGTATCCCGCCTATCCCCAGCCCGGCTTCAATAGCCTCTGTCAGCGAGTGACTGTTATTCGAGCGAAAGACGCATTCCACTGCACGCGACACGCTCTCTTGTGCTGAGACCAGGCGCAGCGGCGCATCCGGCTGAAGGCCACTGAAGCGAATGTGAGGATGACGCTGTAAATCGGCGGGCGTCAGCGGTTGCCCGTGTTGCGCTATCCAGTCAGCGGAGGCCACCAGCACCGTTTCAATCGTGGCCAGCATGCGCACAGCCAGGCCTGCCGGCGGCGCTTCACTGAGACGGATGGCAACATCGACGCCTTCAGAAATCAGATCCGACAAGCGATCGTCAAGCGCCACCTCGAGCTGTAATGCCGGATGCTGCTGCTGAAACGCCAGCAGCTGCGGCATAAAGCGCTGGCCCAGCCCGCTGGGTAACTGGATGTGCAGCTTTCCCTGCAACGGCTGCGACGCCGGCCGTAATTGCTGCTCCAGCTCATCCATGGCATGTAACAGTTGCCTGACCTGTTGCAGATAACGCTGTCCCTCTTCGGTTAACGCCATCGCACGCGTAGTTCTGTGCAGCAAAACCACGCCCAGATCATCTTCGAGCGCCGCCACCTGCTGACTCATCGCCGACTGTTTCAGGCCGTGTTGCCGTGCGGCTGCTGAAAACGATCCCGCTTCGGCAACGCGAATGAATGACTGAATCGCAGTCAGTTTGTTCTGCATTTAGTGGATTTCTTAATAAGTGTTATCGGTATAGGGGGGATTTAATCACAAAGAAGCCCAGGTGAGACTGTGATTTCACTCCAGATGAGATCGCTATCATGAATAACAGGCAGGAAAAAAACGTCGCGCTGGTGGCAGGCGCAACCGGTATCGTGGGCCAGCAACTTATTCGCGCGCTGTCGGCGCAGCACTGGCAGGTTATCAGCCTGAGCCGCCAGCGACAGCCCGACCCCGGTCAGCCCAACGTGCTCGCTGTTGATCTGCTCGATCAGCAGCAGAGTAATCAGGTGCTCTCAGCGCTCACCGAGGTTACGCATATTTTTTATAGTGCCTGGCTCAATGCCCCGGATTGGGCCGCCATGGTGAAACCCAACGTAACGATGCTGCAAAATCTGGTCAGCAGCATGGAGCAGGTCGCGCCGCTGCAGCATGTCAGTCTGATGCAGGGATATAAGGTCTACGGTGCCCATCTCGGACCGTTTAAAACGCCAGCGCGGGAAAGCGATGCTGGCGTACCGGGTGCTGAATTTAATGCCGAACAACTTCGCTGGCTGGCCGATCGGCAACAGGGTAAAGCCTGGCACTGGAGCGCGCTGCGTCCCGGCGTGGTTGGCAGCGACCGGCCGGGCAACAGCATGAACATGGCGCTGAGTCTGGCGCTCTATGCCTCACTCTGTCGTGCTGAAAAGCTGCCTCTGCGCTTCCCGGGTTCGGTGCAGACCTGGCACAGCCTGGTCGACTTTACCGACGCTGAATTACTGGCAGACGCCACGATCTGGGCCGGACAGGCATCCGACGCACGCAATCAGGCGTTTAACGTGAATAATGGTGATTTATGGCGCTGGAGTGAGCTGTGGCCGGTGATCGCGGCGTGGTTTGATCTTGAGATCGCGCCGCCCGTTTCCTTATCGCTGCAGCAATTGTTCAGCGATTATCGACACAACTGGCAGGATATCGCTGCGGCTAACCAACTGGTTCAGCCCGATATTCTGGCGCTCAGTGACGGCAGTTTTGCCGATTTCGTCTTCGGCTGGCACTACGATATGTTTGGCGACGGCAGCAAAATCCGTCAGGCGGGGTTTCATCAGTACCGCGCAACCGACCGGATGTTCTGCGATCTGTTTGCCCGCTTTCGCGCCGCCAGAATTATTCCCTGACCGCCTCAGTACGATTGGCATACGCAGACAGCACGGCCGGAACGCCTGGCTGGCTGCGCGGCATAACGATTAGCGCCCTTTCTTCCTGCGTCCCGGCTGCGCAAAACGCTTGCGGGAGGCGCTGTCAGGCTCGGCTTTGCCAGCAGCCGGACGGGACGGGCTTTTTTGCGGTTTTTTTGCTGCGGCGGTTTTAGCCGGCGCTTTCTTTGCCGGCTTATCTTCTGAAGAAGAGTTCTCCAGCAGTTTAAACAATTCGATCAGTTCGTCATCAGTCAGATCGCGCCATTCGCCCAGCGGCAGACCTTTCAGGTTGACGTTCATGATGCGGGTACGCTCAAGCTTCGTTACTTCGTAACCAAAGTGCTTACACATGCGGCGGATCTGGCGATTCAGCCCTTGCACCAGGGTGATACGAAACACAAAAGGCGCTTCTTTTTTGACTTTGCATTTTTTGGTCACGGTACCCAGCATCGGCACGCCCGCGCCCATTCCGGCGATAAACTCGTCGGTAATCGGCTTATCAACGGTGACCACATACTCTTTTTCGTGATTATTACCGGCGCGCAGGATTTTATTGACCAGATCGCCGTGGTTGGTCAGGAAAATCAGCCCCTGAGAATCTTTGTCCAGACGGCCAATCGGGAAGACCCGCTTACTGTGGTTAACGAAATCGCTGATGTTGTCGCGCTCACCCTCTTCCATGGTGGTGATAATGCCGACCGGTTTGTTCAGCGCAATCAGCACTAAATCATCTTCATCACGCGGTTCGATAAGCTGACCGTTCACTTTCACCACATCGCCTGCAAAAACCTGCGCGCCGACAGTGGCGCGTTTGCCGTTAATGAAAACGTTGCCCTGTTCGATATAACGATCGGCGTCGCGACGAGAACAGATTCCGCTCTCGCTGATGTATTTATTGAGACGAGTTGATGAGTGAGTCAGCATGGTTCCTCCAAAAAACGCGGACTATACCTTACCGGCGTGGGCTTGCGAAGTGTTTGCGAGCGAAACTTTTCCACGCCGGAAGCGCGGCCCGGTCCGGCTGAACGGCGTGACTCAGTCAGACGGCGCTGACAGGTCAATGGCCATATCCATACAGCGCAATCCACTGCCGGCCAGCTTTGAAGGATAAACACTTTCTCCCAGCAACTCGAAGCCATGTTGCAGGTAAAAGCTGGCGGCGTTAGGGGTAGATGAGAGCGTCAGGCGCCGGTAGCCACGGCGCTGTGCTTCTGCTTTGATGGTCTCAATAATCTCGCCCGCCAGCCCCTGCCCGGTGAAGCCAGGCAGGGTGAAAATGGCTTCAATGCTGCCGGCCGCCAGATCCAGCGAGCCGGTCGCCACCGGCTGGCCGTCAGGGCCGTCGATCACCAGGAAAGGATTTTCGCGGATCATCGCCGGAAAGCTGGCGGGCATCCGGTCCGGCGTCCAGGCTGCAATTACCTCGGGCGCATACGCCGTCTGGCAGCCGTGGCGAATCGCCTGGTTTCTGATATCCCACAAGATTAATGCCTCTTCAGGTGAAGCCCGTCTGACCTTCATCATCCTCTCCTGCTTCATCAATGCGACCGTCTCGCTACGTTATCACACCGCTTCCCTGCAGTGCGATCGCCGCCGATCAGAAGCGCGCATTGAGCCCGACGTTCCAGCTCACCTGATGATATTCGCTGTTGCCCGCCACCGCAGAGACGCCAGCAAATGCGGTTACCGCAGTGCCAAGCGGCACGCTGGCCCCGACCGCCATATCCAGCCAGTTGTCATCGCCTGTTTCGCTGGTGCGGGTAAACGCCGTGCGGGTCGATTTCAGCCCGGCCGTCACCGCTGAGTCACTGTCGCCAAACTGATGGTTGTAACTGATCTGCGCCCACGGATTGATCAACAGCTGCCTGCTGTCGATGCGCCAGCCGACAGACCCGACCTGCGAGTGCAGCGTCTGATCGCCAAAGCGCATGGCGCTGCTGCGATTGCCCTGCTCCTGATAGCCTGAGACCCGGCTATAATCCAGCGCATAGCTGGCAACCGGACCGGTAGAAACATACTGGCCGAGCGGCAGATCCCAGCCAGTTTCAATTCGCATTCCCAGCAGCTTACCGTCGGTACTGCCCTGTTCAGTCCGGGTGGCCGGACCCAGCCTGACCTGACGCTCAATATCATCGAAATCGAGATCGGCATAATGCAGATCGGCGTTAATCCAGCCCTGATCAAACAGCCGCAGCTGACTCCACAGCGCCACCAGATTGCCACGCAGCCGGTAGTCGTAACGCGACGAAGGCTCCTGACGCTGCGACGTCGCTGAAAACATCGCCCCGGCCTGCCAGCTGTCGTTTAGCTGATAACCGATGCCGACCGCGCCATTGGCGGTGGTGGCATCGCCATCCTGATAACTGTCGCCACGAAAATTCCGTGACAGACCGGCATAGCCACCAAACACGGTAAACTGTCCGGCCTCCGCAGGCTGCTGGCGCTGCTGCTGTAAATGTCCTTCCAGGGTACTACGCGCATCCTTCACCAGCATCAGCGGTGACTGACTCAGCGCCGCCACCTGTAACGGCGCATCCAGCACCGACTGAATATAGTCAGCGATCAGGGCATGCACCGCCGGGCTGGGATGCAGACGATCCGCAAACAGATACTGCTGCGCCTGAGAGAAACCCGGCGTGGCCGAGGTGCAATCCATTGCCGAGACGCCAGGCGGACAGGCCATGCCTGCGCTGTTGCTGATGCCGTACTGAACGGGATTGTCGATCACCTCATTGAACAACCGGTTGATATCGACCCGCGCGATATTGCCGCCGGTTGCCACCAGCCCCTGCTCTTCGAGCTGGTTATAACGGTCGGTCAGCGTCGCCGCGGTGTCGCTTAATAGTTGCCAGGCGGCAAACAGCTGGCGGGCGATAGCCTCACGCACCAGTGGAATGGCCGGGATCTGATCCGCAGCCTGGCGGAATGCCGCCTCAATAGCCTGCTCGCGCGCCGCCCGATCGGGAGTTGTGACGCTGCTTAACGACTGGAACAGCGCCGCCATAGCCGGTTCTGCTACCGGGCCAAGCGGTTGCAGAATGGCCTGCAGTAATGCCGGCGTCGCCCCGACGTTTGGCACCGTCGGCACCACCACGGTACCCGCCCCGGCCGCCAGCAGCCGGCTGACCTGGTCGGCCGCAGAGCGGGCACTGTGATCAATCACCTGCACCGCATTCAGCGGATCGGCTGCGGCAGCAGCCAGATCGTTACCGCCGATCCAGTGAATATAGAGACCATTGCCGTCAGCGCGACCGCCACTGGCGGCCAGATAACGGTCTAGCTGATCCTGACTGTTGTACTGCGGATTAAGCGCCGGCACCGCCACCGCACCTCCGGCGGCATAGTTACTGCCGCCCTGAGAAGACGGCAGCAGGGTTTGATTCAGCTGTTGCGCCAGTATCTCGTCATATAACGGATGGGACGCCGCGTCGTAGGTGAAGCGGCCCACATTGCCACCGTCGCTCAGGCTATCGCCAAACACGGTGAGTTGACTCCAGGCCGCTGCCGGCAGCGGCGACAGCAGACTCAGGGTGGTTATCGCTGCACTGGAGAGCAGGTGTCGCGCGTGAAAGGATTTCATCTTCGGCTCCGCACAAGGTAACAGGGATTAAAAGAAGCAAAAAAGAGGCTCAATCTCGCAAAGCAAAGTAAGCGTAGTCGGCAGCAGAAAATGGCAGCAGAAAAGCCGCGATCGGGATCTCAAAGCGGGAAAATTTGGTCAGCTGCGGTGTCTCGCCCGGCAGAGATGATGACCGCCGGGCACTGCAGGGACTATTTTTTACCGGCAGGTTTCAGGCCGCGATAGAGATCCTGCAGCCGTTTCATGGTTTTGACCGTGCGCTGAGGTAGCGTGGACGCCACCGAAAGAATCAGCATTTCCAGACAGACCATAATGGTGCCGTGCAGCGGAATCCGGCCGTTTTCACCGCCGCGCGGAACGTTAATCACCACATCGGCTTCGCGGGCAAAAAACGACTCGGTGGCATGAGTCAGCAAAATAATCGGAATTCCCAGCCGTTTTGCCTCGCGGACCACGGTAGTGCCTTCGCGGTGCGCCGATTGTTGCGCCATCATCACCAGCACGTCACCGCGCTGAAGTGCCAGCATCTGTTCGGCCAGCGCAATACTGGCGCGATTAAGGGAAAACGCCGGCAGCCCGATACGATTTAACAGGCGGACGCTGTAATCCGCCAGAATTCCGGAGGCGTTGATGCCAAAAATCGCCACCTGACGCGCCTCCCCCAGCAGCGCCACCGCATCGGCGACGGCGACACGGTTCTGCGGCTGCGACATCACCTCACAGGCGCGCCGGTGCCCCTCCAGTACAAAATCAATCGCGCTGTTAACGTCGCTGGTCACCTCACTGACGGTGGTGATCATCTTTTCTTCGGAGGTCAGCGACGGACCAAACCACGCCTGCAGCGTCTGTTTCAGATCGCGCAGGCCGCTAAAACCCAGCGCCTGAACTGCCCGGATCACCGTTGCATCGGAGGTCTGATTAGCCAGTGCTATCTCCATCGCGGTGCTTTCCAGCACCGTTTCCCGCTGTTGATCGATATAGCGAGCCACCGCCAGCAGCCGGGGCGACAGCTGCTTTTCCCGCGAACGCAGACGTTCCCCGAAAATATCGACCCGATTTTTGCCGGTCCTGGCCTGTTTCATTTTCATACCTGCTGGCTGAGTTTTGGGTCGGACAAGAAGGTTTACCCACCCTGAAAAGCGTTGATTTTAACCTGAACGCTGTAGTGAGCAAGCCTAACCATGCTGTAATTCACCTGATAATGCTGGGGAATTAACCGCTAATCAAGCTAGGGTAATTTATATTACAACACATATTTCAATACTTTATAGTGAAAACCCTGATTCATTAAACCGGCAAAATGCGGCAACTGAAAATGTAGTGTTTTCATCATTATTTATGTTTACTACTACAATCGGCAATGGTTGAATGATTCTCAATTACAGATGAGAAGTATTGTCGTCGCCGCAGATTGCCCTTCTGATCCGCGTCGCTATCGCCGTCCGATCACTGTTTATTCTCTGCGTTTTGCAGAATACCGCCAGGGCGGACAGCAGCAGCCCGCGCTGTGCTGAACCGTAAAGCATGACTCGCTTCAGACATGAAAAGAAAAAATGACCAACCGTTCAGATAAAAGTAAAACTCCGGCACGCCATTCGGCGCTGTCGATGGCGATCTGCAGCGCACTGTTCGTGATGCAGGCACAGGCTGCAACCGTTGCCGGCACGCCGGATATGACCGTAACCGCCGACGACAACCCGGAAACGGGTTACACCAGCAGCCAGAGTAGCGTGGCCAGCAAAATGCCCACCGCGCGACTGGATGAGGCGCAATCAATCAGCACGGTTACCCGGCAGCAGCTGGAGGATTATCAGGCCAGTTCGCTGGCGGATGCGATGCGCTTTGTCAGTGGCGTAACGGAAGCGAATACGCTGGCCGGCACCGAAGATGGTTTTGTCCGGCGCGGATTTGGCAGCAATGCCGATGGTTCGATCTATCGTGATGGCATCCGCAGCAGTCAGGGACTCAATTTCGATGCCACCACCGAGCGTGTTGAGGTGCTGAAAGGCTCAGCCTCGCTGCTGTACGGTATTCAGAATCCCGGCGGGGTGATCAATGTGGTCAGCAAGAAACCGCAATATAGCTGGCACACCAAAGTCAGTGGCCGTTATGCCAGCGAGGGTGGCGGCGCAGGTACGCTGGACGTAACCGGCCCACTGGGTAATGGCTTTGCGTTTCGACTGATCGCTGAGAAGCAGAATCAGGATTACTGGCGCAACTTTGGCAGTGAGCAACATACTCTGCTGGCTCCGTCTTTACAGTGGTACGGCGATCAGGCGAGTTTTTTAATCAGCTATGCCGATTACCGCTATGACATTCCTTACGATCGCGGCACTGCGTTTATTGACGGCAAGCCGATCGACATCGGTTATAAGGATCGTCTGGATGACACCGCTAACCACGCCTGGGGGCACAACAAAACCCTTAATGCGCACTACGAATGGCAGTTTAATGATGAGTGGCGCACCCGTTTTACCCTCGGCTGGAACCAGCGGCGCTATGACAACAATGAAGTCCGGGTGACGGCGGTCAATACCACCACCGGTGCGGTGACCCGTCGGGCCGATGCCAATCGAGGCTTCAACCACAAGACCAAATACCTGAGCTGGGATCTGCTGGGCAACCCGGAAATCGCCGGACTGTCGCACGCGCTGGTGGTCGGCACCGACTATGAGATGAACCAGACTTATCGCGCCCATCAGTATCAGGGCAAGGCGACCACTAACTTCAATTTCTTCCAGCCTGAATATGACCAGTTGTCACCGCTGACTGACAGCAGCACAGAAAACAGTGCTAACGCCAACAACCTGAACCGCATTCATAGCCGTTCGATCTACGCCAAAGATAGCGTGACACTGTCACCAGAATGGACCGTTGTGTTTGGAGGCCGCTATCAGCACTATGAGCAACGCGCCTCTAAAGGCTTTGATCCGCAGGTTGAAACGCTTAACGATGAGGGTAACAAGTTTCTGCCCCAGGCCGGGATCATCTATAAACTCACGCCCGCGTTATCGTTCTACACCAGCGTGAGTAAATCCTTCACCCCATCCACCGACGTGGACGACGATGGCAACGTTGGCAAACCCGAACAGGGCACCAGCTGGGAGATCGGCAGCAAATGGCAAGTCTCACCGAAGCTGTTTGCCTCTGTCGCACTGTATCGCATTGATGAAAAATCGATGTCGCTCAGCATTAACGGC
The DNA here is from genome assembly GCA_002095305.1 of Pantoea brenneri. Lineage (GTDB taxonomy): Bacteria > Pseudomonadota > Gammaproteobacteria > Enterobacterales > Enterobacteriaceae > Pantoea > Pantoea brenneri. The sequence continues at coordinate 11,522 of MIEI01000036.1, forward strand.
ACGACCCGCGCGATTGATAAAGCCCGCTCCAGCGGCGCTGAATTTGAGCTGAATGGTGAAGTCGCACCCGGCTGGGATCTCAGTGCTAATTACAGCTATGACCAGGCCGAAATCATTGAGGATCGGGTCAATCCGGATAACAACGGTAACCGGCTGCAAAATGCGCCACGCCATGCCGGGGCGCTTTATCTGAGCCATGAGTTGCAGTTCAGTAACCTGCCCGGCACCTTCCGGCTTGGCGGCGGTGCGCGCTATGTAGGCAGCCGTGCTGGCGATCCGGATAACAGTTTCACCCTGCCGGATTATGTGGTGGCCGACAGCTTTGTCGCCTGGAATCATCGTCTGTTCGGGCAGAAAACGCAGCTGCGGCTCAATCTGAATAACCTGTTCGATAAACACTATTACAGTTCAAGCGGCGGCAACCTGCGCGTCCGCGAAGGCGAAACCCGTAATCTGATGGTACAAGCCAGTGTTGAATTTTAATCCGCTCGCCCGTCTGCTGCGTAACAGCCTGTTACTGATCGGCCTGGTCTGCGCCAGTTCGCCAGCCGGGGCGCGCACCCTGACCGATATCACCGGACAAACGGTCAGCGTGCCGGATCGGCCACAGCGGATTGTGCTGGGCGAGAGCCGGATGTTGTATAGCATCGCGCTGCTGACGCCCGGAAATCCGCTCCAGCAGATTGTCGGCTGGCCGCAGGATCTGAAGAAGTACGATCCGCAGACCTGGCAGATTTTTGCCCGCCAGTTTCCGCAGATGCTGACGATTCCGGCTCTCGGTCAGGAGGGGGTAAATGACATTAATCCGGAACAGGTGATCGCGCTGAAGCCCGATCTGGTGATCCTGCCGCAGCTGGCACGCAACAGCGATGCCGGGCTGCAGCTGGAAACGATGCTGAAAGCAGCAAAGATTCCGGTGCTGAAGGTTGATTTGCGGGTTCATCTGCTGAAAAACAGTGAGCGCAGCATGACGCTGCTGGGCGAAGTGTTCAATCAGCCGCAGCGGGCAGCCGACTTCAATCGTTTTTATCGCAGCCACATGCAGCGAATAGCGAACCGGCTGGCACGCTATCACGGGCCGAAACCGACCGTGCTGCTGCAGTTGCATCTCGGACGGCGCAGCGAGTGCTGCGTCACCTCGGTAAACGGCAACCTTGGCGAACTGCTGCGCTTTGCAGGCGGCGAGAACATTGCCAGCCAGCAGGTTAAAGGGGTGTTCGGACGGCTGAGTGAGGAGCAGGTGATTGCCGCCCAGCCGGATTACTACTTCGCGACCGGTATCGGTAACGCTGATGAACCGGATAGGTTAACGCTGGGCCCGGCCGTCTCAGCGGCCCAGACCCGCGAAAGCCTGCTGAGGCTGACCCAACAGCAAAACGGCCTGAAGCAGCTGCGGGCGCTGCGTGACGGGCATAGCGGTGCGCTGTGGCACAACTTCTATCTCAGCCCATGGCACGTGGTAGCAACCGAGTTTTTTGCCACCACGCTCTATCCTGAGCTGTTTCACGATGTTGATCCGCAGCAGACGCTCAGGCAGATATTCCAGAAGTTTCTGCCGATTCCGTTGTCCGGCAGCTACCTCTATCGGCTGGCGCCGGTCAACGCCCCGCCGTCAGGCAGCCGGGAGCGATCGCCCGAGGTTCTTCACCCTGACGATATCAGCCATCACCGATAGCGCGATCTCCGCCGGGGTTTTACTGCCAATCGGCAGGCCAATCGGGGCATGGATGCGGTCCAGCTCGCTGCGATCCATCCCCGCAATCTGCTGCAGCCGCGCCCGGCGCTTTTCGCTGTTCTTCACCGATCCCATAATGCCGATATAAAAGGCAGGCGTGGCGATCGCTTCCATCATCGTCAGGTCATCAATGCGTGGATCGTGGGTCAGCGCCACAATCGCCACGGCCGCATGCGCCCCGTTCAGCTCCAGCCAGCGCGCCGGATGCTGGCGCACCAGCGTAACGTTATCGGCTGCGCCGAAGTGGCGCTCCAGTTCATCGAGCATCCCGGGACGATGCTCGCAAACCCGCACATGAAATCCCAGCATCTGGCCCAGCCGGATGCATTCAAACGCCACGCTGGAGTAGCCGGCCACCAGCAGTTCCGGGATCGCGCCGACCGGTAACCGTACCAGCTGGTCGCTGACGCTGAGAGCGGGTAATCGCCGATCCGCCGCCATCGCTTCCCACTGCGCGCGCTCACCGGGCCGGATCAGCTTCACCATCGGCTGCTGGCCGCTCAGCGCCCGCTGCATCGCGATCAGCAAATCCAGACTGGCGGTATCGGGCGGCAAATATTCAATCATAATCTCCAGACTGCCGCCGCACGGCAGACTGACATTCGGACGCATGCCGCCTTCGCCATAACGCACCTGCTGACTGCTGGCACGGTAAGCGCCGGTCGCCAGCTGGGCTAAAAAATCCTCTTCGATGCAGCCACCTGACAGCGAACCGCAGTATGCGCCCGCCTGATTGACCGTCATCAGCGTCCCGGGCGCGCGGCGACGAGCCGTAAGTTCGCAATACCGTACACAGCCAGACGGATTGTCCCGCCTCGCAGCTGCTTAACGCCGCATTAATCACCCGTTGGTCCAGCGTAATCATGAAAATTCCTTTATCGCCTGCAAATCGCCCGGCAGGTCAATGTCATAAACACAGCCGCGATCGCTAAGGGGCAAGCGAACCGCGTCACGTTTGACTATTGCCTGCGCGCCCACATCACCCTGTAAGCCGGTTAACAGCGGGTAATAGTGCCGCTGAAAGCCGACCGGATGGCCCGGTATGCCGTCGACCCAGGGTCTGACCACCGCCGCATCGGCCAGCGCTGCGCTGACGGCCCGATAGCTGTCGGCGGTGATCAACGGCATATCACCGAGTGCGATCAGCCAGCCGTCGTATTCGCTGCTGGCAGCAACACCGGCGGCAATGGAATCACCCAACCCGTGGCTGTCGCACAGCACCGCCGTCGCCGGATCGATCAACGCCCGAATCGCTGCCTGCTCCGGACGGGTTACCACAAACAGATCCAGACCGCTGGCCGCCGCCTGTTGCAGGGTATGCTGTAACAGCGGCTTGCCATTCAGTTGAGCCAGCAATTTGTGTTCACCGCTCTGCTGACGAAAACGGCGGCTGAAGCCCGCCGCCATCATCACAATCGCTATCTTCAAAACAGCCTCTCCCGCTGGCGATAAAAACGGGCGCAGGATTGGCCCTGCGCCCGTAAACCTGATCTCAACGCCGGCGGCATCAATTGCAGCCGGCCCGGCATCCGCCGTAATCAGATGATTTTGTCGAGGGTGATCGGCAGGTCACGTACCCGCTTGCCGGTGGCATGGAAGACTGCATTACTGATCGCCGCCGCCACGCCAACGATGCCCAGCTCACCGACCGCTTTACCGCCCATGGTGGTCGCCTCAAAGTCGGGTTCACCGACATTGATGGTGGTGATGCTGGGAATATCGCCGTTAACCGGCACCAGATAGTCCGCCAGGTTATTGTTAATCACCCGACCGTTGCGAGGATCGACAATCCCCTCTTCCATCAGTGCCTGACCGACGCCCATGATCATCCCGCCGATCCACTGGCTGCGCGCCAGTTTAGGGTTGTAGAGCCGACCGCTGTCGAGTGCCGCCACCATGCGTTTCACCCGGATGGTGCCGAAATCTTCATCGACCCGCACCTCAACAAACTGTGCGCTCCAGCTGTGGGCGGAAAACGCCTCTGGCCGGCTCATGTCGTTAAGGTTACGCACGATTTTGTCGCGTTCGCTTTGCGGCATGTCGTCCGGGAAGGTCCCGCCTTTCACGCTCAGGCTATCGGCAGGTGCCAGCGTCGCCAGTTGGGCGAGCGAGAGGCCCGATCCACCGCTGTGCTGAATTGCGCCATCCTTCAGGGTAAACTGCGACACCGGCAGGCCGCTGAGCGGCGACGCGGGCAGCTCACTGGCCAGAGCCAGCAACCGTTCACGCATTTTCTTCGCGGTATCGTTCACCGCCGCCGTCAGGTTACCGGCCAGCTGCGATCCGCCTGCCACGCCTGCGCGCGGCAACGCTGTATCGCCCAGCTCTACCTCAATGGTTTCCGAACCGACGCCGAGATGATCCGCGGCCGTCTGCGCCAGAATAGTGTAAGTGCCGGTTCCGATATCTGCGCCGGCGCACTGCACCACAAAGCGGCCCTGCGGCGTCAGGATGATTTTCGCTTCGGCCGGCAGTCGGTTGACCGGATAAGTGCCGGAGGCCATGCCCCAGCCTATCAGCTCACGGCCTTCACGCATGGAACGCGGCGTCATAATGCGCTTATCCCAGCCAAACGCTTCTGCCCCTTATGGTACGCCTCTTTCAGCCGACGCGTACTCCACGGCAGATCGAGCTGATAATCTTTATCTGCCCAGTTGCGCAGACGCAGTTCCAGCGGATCGATGTCCAGCGCATAGGCCAGCTCATCCATCGCCACTTCAAGGCCAAACGCACTGGGATTCTCGCCCGGCGCCCGCATCCAGCCTGGCGTGACGGTGTTAATCAGTCGGACCTGATGCTGTGCCGACACGTTGCTGACGGCGTACATCCGGGCGGTCACTTTGCTGCAGTTCTCAGCAAATAAATCAATCAGCGAGGTTTCGCTGAAGCTGCGCTGAATAATCGCCTCAATTTTACCGTTACGTGAAGCGCCCAGCTCCAGCTGCTGCGAGGTCGCCGGACGTCCACCCAGACCGGTAAAGGTCTGCGGCCGGGTCAGTGAGACTTTCACCGGACGGTTCAGGGCGCGCGACGCGACGCTGGCTAAGGCAACGTGAGTGTAAGGCACCGGTTTGGACCCAAAACCCCCGCCGACATAGGGTGAAATAATCCGTACTTTTTCGGTCTCAATCCCCAGCCATTCGGCGATTTCAACCTGCGCGCCCGCCACCCACTGGCTGGGTTCCCAGACCGTGATCTGACCTTCGTGCCAGTGCGCGATGCAGGCATGTGGCTCCATCGGCATGTTGTATTCACGCGGGGTGGTATAACGCTGGTTGATACGCACCTCGGCACTGTGCATTGCGGTCGCCGCATCGCCCAGATCAATATCCTGCGCCGACATCGGTTTAGCCTCGACGCCCTCGTCGGTGGCAAACACCCGCGCCGGCGTGGTCTCATACTCGATCTCAACCAGCGAGGCTGCCCAGGTGGCCTGCTCGAAGGTTTCAGCGATCACGATGCCAATGTTCTGGCCGTTATGAATGATCACATCGTCCTGAATCGGGGTGTAAGTGGACTGCGCTGCGCCGCCGTCAGCAATCGCGGTCGGCTTGTTAATCTTTAACGGATTCAGATGGGTATAGACTGCCAGCACACCGTCAGCCTGCAGGGCTTTTTCGGCTGACAGGCGGGAAATGCGGCCACTGGCGACGGTTGACTGGAGCACGACGCCGTACAGCGGATTTTCCGGCTGATGTTCGATGGCATAACGTGCTTCACCGATCACCTTAACCCGGCCGTCGCCCCGCGATCGGGCCGCGCCCAATCCTTCAATCGGGCTGCCAGCTTCGGCCGTCGCCGTGTCGCCAGCGGTGGCTTCAGGGATGTGTTTAGCCTGGCGTGCGTCGTGGTTTACTTCACTCATGCGATCTCTCCTGCTGCCATTAGCGCACGCGCTATTACGCGCGGGGCCAGCTTCACTTTATACGCGTTATGCTCCAGCGCCTGGGTTTCCTGATTGATCAGCTCCGCAGCCTGGAATACCGTCTCTTCGTTGAACGGCTGTCCCTCTAACGCCTGCTCAACCCGCGTGGCGCGCCAGGGTTTGGTGGCAACGCCGCCCAGCGCAATATGCACCTGACGCATCACGCCATTCTCCAGCGTGAAACCAGCGGCTGCGCTGGCGGCGGCAAACTCGTAAGAACTGCGATCGCGCACTTTGAGATAGTGAGAGCGTTGCAGGGAAGCGGTTTGTGGCACTTCAATCGCCACGATGATCTCGTCATCGCGCAGATCGTGTTCCTGATCCGGCGTCTCTCCCGGCAGCAGGAAGAAATCATCAATGGCGATCCGGCGAGTTTCGCCCTGCGGGTTCTGCACTATCACCACCGCATCAAACGCCACCAGCGCGACCGCAAGGTCACCCGGATAGACCGCAATGCAGCTGTCGCTGGCACCCAGAATGGCGTGATTACTGTTGACACCCTGCCGTGCGGCACAGCCGGAGCCGGGATTGCGTTTATTGCAGGCCGAAAAGGTCGCCGGATCGCGATAATAAGCACAGCGGGTGCGCTGACGTAAATTGCCGCCCAGCGTGGCCATATTGCGGATTTGCGGCGACGCGGCCTGCCATAAGCTGCCGTAGATAGCGGGCGCATGTTGCTGACAGTCGGGATGATCAGCCAGCTGGCTCATGGTGATCAGCGCGCCAGCACTGATTTTATCATTGTCAAAACTCAGGCTGCGAAGTTCAGACAGGCCGTTAATGCCAATCAGCTGCGGCGGGTTAAACACGCCGCATTTCATCAAATCGAGTTGAGTGGTACCGCCCGCCAGAATCTGACTGCCTGACTGCTGCTTTAACGCTGCGGCTTCGCTGGCTGACTGTGCGACTTTCCAGTGAAAGGGATTCATGCGGACTCCTTCGCCATTTCAGCCGCCGCCTGTTTAATGGCATCGACAATGTGCGGATAGGCACCGCAGCGGCACAGGTTGCCGCTCATGTATTCGCGGATTTCATCGTCCGATCCGGCATGGCCCTCTTTAATGCAGGCGACGGCCGACATGATTTGGCCTGGCGTACAGTAGCCGCACTGGAAGGCATCGTTTTCAACAAAGCAACGCTGCACCGGATGTAATTCACCGCTGGCAGATTGCAGCCCTTCAATGCTGGTCACCTCAGCGCCGTCAGCCTGAGCGGCCAGCGTCAGACAACTCAGCACCCGCTGACCGTTAACCAGTACCGTGCAGGCCCCACACTGTCCCTGATCGCAGCCTTTTTTAGTGCCGGTCAGGTTGAGGTGCTCACGTAATGCATCAAGTAAGGTGACCCGGGGATCGATCTCCATCGGGTATGGCTGGCCATTGACCTGCATTGTTAGCGAAATTTTTTCTGACATTGTCTGCTTCCCATTGTTGGGGGCTAAAAGTGTAATTTTTTTATTAGTCTGTTTCGGACGGGATATAAATCGGGGAGAATCCGGATAACCCTAAGCTTTGCGCGCGTATGCACGTCTTTAGTTTTAGCAGCTTTTTTACGATCCGGCAGCGCAGCGGGCAAAAAGCCCACTCTTATCCTGCCAGACCGATCCACTGTTAAGCACTGAACTGGCCTTATCGCCAGGCTATCTGTTTGATACAGATAGATTCTTTAACGTCGGGTTTTATTAATCACCTTCACAAGCGTAATGCACAGAATTCATCAATGCCGCCGGGGAAGATGCACTATGCTGTTGCGCCCTGAACTTAAAGTCCGCACCTGCAGCCGGGGTGCGCAAAATGATGTCAACGACCTGCAGAGCCAGTACCGGCAGGTTTAATGAGCCAGAAAAATATGCTGAGAGAGAATTTTAACGACCTGATGTATCTGGTGGTGGTGGCTCAGGAGCGCAGCTTTACCCGCGCCGCAGCGAAACTGGGCGTATCGCAATCGGCGCTTAGCCACGCGATCCGTGGACTGGAGGAGCGTCTTAACCTGCGATTACTGACCCGAACCACTCGCAGCGTTGCGCCGACTGACGCAGGCGAGCGCCTGATCAAAAATATCGCGCCGTTATTCAACGAGATTGAGTCCGAGCTGGTCAGCGTCACCGATACTCAGGGAGAGATCGCGGGCAACATCCGCATTACGGCCGGTGAACATGCACTGATGTCGACGCTGTGGCCGCTGACTAAGCCGTTTCTGCAGCGCTATCCCGCAGTGAATATCGAGTTTTCGGTTGATAATACCCTGACCGATATTGTCAGTGGCCGCTTCGATGCGGGTGTGCGGCTGGGTGAGCAGGTCGAAAAAGATATGATCGCAGTACGCATTGGGCCGGACTGGAATATGTGCGTGGTCGCCTCGCCCGACTACTTCGAACAGTATGGCGTGCCTGCCACCCCTTACGATCTGCAAAAACACAACTGCATCAATCTGCGCTTACCGACGCGCGGGGGACTCTATAACTGGGAGTTTATGCGCGACAAAAAGGAGATTCGGGTCAGGGTCGAAGGTCAGCTGATCTTAAATACTCTGGCGGCGCGCATTGATGCGGCGCTCTGTGGCATGGGCATCTGCTATGTGCCGCAGGACAGTGTTGCTGAGCACATTGCTACGGGGCGTCTGGTGCAGGTCCTGGCCGACTGGTGTGAACCGTTTCCCGGCTATTACCTCTACTATCCCAGCCGCAAACAGCATACCCGCGCGTTTGCTCATCTGATTGAGGCAGTGCGCTATCGCGGTGAGTAAGCAGCGATAGCGCAGCGCTCGGTTATGCAACCGGCCGTTGCTGGCGCTCCAGCCGCCGTGTCTTCTGACCAGAGACGATCATCGCGACGATGAACACCAATGCAAACAGCACCACGATAGTCGGCGCCGGTGCGCTGTCGAGAAAGAAAGAGAGATAGACGCCGCTGAGTGACACCAGTACTGACACCAGCACCGCAATCAGCAGCGCGTGGGAAAAGCGGGTTGTCAGCAGAACCGCAATCGCACCCGGCGCGATCAGCAGCGAGATCGACAGGATAATACCCACCGCTTTCAGGGTCGCCACAATGGTTAACGACACCATACACAGCAGGCCGTAATGCATCAGCCGGGCCGGCAGGCCACATACCTGTGCCTGCTGCGGATCGAAGCTGAACAGCATCAGATCGCGCCACTTCAGCGCAATCACCGCGACAATCAGTGCGGCGATAATCAGCGTCTGGATGATGTCGGCGCGGGTGATGCCGAGCATATCGCCGAACAGAATATGGTCGAGATGCACTTCAGGCTTCACCGCGATGTAAAGAATCAAGCCGACTGCGAACATGCCTGAGAAGACAATCCCCAGCACGGTGTCCTGTTTAATCCGGCTGTTGTCCTGCAGAAACCCGCTGGCCACAGCACAAAACAGCCCGGCCACAAAGGCTCCAATAGCCAGCGGAATGCCCAGCATCCAGGCCAGCACGATGCCGGGAAACACCGCATGGCTCATCGCATCGCCCATTAGTGCCCAGCCTTTCAGCACCAGAAAGACCGACAGCAAGGCGCAGGGGATCGCCACGACCAGCGCGATCAGCAGCGCGCTCTGCATAAAAGCGAACTGGAAAGGTTCAAACATCCACATCAGGCAGGCTCCTCATCGGCAGGGTTGCGGGCGCGACGCCGACTCGCCAGCAGGCCATGCTTCGGGGCGAAGACAAACGCCAGCAGGAATAACAGCGTCTGCGCCACCACAATAATCCCGCCGGTTGCACCGTCGAGATAATAACTCGCCCAGGCACCGAGGAAGCTGGTTATGCTGCCAATCGCCACCGCAATCATCAGCAGGCGCGGAAAGCGATCGGTGAGCAACCATGCCGTAGCGCCGGGCGTCACCACCAGACAGATCACCAGAAACGCCCCGACGGTTTGCAGTGCCGCCACGGTCGAAACCGCCAGCAGAGTAAAGAACAGGATCTTTAATCGCTCGGGCCGCAGACCGATAGCGCGCGCATGATTCTCATCGAAAAAGGTCACCATTAAATCCTTCCACTTAAACAGCAGAATGATGATCGACACGCCGCCGATCAGCGCCAGTTGCAGGATATCGGCCGGTGCAATCGCCAGGATATTGCCCAGCACGATAGTCTGAATGTTCACCGAGGTGGGATTCAGCGACACCATGAACAGGCCAAGGCCAAAGAACGAGGAGAAAATCAGACCGATGATCGCATCTTCTTTTAAACGGGTGCGCTGATTAAGCAGCAGCATACTGCCGGCCGCCAGTCCGCCCGACAGAAACGCACCCAGTGCAAACGGCAGCCCAAGCATATAAGCGCCCGCTACGCCGGGCACAATCGAGTGCGACAGCGCATCCCCAATCAGCGACCAGCCTTTGAGCATCAGGTAGCAGGAGAGAAACGCGCACAGTCCGCCAACCATGGCGGAGACCCACATCGCGTTGAGCATGTAGTGGTATCCGAACGGCTCCAGTAACAGATTCATGGTCACTTCCCGTCGTGAAGCGAGGCGCGCGGCGCGATAAACGGACGCTCATCATCGGTAATGATCTGATCGTCCAGCCCGTTGACCGCCACGTGACGCAGCACCCCGCTAAACGCCCGCTCAAGGTTGGCTGTGGTAAAGGTGGTGCGGGTCGGACCGCTGGCGAGGATGGTGCCTTTGACCATCACGGTGTAGTCGCAGAATTCCGTCACCGATCCCAGATTATGGGTTGAGACCAGCATGGTTTTACCTTCGTCACGCAACTCATCGAGCAGGGCAATGATTTTCGCCTCGGTCTGGACGTCAACGCCGGTGAACGGCTCATCCAGCAGGATCACGCTGCCCTGCTGGGCAATCGCCCGTGCGAGGAAAACCCGTTTCTTCTGTCCGCCGGAAAGTTCGCCGATCTGTCGCTGGCGATACGCCAGCATATCGACCCGCGCCAGCGCCTCATCGACAATATCGCGGTCGTGGCGTTTAGGCCGCCGCAACAGGCCCATGTGGCCGTAGCGGCCCATCATCACCACATCCTCCACCAGCACCGGAAAAGACCAGTCAACCTCTTCAGACTGGGGAACATAAGCCACCAGGCTCTGGCGCAGCGCCTGACGGGTCGGCATACCCAGCACTGAAATCGTCCCGGCGGAGAGCCGGACAAAGCCCATCAGCGCCTTAAACAGGGTCGATTTGCCCGATCCGTTAACGCCGACCAGGGCGGCAATGGAGCCGCCGGGGATGCTGAAGCTGGCATCACGCAGCGCCGTATGGCCGTTTCGGTAGGTGACGCTGACCCCGGAAACCACGATAGTGTCGCTCATGGCGCGCTCCTCCCGTGATTAATACCGTCGACCAGCGTCGCGGTGGTAACCCGCAGCAGGTCAAGGTAGGTTGGCACCGGCCCCTGCGCCTGACTTAATGAGTCGACATATAACACGCCGCCATACCAGGCACCGGTTTCGCGCGCCACCTGCCGGGCAGGTTTGTCAGAGACGGTACTTTCGCTGAATACCGCCGGAATGGCATGCTGCTTCACCTGATCGATCACCTTTCTCACCTGCTGCGGTGTACCTTGCTGATCGGCGTTGATCGGCCAGAGGTAAAGCTCTTTCATACCGAGATCGCGCGCCAGATAGGAGAACGCACCTTCACTGGTCACCATCCAGCGTTGATTTTCAGGGATTGCGGCCACCTGCTGGCGCAGCGGCGCCAGCGCCGACGTGATCTTTTGCTTATAGGCGGCGGCATTCTGACGGTAGGTTTCAGCGTTAGCGGGATCGTACTTCACCAGCGCATCCCGGATATTATCGACATATATCAGCGCATTATCCGGGGACATCCAGGCGTGAGGATTGGGCTTGCCGTTATATGGCCCTTCGCCAATGCCAATCGGTTCGACGCCCTGCGATACTACCACTTCCGGTACGCCTTCAAGATGCTGATAGAAGCGCTGAAACCAGCGTTCAAGGTTCAGCCCGTTCGACATAATCAGTTGCGCGCCCTGCGCACGTTTAATGTCTCCCGGCGTCGGCTGATATTCATGAATTTCGGCACCCGGTTTGGTAATTGAGCTCACCTCTGCCGCATCGCCCGCCACGTTTTTTGCCATATCAGCAATCACGGTAAAGGTGGTCACGACCTTAAATTTTTCTGCTGCATAGCTGCTGGTGGATATCACCGCGCTCAGCAACAGGCTGAAAACGAGCGTTACGCTTTTTTTTATCGGGGCCATCGCACGATCTCCAGAGATGATTAAAATTGAAACACAATTAGCCTGTGCTATTTTTTATAGCACAGGCTATACCTTTACGACAGGCTCCATTTGTGAAGTTTCTTCAACGTCAGCGTCGTAATGCGAAGTTATGTCAACAAGCGTGGTTATTGATTGATTAGACTGGATTATTTAGGCATGTGCTTTGCCCGCTGATCGGCAACGCTGAATCAATGAGGTTGTGCGCCGGGTGGTCAGCACCGGATCAGAACCGTCCTGAAAAGCCCGCTTTACTGTCGAATCAAACGATATAGGCCAGGCGATAAAAGAAGTGAAATGCACGGTCAGCCGGGTTGTCAGGGAGAGATCGGTGACTAATGGCTATCAAAAGAGACAAATTGATAGTCAGGATAAATTAAATTTGACGAATTTTTTTGCTACAGTGAATGTTACTTACCGCAATAAAACCAGGAGGATAATTTGTATTTTTCCAGCGACGAAAAAGCGAATTTCATCATTGGCGAAGCAGCAATGAACCTGATTGAAGCCAGTCAGGAGGTTAATGTAGAATTGCTGATTGGTGAGTTGCTTTCGATGTCTGCTTCAGAAGTGGATGAAAACCGTCTGGAACAGCTGCATCAGGTACGACAATGGTTAATGGGTTTCAAAACGATTGGCGCACGTAACACTGAGCAGGCAGGCTGGTTATCAAAGCCGCTGAACGCTGACAAAATGAGCACTGATTCTGCTGATGATATTGTGTTTAAAGGTTGACCTGACCGGTCTTCCCCACTGTCGGCCTGTGCAGGTGTTGTACAGGCCGGATTCGTTTAGCGCTGAAAAAGCCAGCAAAACACCGTTTTAACCCCGCAGTAAACTCTTCGTAACATGCTGATTAATAACGCATAGCATTTTTTGCACAAAAAAAATTGTTCCGGGAATTCAAAATTCTGTACAAGTTTTTGAAAGATGTATAACTTGCGCATCCAGAGCGCGATACATTTTAACCATCTGAGGACAACACTATGCGTCAGAACGGACATGCACCGGAAGCCATCAGCGACATTGCCCGTTACTTCAATCAAGCCAGCCAGCCGTCACAGCAGGAGACGCTGGGTGAGATTGTGGTTGAAATTCTGCGCGCAGGTCATAATCTGAGTCGTAAAGCTATTTGCAGCAAACTGCTGCGCCGTCTGGAACTTGCTTCTACGCCAGAGGAAGAGAGTCATCTGCATGAACTGATCGGGCTGCTTTTCCGTCGGGAAGAGTAATACTGATACCCGGCGTTGATGAAGGTGCATTACGCCTCAGCTCACAGCAATTCTGATCGGACTATTTTTCGCATTAACGAAGCCCAGTGTTGCTGTCCCGTTTCAGGCGCCCCGTCAATGGCGCCTGTTTCTACATCAGGAGCCGCAACGTGGCCAATAATTCGTAAATCAGAGAAGCCAGTATGTACAGAAGTGATGATGAGAAACTGACAGATGTCATGATCGGCGAAGCCGTACTGACATTACTTAAGTCAGACAAACCGGTATCGAGCAATGCCCTGATCAATCAGCTGGAGCTGATGGCCGCTGAGACGGACGAGGAAACAAAGGTGAAGACGATCCGCAAAGCGATTACCGAAGTGCGTAATGGCATGGTTGCGGCACGTAAGCGCGCCAGTGGCGGGCTTCCCGAACGCGAAAATGCTTCACACCGTTTAAATAATGATGGCCCGCCTGAAGGTTCAAAAAAACACTAAACGATCCGTTTTTTGCGGAAGCTGTGGCCATAATTTACCTGTCCACCAGGCGCTGAAGGTCATCAGAAAAAACTTTGCGGATCGCACTGGGCAAACCCGTAACAGCGACTACACTGCTTTCTGACTTCAGTCGATGCATCTAACAAATTTTCCGCAGAGAAAGAAAAATCATGCAACACTCATCTTCAGATTCAACTCTCATTGACTATTTTCGCAGCGCAGGCGATCAGCTTGCTCCAGAAACCGAATTACTGGGCGGTATCATCAGAAATATCGTGGCTGACCAGGGTCGCGTGACCAATAAAGCCATCATCCTCTATCTGATTGCGGAACTGGAGAGTACCTCAGACGTAGTTAAGCTGGATGTGTTACGCAAAACGCTGGAAATCGTTGTTGGCCGCACGCCGGACGACGCCGGAGTCTGATGCCGGCTTCCTGCGCAATCACATGCCGGTTGCGCAGGAAGCGTCAGACGACAATGCCTTATCCCCTCACCCGCCTTGCTCAACCCTTGCCAGCCCGCCAGGCTCTGAACAACAAGCCCCTGCAAAAGCTGACGCTGTGATTAATCGAGTGAATCGCGATGCTGCTGACATTTCACCAGCACATGACCATTAAAGGTGGTCGGCATACGGTTTCTGACCACCGAAGCTGAGCCGATGTTGTTTTCCAGGTTGAAGTCATCGCGGGTAATGATCAGGGTTGCAATTTCAGTAAAATAGTCACGCTGAGTGTTATTAAGTGCTTTATTATCAATCACTTTCACCACGAAAGTATCGTCATCGGTCTTGATAACATCGTATCTCACCAGCCGACTGTTTTGATTGCTGCTGATATAGTGCGTTTCAACATCTGAAAAGATCATCTCATATCCTTAATTGCGCTGACCTCTGTTAATCCACCCGCTGTTGCTTAACAGTCAGGTGATGCAGCGTACTGTCGTCTCGTCTCGCAGCGTGAACAGCCTGACTGCAGCCCGCTCCGGCTTTGCCGCTGCGAAGAATCTTTATAACGCGTTGCGGTCGCCAATGAAACATTTCCCTTTTCTGCCGGGCTCGCCAGGCTAATGCCAGGGCGCAGCACGCCCGTCGCCACCCGGAACTTGCCAGCCGTCATTGCCAGCTCAAGGCGGAAGCGCCGCTTTCCCTGCTACACCAGCCCACGCAACGCCTTCGGCACATGTTATTCCAGCCGGAGCACAGGAACGTCCGCCAGAACCTTACCTCTATCTGTCATCCATGCCGCATATTATTCAGCTTATCCGCGGGCAACCGATTAAGTAAGAATAGTCTTATCTGGCAAAGGAAATTTTTGCAACACCCGCGCGCGATCAGAGCGGCCGGTATTGCGCGGATAATAAGCGCACTGGCGGCAACGCGTAATTTCTTCGTCGATGAGCGCGAATATTTAGCGCCGCTATACAACAACAATACAGCGTTCACGGATTAATCCGTGTTGCCCGAGGTTGATAAATAAAGCAAAAGGTTTGAGCAAGGCGGGCGTTTATTCACAACGCCCCTGGCCTTAATGCATTTTGCGGGTAAAAAAGCCGATCGCTTCATGGCACAGCGCTTTCAGCCGGCTATCACGCGTCTCTTCGCTGAGGCGAAACAGCGCGTCAGTAATATGATGAAAATGAACAGGCTGCCCTGTCTTAATCAGATCACTGACAATTGCGCCAACCAACGCGCGAATATCTTTTTCTTCATCGTACTTCACACGACCTCCAGACGGTGTATGCATATACAGTTTAACACCGTTGGAAGACAAAAAACAAAAGTGTCCGGTTCAGGGAAATATAAGCGAAGCGGCAGAAAAGGTTATTATTCGCACAGGCTCAGAATAATATCTGGTACTATTTCGTTAGCAGGGTAACGGCAAAGATATTATCGCCAGATATGGCGCGGGAACTGCTGCAATATATTTATCCCGCCTTTAAGCCCACGGTTAAACATATATATATTATGAAACTTATCAACGCCGCCGGATGTGATCCGTTAACTGATGGAGGTTAACCGGCACCGTCTGATGCGTCATCGTCAGTGCCTGTTTCTTCACGGCCACCGGTTTCCTTCACTGACCTGCCAGTTGGCGGATAAAAAATTTTTCGCCAGCCAAAGCCGGTGCGGTTTAGCGCCAACAGTGTGATAAAACTAAGCCTGTTTCCCCGTCTCACGAGTGACGTATGGCTAAGTTCACCTTAAAACAGATTGCTGCCCAGTCCGGCTTAAGCCTGGCGACGATTGACCGGGCGCTGCATCAGCGTGGCCGGGTGCATGCTCAAACGCAGCATCGCATCCGTCAGGCGATTGCTGACCTTGAACTGCTGCAAAAAACGGCGCTGGCAAAAGGCAGAACCCTCTACTTTGATGTCATTATGCACACGCCCGATCGCTTTCGGGAACTGGTGCGCGAGGCGTTCAGCAGTCAGATAGCCAGCTTCGCCAGCTTTAAGCTCCAGCTGCGCTTTCACTTCAGCGAGACGTTAACCGCCGGGGAGATCAACGCGCTGTTAAGCAAAAGCGCGCTGCACAGCCACGGCATCATTCTCAAAGCGGCCCACTCTGAGTTGCTGAATCCCACTATCGACACCCTGCTTAAGCAGCGGATACCGGTCGTGACGGTGATGAGCGATCTGCCGACCAGTGCGCGCCTGCGCTACATCGGTATGGATAACTTTGATGCCGGCAAACTCGCCGCCTTCTTAATGACAAAATGGCTGCGATCGGAGCAGTCGCACATTGTGGCGATTACCGGCAGTAAAGACTTTATCGGTGAGCAGGAGCGCATTGAAGGTTTTGAACGGGCGATGCAGCAGTTTGCGCCACAGCATCGGGTCAGCGTAGTGGCAGGAGGATACGGTATCGATCCGTTGATGTATCAGTCGCTTAAGCAATTTTTACAGGCCCACCCGGAAACGGATGCGGTCTACACGGTGGGTGGCGGTAATCCAGGCATCCTGCGCGCTTTTGACGAGCAAAAGAGGCCGATTAACGCCTTTATCGGTCACGATCTGGATCGGGAAAATCGAGCGCTGATGCAGGCAGGCAAAATTGATGCGCTGATCGAGCATAATTTACAACTTGATGCTCAACATGCCTTCAGGACGCTGCTGGAATTTCACGGCTTTCTGCCCGCATCGGAGCCACTCGCCCCTTACTCAAAAATCAACATTATTACCCGCTATAACATGACCACCTGAGCCTGCCGCCGACACCGTCAGGTATTACAGCTTCACGTGATCGATCAGCGCACGGAGCTTGGGTGCGAGGTTTTTGCGGCTGGGAAAGTAGAGATAAAATCCCGCAAAGCTCGGCAACCATGCGTCCAGCAACGTCACCAGCTCTCCACGCGCAATGTAAGGCTGAAACGTCTCTTCCATGCCGAAGCTGATCCCACCACCGGCGCAGGCGGTGCGAATCATTACGCCCATGTCATTGGTGGTGAGCTGCGGATTGACTGCCACATCGAATTCACGCCCCTGGTCAGCGAACTCCCAGCGATACGGTGACAGACCCGGTCCTTTACGCCAGCCTATACAGCGATGCTCAATCAGCTGCTGCGGATGCTGCGGCGTTCCATGTCGCGCGAGGTAATCTGGTGAGGCCACGGCAACCTGACGCTGCGCGGCGGAGACCGGCACCGCAATCATATCCTGGGCGATCACTTCCCCCAGCCGCACGCCCGCATCATAACCCTGATCGACAATATCAAACTCTTCATCGGTGACGGTGATATCCAGCTCGATCTGCGGATAGGCGGCCATAAAGCTCGCCAGCAGCTCCCCGCCAAGCATCCGTTCAGCGATGGAGGAGATCGCCAGCCGCAGCTGCCCGCGCGGCTCAGCGGCCAGCTCAGCGATATCGCTAATGGCCCGGTTCAGCTGATTAATCGCCGGTGCCACCTCGGCATACAGCCGTTGCCCCGCCTCGGTCAGTTGAATGGTGCGGGTGGTGCGTTGCATCAGTGACAGGTTGAGCAGGTCTTCCAGTCGCCGCAGCGTCTGACTGATTGCCGGGCGGGTAACCCCCAGCTGCTCGGCCGCCAGACGAAAATTACGCGTCTGCGCCACGATGACAAACACTTCCAGCGCATTTTTATCAGCCATCATTGGTTAGTTACAGTTACCAGTCTATGAAGCAGTGGGCGGATTATCTTTATAGTCGAGCCATCGTAAGATCACCAGCGATATCAGAACAGGAGAAGATTTATGACGCAGAAAGTGATCTTAATTACCGGTGCCTCCAGCGGCATTGGCGCGGGCATCGCCCGTGAACTGGCGAAAACCGGCGCTACCTTGCTGCTGGGTGCCAGGCGCGAAGAGCGGCTGAATGCGCTGGCCGAAGAACTGCGGTTTAATGGCGCTGAGGTGGCCGTTAAAGCGCTGGACGTCACCCAGCGTGGTCAGTTGACCGATTTTGTCGGGTTTGCGCTGGCGCAATGGGGCCGGGTCGATGTGATGATCAATAACGCCGGTATTATGCCGCTCTCACACTGGCATCGCTGCGGGTCGAAGAGTGGGACCAGATGATCGATGTCAACATCAAAGGGGTGCTGTACGGCATTGCCGCCGTGTTGCCGCCGATGCTGGCCCGGCAATCCGGTCATATCATCAACATCGCCTCGATTGGCGCACTGGCGGTATCACCGACTGCGGCGGTCTATTGCGCCACCAAGTTTGCGGTACGGGCGATTTCCGACGGGTTACGTCAGGAGAATAGTCAGCTTCGGGTCACCTGTGTGCACCCTGGTGTGGTTGAAAGTGAACTGGCGGCGACCATTACTGACCCGACCGCGGCGCAGGCGATGCAGCAGTATCGGGCCATCGCGCTGCAGCCGGATGCTATTGGCCGGGCGGTACGCTACGCGATTGAACAGCCGGAGGAGGTAGACGTGAATGAAATTGTGGTGCGGCCAACCCGCACCCAGCACTAAGCCCTGGCCCGATGCCGTGCTGGCATCGGGCCGCGGTAAACGCGATCAGTAGAAGCTTCTGCGGCTACGCTGCACGGTGATGGCAATTGCGGTCAGCGCCACCAGCATCAGAAATAGCCCTAAACCGATCATGGCGTTGAAGCCATAGGTTTTGAACAACAGCAGACCGGCAATACAACCGATCAGGAATGAGAACACCGTGGTCAGGTGGGTATGCAGCACCTTCTGGAAGAAACGGCGGTCGGCGCTTTCATCGTGCGAAACATGCGACGACAACCACGATCCCAACGCAATGCCGGCATCGGTTAAGGTGCCGGTAATATGGGTTGATCTGACGCGACCGTTCGACAGCTGGGTGGAGGTAGCGTTATGAATCCCCATCAGGAAACCCAGCATCACCAGCACTTCGCCGTTAAAGCGCGGGGTATAGAACATGGTTTCAAAGATGGATGCTGCCGTCAGCGCGACGCCTTCAGCCAGAATAATCAGACAGAAAATGGTGCGCAGCCGATGTTTCTGACCGACGATCACCACCAGTCGGGCAACGGTGCAGCCCATAACAAAGGCGGTAATCAGCGCCAGCAAAAACAACAGAGTGTGCAGGTCGCTGGTGGTGACTTCGGTGGATATCTGTGAGGTGTTACCGGTCATGTGCGACGGAAAAAAACCGAACGCGCCCAGCGCCATGGCGTTAAGGATGCCCGCGGTGGTGGCCAGCACCAGTGCCAGCAGGCGATCTTCAGTATGCGATCTGACTTTCTTCTTTTTTATAAGCACAGGATTCCCCAAAACAGGTGGATGCAAACGGGTTTAACCGCTTCAAGCATACAACCTGATAAGAAATAATCCTGTCAGAAACAGATTACTCCGATGAAATAAGCCATTAATTTTGCTGATTTTTATAAAGCAGTTTCAGTTTATCTCTATAAGTGTCAACCTGACTCGTTTGCGACAGACCGCAGCACGCCAGCGGTTGGCAGAGCGTTAATCAACAATGAACAGTCGCGCGCCAACCGGCGTTGAAGAACGATGCGGTTCTGCGTTGTCTGCCACCTGGTAACTGATGCCAGGCGTCAGCACAAAGCGGCGGCCATCGGCCAGTTCGGTATGCAGTTCCCCGGCAAGACACAGCAGTATGTGGCCTTTAACGCACCAGTGATCGGCGAGATAACCGGGTGAATAATCGACCATCCTGACGCGAATATCGTTGAACTGTAGGGTTCGCCAAATCGCCTGGCCCTGATCGCCGGGATGAACCGTTTCTTCCACCTGCTCCCATTGCGTCAGTCCAAACGGCAAATTATCAATTTTCATGCGTGCTCCCGGGTAAATAGCAGCCAGTCTGCTGCCATGTTGAAAAATGCTATGCCAGCGCCTGGTTTACCGCTTCTTCCGCGTGAATCAGCGTGGTATCAAATAACGGGACGCTGGCATCGCTGTCATCCACCAGCAGGGTGATTTCGGTACATCCCAGAATGATCGCTTCTGCTCCCTGATCCACCAGCTGCTGCATAATCTGCCGGTAGCGCTGACGCGAAGCCGGATTAATTGTGCCGAGGCACAGCTCGTGATAAATCACCTGATGAACCAACGCGCGGTCCTCTTCCGCTGGGACGATAACCTGCAGATTGAACTGTTGCTCCAGCCGCCCGCGATAAAACGCCTGTTCCATGGTGAAGCGGGTCGCCAGCAACCCCACCTTGCGCAATCCCGCCTGCTGAATCCGTCGCCCGGTGGCATCAGCGATGTGCAACAGCGGCACGGAGACCGCTGCGCTGATCTGCGGGGCTACTTTATGCATGGTATTGGTACACAGCACGATAAACTGCGCGCCGGCACGCTCCAGATTCTGCGCCGCCGCGGCCAGCATTTCGCCCGCCTGCTGCCATTCACCCGCCGCCTGCAACTGCTCGATCGGCTGGAAATCGACGCTGTAAAGCACCAGCTGCGCCGAGTGCAATCCACCCAGTCGCTGTTTAACCTGCTGATTGAGGATGCGATAGTAGAGCGCGGTCGACTCCCATGACATTCCCCCTAACAGACCGATGACTTTCATTGCGGCTCCTGAATATGTGACCCATCAGCAGCATGCCAGATCGCGCGATATCAGCAATGGTTTGTTGAGACTTGTGATTTAGTTTGCCTGCGGTCTGAACTGCCAGGCAATCGCCATCAGCCCCACCACCCCGACGCTCATCATCAGCCAGGCGCTGGTCAGCGATGCCCCGCTGTCACGCACCCAGCCAGCCACCAATGGCATAATGGACGCGATGAGATAGCCTCCGCCCTGCACCCGCGATAACAGCACGGCGGCCTCGGTGGCATTTCGGGCATGATCGAGCGTGACGATCAGCGACAGCGGAAACAGCGCCCCGATCCCAAGGCCGAGTAGCAGCGTCGACAGCAGCGGCATGGTACCCGGCGCGACAATCAGCGCGATCAGTCCGGCCAGCAGCAGCGTCAGCACCAGCAGCAGTAACCGGCGGCGATTGGGAAAACGCTGCTGAACGGCAGAGATCACCAGTCCGGCAACCACTTCTGTCAGCGTCAGCCCGGCGAGCAGGAAGCCGCTGTTGCGGGCGCTCCAGCCAGCTGGATATAAAACGGCGGCAGCCAGGCCAGCACCAGGGTATAGGCGCCGGTTCCAATACCAAAAAACAGTAACAGTAACAAAGTGCGCGACGCGGACAGCGCAGCTACCCCAACGGACGGTGCGAGATCCGCCGGACTATCCGGATTCGCTGACCGCCAGACCAGCAGGGTGATCAGTGCCAGCCCGCCCGCCGTGGCCAGCGCCGCGGGTAAACCGAGCAGCGAAAACAGCGGATCCGCACCCGCAGCCATCAGCGCCGCACCCGCCATAATCCCGGTGCTGAATAACGCCATCAGCGTCGGGGCGGCGTGGAGATAGCGCTGCCGGATCAGCGCCGGCATCAGTGCCTGTATCACCCCGATCCCCGCGCCGCCTGCCAGCGCCGTCAGCATCAACGACAGCGGCGAGAGCGAAAAGCCACGCCACAGCGAGGCGATCGCCAGACAGATCAGCCCTGCCGCAATGCCGCGCGCCGCACCGCTACGCTTAAGCAGCCACGGGCCAGCCAGTGCGGCAAGCCCCATCATGGCGACCGGCAACGTGGTCAGCAGGCTAAACGTCGTCGCCGACAAACCGGCCTGCTGTTGCAATGCCGGAAACAGCGGCCGATAATCGCCAGTAGCGGGCGCAGATTGAGCCCGACAAGAAAGGCGATCGGTGCGAAGATAGCGGGTAATAAGCGGGTGTTTTTCATAGCCGACTCCGTGGACAGGAACAACGCTGACAGCACCAGGCTGTCACTGTTTATCTTAACGTTAAGATATATTCCGGCCGCCGTTAAGGGGCTGAGCACAACCCGACAAATTAGCCACACAGTTAACAGGTGAATGATGCAGGACCATATCGATTTTGTAGTCAGTCAGTGGGACAGCGCCATGCCAGATCTGGATGCCTCCTCAATGCGCATCGTCGGCAGGATGCTGCGCCTGATGAAACATCTGGCAAAAGCACGCAGTCAGGCGCTGGAGCAGTTTGACTTCCATGACGGGGAATTTGACGTGCTGGCGACATTGCGCCGGGCCGGGACGCCGTACTGTCTGTCACCGACCCAGCTGTATACCTCGCTGCTTGTCACCTCCGGCGCGATGACCCATCGTCTCAAGCGGCTGGAACAGCGAGGTCTGATCGCGCGCGTGGAGTCACCCGATGATAAGCGCAGTATGCTGGTGGGACTGACCGCGCAGGGTCAGCGCTGTATTGAGCAGGCGTTAGCGGTGCATACTGCCACCCAGAATGCCGTACTGGCACCGCTTTCGCTGACAGAACGCAACGCGCTGGAAGGAATGCTGAAAACGCTGTTGCTGCCGTTTCCCGGTGAAGCGGTTACCGCAGCGGCAGAAAAAGATTAACGGTGCAGTTCAGCAACCGTCATGGTGAAGATCACCGGCTGTTGATCGGCGCTGGCATAGGCGTGCGGCATATCGGTTCGCGCGACTGCCGCGCAGCCCGGCCCGACCACCAGCGTCTGATCGCCAACGGTTAACGCCAGGCTGCCCTGCTCAACGTGCAGCAACTCCAGCGTACCGGCCGGATGGCCTCGGAGCGGAATGTTTCACCGGCAAACATCTGCCAGCGCCACAGCTCAATCATGTCAGGCCCGCGGGTACCGGCCAGCAGCTGCGCGCGACCACCCTGTTCGCCCTGCCACAAGGTCGGAATCGCACTGTGATCAATCAGCCAGGCGGCAGGCGTATGGGTCACATTGACGATATCCGCCACCGACACGCCCAGCGCGGCGGCAATTTTGCATAAAATCGCAATGCTGGGATTGGCTTCGCCCTTCTCAATTTCCACCAGCATCCCTTTGCTGACTCCGGCCCGGCGGGATAGCGCATCCAGCGACAGTTTCTGGCTTTTACGCCAGTTTTTAATGCTGTCAGAGACAGCCTGATTGACACTCGACACGTCAGCGCCTGCGTCGGTCGATATATTGACTTTTTTGGTCATCGGTCATTACTATGAAATAAATTAGTCACTGAGAGATTATCCAATGTTATCTGTTGATCCGTCAATCGACCCGGCCGTATTTGCACTGGCACCCGGCTTTCGCGCCATGAGCATTGTGGTGGAGGCCGCGCCAGTCACCTGCCCTGAGGTTGCCGGGCAGGCGCTGAAACGGGCCTGCCGCCAGGTGCTGGAGCAGGATGTGGCGTGGGCCGACGCCCATCTCGCGGCGTGGGCGGAGGTGTTCAAAGCGTTTGGCGCGAAGGCGAAACGGACTCCCTGCTCGGCTGACGCGCTGCGCAAACGGGTACTGCGCGATGGCGTAATGCCGGCTATCGATCCGGTGGTGGATCTGTATAACGCCATCAGCATTCAGTATGCGCTGCCGGTCGGCGGTGAAAACATTGCCGCCTACGTTGGTGCGCCGCGGCTGGTGATCGCCGATGGCAGTGAGTCATTCGATACGGTCAAAGAAGGCGAAGTGGTATATGAGTCGCCGGAGCCGGGAGAAGTAATCTGGCGCGACGATCGGGGCGTAACCTGCCGCCGCTGGAACTGGCGTCAGGGTGTGCGCACCCGGCTGGATGCGCAGGCGCGACAGATGTGGTTTATCCTTGAAAGCCTGCCGGCAATGCCGCTGGCGGCGCTGCAACAGGCCAGTGACGATCTGATCGCCGGTCTGCAACAGATGATGCCAGACGCCACCATCGACGCACGCCTGATAGACGCCTCTGACGCGTAAACCTGACCTCAACCGCCTGACAGCATGGGTTAACGGCGAACCGGATATATGGCAGGATACGCGCCCTGTGTCCGGCGATTCTCTGGCGGACCTCTTCTGCAGATAACGGGGGTAGTGTTGGTTAAGGGTAAACTCAAGTGGTTGATACCGCTGCTGGCGGTGCTGGCGCTGGCGGGCTGGTGGTTGATTCCGCATTTCAGCAGCGAGGATAAAGCGTACTACGTTGCGGTATTCTGCGGCATCGATCATCATGATACCCAACGGTTGCTGCCGCAGATGCAGCAGATCATCGAAGGCAGCAATTCTGACTATGCGCTGCAGAAAATCACTTTCAAACCGGCACTGGGCCGTCAGGTGATCGACCACTGGCAACAGCTGAGCGCCGATGAGCAACGCCAGGCAGCAACCGATAACCTCACCTGCCAACAGTTACTGAAACGCTGAAACGGCTAAAGAGATGCTGCGCCGCCCCGGCTAAAACCCGCAAGGAAACAGTATGCCGCAACCTGAACGCATCAATTATCCGCAGTTCGGCGAGGTGAAAGCGCCTTATGTGCATGCGGTGAAACATGGCGATACCCTCTACGTTTCCGGCCTGACCGCCTTTTGCACGCCGGCACAGCAGGGTGACATCGCTGAACAGGCGGAGGCGATCTTTTCACAGCTTAAACTGATCGCCGACGCTGAGCAGACGTCGCTGGCCGCTCTGTTGAAGGTGACCATTTTTATCACCGCCTTCACCGACATTGCGGCGCTGCGCGCGGTGCTGTTCCGTCACTACGGCAGCCATCTGCCCGCCAGTTCCCTGGTGCAGGTCAGTGGCCTGTTTTCGGCTGATTTACGCATTGAGATTGAGGCGATTTTCGCCCTGTGAATCTCTCACCCTGGAGAGCGTAACCCGTTCCGATGCAGATCGATTATAGTGGTTTCCTTGTTGCCATCTTACCGATAGCGCTGTCGCCGGGCGCCAGTTTTACCCTTGCTATTAACAGCGCGCTGGCCGAAGGTTGGCGCGGCGTCGCGACCATCATTGTGGGCACCGCGCTGGGGATCTACTGCCACGCCTTGCTGGTGGGATTAGGCGTTTCGTCAATGCTGATGGCTTTCCCCTCGCTGTTTCATCTTCTGCAAATCGCCGGTACCGTTTATCTGCTGTGGCTGGCTAGCCAGTTAATTATCAGTGGGCTGCGGGCCCGCCAGCAGGATGTCAGCCTCGATCCGCAACCGGTGACACTGTCACAGGCATTCTTTGCTAACCTGCTCAATCCGAAAGCCGTTTTGCTCTACCTGACCGTGGTATCGCGCTTTACCAGCCAGAGCGGCAACTTATCCGATTTCCTGCTGCTGGCCACGCTGCATATTGTGATCATGGCCAGCTGGCTCAGCGGTGCCAGCCAGTTGCTGATGACCTCGACCCGCACCATCAGCACCGCCACGCTGCGTAAATATATCAACACGCTCGGTGGAACCGTGCTGCTGGCTATCGCCTTATCCGCGCTGATCCCCTGACGCCACCGCACCGCGAGCCAGATAACCGATGCGATACACTTCCGGTTCATCTGCGGACGGCACCGCTGAAGCCGTCACGCTAAGCCCCTGCCAGCGGCTCACATCCCAGGCGCTGAAGCCGGTATGCTGCGCCAGATCGGCAAGGTTGCTGTGCGGGACGATCGGCCAGCGGCGCAGCGTGATAAAGCGCGCCTGCTCGAGCGAGGCTGGCAGCGTATCGCCGTTCAGCGCCAGCCAGCTCTCTATCACCGGCCAGCCAAAATCATCCACTAAGCGCTGAAAGCCCGCGCTTTGCAGGAATCGCTGCATGGCTGACGCATGCTGCCAGAAATAGAGCGGCGCATAGCGGTTCTCTGCCACTGCCAGTTGGTCATCATCCAGCCGGGCGTAGAGATAAGCTTTGGCAATCAGACCTGGAAGCCCATCCAGCCGCGCGCCGTTCAGCCGGATACGCTGCTCAATCGTCGCCATCGGGTAATCTGCCGGCAACGTAAAGCGGTAATGCATCACGATCATGACATCACCTCCGCTAACATTCTGCCGCCGCTGAAGCTCCACTCTTCGCTGCTGTTGAACTGGATGATCACCATTACGTCATCCGGATCGATCCCCAGCGTGCTGTGCAATGAGGCACACAGCTGTTGATAAAAGCGCTGCTTCTGCTGCCGGCTGCGTGGCCGACCGGCGGTAATCTGGAACAGGATGAAATCCTCACTGCGCCCTTCGCTCAGGTAGTAACGGTTGTAAATTCGCTGACTGGCTGGCAGCAACTCGATCAACTGAAAACAATCATCAACCGGCACCGCAAACTCAGCCACCAGCGTCTGATGCAACAGCGCGGAGATTTGCTGTAACCGGGCCTCACTATAACCCTGGCCGAGGGTGATACGGGTTATCGGCATCAGCTGTTCTCCTCAAGGTAACTGAGCGCAGTCACTGCGGCGGGCCAGCCGGCGTAAAAAGCCAGATGGGTAAAGCTCTCGATCAGCTCCTCCTGCGTCAGCCCGTTTTTACGCGCGAAATCAATATGCCAGGGCAACTGCGCGACCCGGCCCAGCGCGGTGAGCGTCGCCAGCGTCAGCAGACTGCGTTCACGTGCTGACAGCACGCCGCGCTGCCAGATATCATCAAACAGCACCTGTTGGGTCAGTTCAGCCAGCTTCGGTGCGCGCTGCATCAATGTTTCGCGATTCAGTGTCTCTTTCATTTTTTCTCTCCCGTGTTGATAGACAGAGTGTCGCGCAGCGTTATACTCCTGAAAATCAAATTAATCGGCATCAACCATCCACCATTACAGGATGATTATGAACAGAGTGCCTGATTCACTGGATATGGATGCACTGCGAAGCTTTGTCACCGGCATAGAGGCGGGTAGCTTCGCGCTGGCGGCCCGGCAACTGTGTCGCTCAACCTCGGCGGTGAGTGCGCAGCTTAAAAAGCTCGAGCAGCAATGCGGCACGGCGCTGGTGATGAAAAAGGGACGGCATCTGCAACTGACGCGAAGCGGCGAACTGCTGATGAGCTACGCCAGACGGCTGCTGCTGCTGAATGATGAGACGTTGCGGGCAGTAAAAGGTGACGGGCTGAAGGGTGAAATCCGCATTGGTATGCAGGAAGATTTTGGTGAGTCGTTAATGCCGGCGATTCTCGGTGCGTTCAGCCGTCAGCATCCTGGCGTCACGATTACCGCGCGGGTTGACCGCAATCAGCCGCTGCTGAGCGCGATGGCGCAGCATCAGCTCGACCTTGCGCTGGTGTGGCAGGCCGATCCGCACGCTGCGGGTCAGTTGCCTGGCCAGTGTCCGTTAGTCTGGATACATCATCCTGATTTCACTCTGGCCGATCGGTTGCAGCGCGGCGACCCGCTGCCGCTGGTGGTGTTCGATGCGCCGTGCGTGATGCGCTCGCGGGCAACTGCCGTGCTGGATGCGGCGGGGATCCCGTGGCGGATCGTGTTTACCAGCCACAGCCTGAGCGGTATCTGGGCGGCGCTGCAGGCAGGTTTAGGCCTGACGCTGCGCACCCGCGCCGGTATGCCGGATAAGCTGACGATCGCATCCGAACGGCTGCCGGCGCCCGGTCATATCGGCATTGCGCTGGTGACGCCAGAGACCACGGATGACCCGGCGCAGGCGCTGCTGCAACAGCTGATCATCGACGCCGCCTTACCCTTTACTCAGCGATAAGGTGCCGGTCGGCGGCGCCACCAAATAGCCGCTGGATCAGTGACTGGCAGTAGCCGGCGGACACTTCCCGATCGTTAAACAGGATGTGGTACATCACCGGTGCCACCACCCCATCAATCACCTGCCTGACGTCAAAGCCCGGCTCACCGCGCGCCAGCGCCCGGCTGTTCAGCGTTTCAAGATGCTGCAAGGTATAGCCACAGCATTTCTGGCTGGCGTCTCCGCTGTAGCTGCCGATTACGTCGGTCAGCATTTCACGCCCGACTTTTGATGACATCTCTTCGGCATACTGCACGATAAAAGCCGTCAGATCGCCGATCATTTCACCGGTATCCTCCGGTTCAGCAATCGGCCGCATCCGCGCCACGGCAACATCGGCCAGTAACTGTGACAGATCTCCCCAGCGTCGATAGAGGGTGGACGGGGTAACCCCGGCCCGTTCGGCGATCATCGGCAGGGTTATCGCCGCGCGATCGGTCGTTTTGAGTAACTGATTCACGGCCCGGTGGACTTCCTGCTGGATCCGCGCACTGCGTCCGCCCTGACGAATCATCTCCTTTGCCATCTGTTCCTCCTGCTCTCAGCTGCAATCTGGCGGGTTAAAGCAAATAATTTGCATTAACTTATGGCCGGCAGTTTACCTTATCGGGCGATGCATGGGCAGCAATGTGCGGTTTCCGGCTTTTTAGCCGCCCTCGCAAATTTCATGCGCCAGTCTGACGATCGCTGGGTTGCTGAATAACCGGCTGGCACAGTCAGCTTCTGCCGCCGCATGCATCGAGCCGAGATTGGTTAATATCACCAGCGCGCAGTCGGTTTCTCTGAACCACCAGGCACAGGCGCTGTAACCCAGCACGTTGCCGCCGTGACCGATAGCCGGGCCAAAAGCAGAATCTGTTCTGAACAGGCTTAAGCCAATTTGCGCCTCACCGGCCGGCCGCCAGCGTTGCATCTCACGCAGACTTTGCGGGTTAACTAACGCCCCGTTTTTCAGCGCCAGACAAAAGCGCATCAACTCCCCGGCGGTAGAAATCATCCCGCCGGCGGCCCATTCCACTGAGAGGCTGGCAGCAGAAACATTGATCATCGCCGCGCGCTCAGGCGTAAAACATCCGGCGATGCCGGCGTGCTGGATGAAATGTGCGTCCGCCCGATGATATCGCGTGGCGTCGTTGTGCCGATCGGATAGCAGATAGCCCTCCAGCCGGGTCTGTTTAAGCGAGAGCGGCCTGAAGATCCGCTGGTTTAACGCCTGCTCCAGCGTGTTGCCGGTGACCCGCTCAATCAGCATCCCCAGCAGGGTGAAGGAGCTGTTTGAGTAATAAAATTTTTCATCAGGCAGAGCCAGTGCCGGTTTGCTGTGAATATATTCCAGCGCTTCGTCCGGTCGCCAGACCTTATCTGCAACGCTATCTTTACCGCGCGCAACATGAATCCAGCCGGGCTGATCTTCCCAACTGGGGATCCCGGCGTAATGTGATAACAGCTGTCTGATCGTCACCACCCGGGCATTAGCGATGCCAGCAAGCTGTGCCGGTTCCAGCCAGGCAGAGAGCGGATCGTCAAGCGTTATCTGCCCCTCTTCGCTAAGCTGCAGCAGGATAACGGCGACAAATACTTTGGTGATACTGCCAATGCCAAACGCGGTATCGGCTGAATTTGTCAGGCGGTTGCTGAGGTCAGCATAACCCGCCGCATACTGCCAGATCAGACGGTCTGCTCTGCCGATGGCAACGGATATCGCCGGAAAATCTTTGCGGGTCTTTTCATCCAGCAGTTTGCTGAGCTGATCGGCACTGGCGGTCATTGCTGTTCCTCACGGTTAGCCTGTTAAGCATGCAACGCAGCACGGCTGACGCTGCAACCGTTCTCTCCGGCCACCCCGGCCGACGCTGTACTCTAAGCCGATTGCCGGGGTTTGCAAAACGCCGTCTGTAAATGCGGCGGCTGGCGCAGGTCGTTAAACGGAATTCGACGTTGACCGCGATCAACTCACGTTGTGCGCTGCACAGGTAGATTCGCGCGGTCAGCCTGGCGCCGGTCATGGCTAAGTTTGAGACAGGCGGCGCTGCCGATCATTATCCGCCAGCGGCTCTGACCAGCAATGCCATCGGCACTATGCTTAATGTCGGGGCTTAATGTCGGGGCTTAATGTCGGGGCTTAATGATCGGGGCTTAATTACTGCGGCTGAAAAACATCGATGCGCCAGCAAAGCAATCATAAACGAGGAAATACCATGAACATCACAGGTCCTGCGGGTTCCCGCATTTTAACGGCGATGCTGGTCATAACGGCACTGAGCTGCATTGCGACGCCCGCGCAGGCGATCAGCCGCGCCTATCGCGCCCAGCTTGAGCGCAGCGGGTGTAGCCAGATGACCGACGCCGACGGTACCTGCGACATCAAAAAAACCAGAGCGCAGAATCAGGCAAACAGCGTTAACGCCCCCGCCTCCAGCCTGAAGCTGGATCAGCTGATCGGCAAATCGATTGATGTCGCCTCCGGTCAGCTGATTGCTGACGGCTGGAAAGCCAATGCCGGTCGCTGGTATCACGATGATCGTGTTCTGACGCTAACCGTCGCCGATAACCTTATCACCGCGGTCTCCCTGAAGCAGGCCGGACACGCCTCACTCACGCTAAAAAAAGAGTCAGGCAGCAGAGCGGATTAGCTGGCCGGTATCCCGCTTTGGTGATTCAACGCAGAGCCTGTTGCCTGTCAGCAGGCAAAATACCTGACCTGTCTGGACTCAGGTCGCCAGGCGTTGTCTACAGTGAGGGATGGAAAAGCGAGGTTAACAGCGAAAGCAACGGGCAAAATCATTCTGGACGAAAATTAACACCGGTTGGATCTCGTCCCCTGAGGCCAACCGCGAAGCAGCCAATCAGAAATAGAGATTACAGCTAAACAAGATATCAAAAAGCCGCCTGCGATTAACTCGCTTATATTTATTCATTAAAGGCCGGAGCAGGACTGCGTCGGCCCGTTGTTCGGCATCTTATCCGTCACCCACAAATCGTACATGCCGGCATCACTAAACATCACCTCAATGATCGCACCTCCCGTTATCACCTCATCAAACTACATAACACCAATAAACAATGGACTCATTATTTGCAAATAACTGTCACTTTTCTGATTAATTAAAAAAACTCTTCACTAATTTTATTTGAGCAGCCACACTGTCAACCAAATAAATTTAACAAAAACTAAACAACATGATACTGAGACATTATCTGACCCGATGAAAAACGACTGACAGGGACAAATCTTAACGCAGAAGATAAACGGCCAGCCTGTTTTAGGGTTGCTTCATAAATCACACACTACAGCATTGAAAAATTGTTCATGAGAGATATGAAATGTACTCCAATTCAATATGGATCATGCTTGAGAAGTCAGTTAACATTATCGGCTTAATCTATATTAATGCACTGATGGCAAAATACGTTGGCCCGGAAAATTTTGGTAAGATAAACATCACTACGTCCCTGTTCATATTTGTCCAGACGCTCTCGTGGTTTGGCGGTCAGAATATTATATTTAAACGGATGAGTGAAAAGACGAAGTCCGGAATTGCCCTGGCGATGCATACTCAAAATCAACGGCGTCTTTTCTTCCTCTTATCATCAGCAGCAGTTTTAATTTACCTCTATATTTTCACTGATTTTATTGTTTTTTTATTTGGTGTAGCCAACTGCATTGCCACATACTTTATTGTGATGGATTTTTTCGCCATCTACAACAACACTCAGCTAAAATCAAAAATAAACACAATAACCAATATTATTGGTTTATCCATCGCCCTGTTGATCCGATTCTGTGTGGCACATTTCAAACTGCCAGTTTACTACTTCACAATCCCTATCATCATTATCCCGCTGATACCTTACATCCTGCGCCTTATTTATTTTAACCACACAACTGAAATAGACGAAAGCAGTAAGGGAATTGCTGCCTATAACCGGCACATGTTATTCGCCGGGGGTGCGCTGGTTTTATCAAGCCTGTCTGCTGACATATACACGCAGATATCGAGCATTTTTTTAGCTAAGATGCTCTCTTATTCAAACCTGGGCGTTTATAGCGTCGCGTTAACCTTAGGAGGTGCATGGTCATTTATTGTTATGGCCTTAATAACCAGTTTCTTTTCAAGAATATACAGCGAGAAAGATCAACCAACTGTTGAAGCATTACTGATTAAAATCAATCGACTTGTCATTATGTTCTCTCTCATCGCGCTTGGCGGATTCTATATATTTGGTGATTTTGTCATACATTTACTCTATGGCGAAAAGTATATGGATTCGGTAAAGATCATCCCCATCATTATCATTGGTACAATGTTCTCGTCGTTAGGGACAATTTGCTACCGCTATATGATAAAAGAGTCCGGGTACAATTACCTGGCCAGAAAAATGTTGCTATGTTGCATCTTAACCATACCGTTATCCTGGCTAATGATAAGAGCTTTCGGGATTAATGGCGCTGCATACTGTTTTTTAATCGTCGAGATTTCATCCTGTACCCTACTCAATTACTTCTTTAAAAATAAAACCATCATCAAAATGCATCTTAATATTTTCAAACTGAGATAATTTTAATGAAAATGATAAAACACACAGTCAAATCAGCATTAAAATTTAGCGCTCACCTGTACCCTGAACTTTGCGCTAAAACTCACTACTACATTAAGTTCAGAAAAAAACTGAACTTAACAAACCCTACCAACTTCAATGAAAAAATTCAGTGGCTTAAGTTCAACGAGTTTCATGATGATATTTATACCCTTTGCGCTGACAAGTATAAGGTCAGAGAGTACATCAGATCGAAAGGATGTGGCGAAATCCTTAACGAATTATACGGCGTGTACGACGACTCTCGGGAGATTGACTACAGGCTGTTGCCCGATAAGTTTGCACTTAAATGTAACCATGGTGCGGGCTACAATATAATATGCCATAACAAAGCCTCACTGGACATTACGAAAACCAGCAGACAACTGGACAAATGGATGAGACAGGATTTTTCAGCCCACTTTATAGAGCCACAGTATAAGAGAATAGAAAGAAAAATCTTATGCGAAAAATACATTGAAAATGATCGCGGCGGATTTCCTGATGACTACAAATTCTACTGTTTTAATGGCAAACCCTACGCGGTTATGGTTTGTACGGGGCGTGAGAAGGGAACGCCTAAATTCTACTATTTTGATATGGACTGGACCCCACTTCCCTTTGAAGACACGGTTGAACTAATAAATAAAAATGATTACCCAGCAATGCCTGAGGGTTTCAAAAAAATGAGAGATTATGCGGTTAAACTCGCCTCAGACTTTAAGTTTGTCCGCGCCGATTTCTACCTGCTCAATGGAAGCGTTATTTTTGGCGAATTGACCTTCACCCCCTCTGCGGGACTTGATGTCACATTGCAGGAGGCCGATGTTATTTTAGGCAGCCAGTTAAGACTTTAGTCTTAACAGCAATAGATTTACTGTCTCCCGGAGCAGGTTACTCCGTTTATCCCGCCTGCTCCGCCCTTACAGATAACTATTTATCCTGTCCTTATTTGCCAATAGCAGCGGTTACCCGGCGCTGAAAAGCGCGCTGTGGATGTCTGGTCGCCACTGACTCACGGCTGGATTGGTCAGGACAGGTTCTTCCCCCTGCTCCACCCTGGATTCCTGCCTGCGCATACTGCTTAGCCGATATCCCGGCCAGACATGGGTAGCGCGTTTTATCAACGCAGGTTAGTCAGCCGTTCTGCCGGTTTCAGGTCACGCTGCCGCAATCTGCCCGGGCGGTGATCCGCTGACCTGGCTTTCATCTGAGAGCAGTCATCTATGAGGACGCATTCGCCGGTCAGCTTGCACGCAAGGTCTGAACCGTTGTCCGGTGCGATGCCACAGCAACGCGTAAAACTAAAATATTGCCTGAACGTCAGACTGACCTATATCCTTTTAAGGCTACTATTTTGTATTAAGGTCTTTATCATGAAAGACAGGTTACCCATTCTGACCCCCGGCACCGCCAGGCGTCAGTACATCTTCAGCATTACAGTAGCGGTACTGATTACGGCCACCAGCAGCCCTGGCGCTGCATCCGCCGCTGTAACATCAGCTGCCAGCCCGGATGCACCAGCCACCAGTGAGACCAGAATGATCAACATGCAAATCGATCACCAGTCGTTCACCCTTATTCCGGCCGAAAACGCCGCCTCCCGTGCCCTGATAAACAAATTGCCGCTCAGCGTGGAAATGCATGAACTGAACGGCAATGAAAAATATGTCGATCTGGCTTTTTCACTGCCGGTCGGGCCGGTAGTCACCGGCACCATTCATGCCGGCGATGTGATGCTGTATGGCAACAACACGCTGGTGCTGTTTTATAAAAGCTTTCATACCGCCTACCGCTATACCCGGATTGGCCGGATAGACGCGCCGGAAGCGTTAGAGAATCATGACAGCATGAAAGCAGAAACGATCAGCGTGACGTTGTCACCACAGTGAGGATGGCCTTTACCACGTGATAAGCGCCAGACACGGCATGGCGCTTTTTCGCTACTGTTGCGCTACTGAATTGAGCGCGGCCTTCAGCCGATCGGCCCAGCCCGGCTGTTGCTGTTCACTGAAAAACGGCACCAGTTCGCTCAGCTGATCGGCAGTCAGGCCGATATTGATGCTGATGCCAAGGTGAGATTTCAACTGCGGTTCTACCCCTTCCATCGCGGCCAGTGCGCCGACCGTCGCCAGCTCACGATTTTTCCAGCTGAAATTGTCCCGTTCAAAAATGTCACCGAACAGATGAGACTGCAGATAATCATTCATCACCGGCGCGAAATCGAACAGCGGTCCTTTCACCGGGCTGCCGACCAGTGCGGTCTGGTTGCGTTTACCGGCGGCCATCATCGTTTCTGGCGCAGGAAGCGGGCCAGGCTGCTGCCCCGGCTGATCCTGTTTTCCCGCCAGCCGTCGGCTTTCGGTCACTTTCATCAACTCGCCCAGCGCATTCAGACTGCGTGGAAAGCCGGCATAGGCATAGAGCTGGACCAGAATTTCGCGACAGTCGCTCAGGGTCAGGCCGGCGTCCAGACCGCGATTGAGCGCCGCGTTCAGTCCGGTTAAATCACCGACGGCCGCATAGGCGGCAATACTGGCAATGTTTTTCTGCTGTAACGACAGTGGCTGAGTTTGTTTCTGCATTTGAGCCTCTATTTTTTTGCGTTCTGTATCGGGCATGGCATCTGCCAGCGCCACGGACGGGGCCAGTGCCATGCAGAGCATCAATGCGGCATTTAACGTTTTCATCATTCGGTCCTTACGATTTTTCAGCCGCGGCATATTGCCGATCGCTGACCTTTTCCATCCAGTCAACTACCTTGCCGTCCAGCGCTTCTGCGATAGCGATATGCGACAGGCTGTTTTGCGCAGCGGCACCGTGCCAGTGTTTAACGCCGGCCGGGATCCAGATAATATCGCCCGGTCGGATCTCACGCACCGGTCCTCCCCATTCCTGCACCCGACCCACGCCTGCCGTGACAATTAATGTCTGACCGAGCGGATGGGTATGCCATGCGGTGCGGGCAGACGGCTCAAACGTCACCGTCGCGCCACCGGTCCGTGCCGGTGCTGTAGCCTGAAAAGGCGCATCAATACGCACTGCACCGGTGAAATAG
>MIEI01000037.1 GCA_002095305.1 Pantoea brenneri
CTCAGGCTCAGGCTCAGGCTCAGGCTCAGGCTCAGGCTCAGGCTCAGGCTCAGGCTCAGGGAGCCTACGCCGTGCGCAAAAACGCGAAACCCGCCACCCCTGGCGGGCTCAGCGCGGACGGTTACGCACCTCATTCCTGAGGTGCGCCCGTCGCCGGGCCAACGCTCTGCGTTGTTCAAAAACGCTCCCGGCGTTTTTGTCCCTGGTCCGCTATGCTTTGCTACTGGCGTATGTTCCCATCGCTTTATGTTTGTCAGCTATCTTTGGCTAACACTATTGGGGGCCTGCTCCCATCAATCGCCTGAACTCGTCAGCAGACGGAAGCCAAACCCATCGATCACCTGACGCCAGGTTATTTGCGCTCAAACTTACCGGAAAACAGGAAGCGCAGCAGCGGTATCCGCAGATGAATCTCATACAGCAGGAAGGCGATTCCGAACACCATCAGCAGGCCCAGGAAGAAGCCCAGCGTGTTGTTTTCGATGCGCGGGGTCACGTAGATGCCGTACAGCAGGGTCAGCGGATGGTGCACCAGATAGATGAACAACGACGCATTGACCAGGTACATGATACGCGGCGAATGTGCATTCAGCAGCTTGTGGCCAAAGCAGAAGCAGACGCTCAGCATGCACAATCCCATCAGCGTTGAAATCAGTGCATCCAGCTCATACAGCCAGCCTTCGCCGCTGCTCAGTCGCTGATTAGCGCAGTAGGCGATAAACATCACCACCGCGCCGACCCACATCAGCGGATTGAAACGGACAAACAACTGCTTCAGCGGCGGATGTTTCCACGCCAGCGCGCCCAGCATAAAGAATGGCAGGTAGAAGAGGGTTTGCATCACGATAATGCTGAACAGGCCATCCATCAGCCAGGCTGGCTGGAACAGAAAGATCAGGCGGCGGAACAGACACCACAGCAACGCCCAGGCCGTTACGCCGGCAGCCAGCGAACCCCAGCCGACCCGGCTGTAATCAATGCTGCGGTGCTGATCGCGCAACCAGCGGAACGTCACCATCCCCAGCGTGGTCAGCATCACCAGCACCACCAGAAACCACAGGTGCGAGATCAGCTCCCACATCAGGTTATTAAATTTTTCATACCGGCTGAAGCGCGGCCAGTCGGCCAGCTTGCTGGTCCAGTTTTTCAGCATAAAAAACTGCGGCAGGGTAATCAGCGGAATAGCGGTCAGTAACGGGATGCCAACCCGCTCCAGCCGCACCTTCAGAAAGCGTCGCGGCTGGTAGCGCAGATAGAGCATGTAGGAGAAATAGCCCGAGATGACGAAAAACACCTGCATACGAAACGCATGAATAAAATCATTGAACAGCGTCAGCCACAGCGAGGCTTCCTGGCTGTTGACTGCCCATTTCTGCGTCGAGTAGATCAGGGAGACGTGAAACGGCACCCCCAGTAACATCAGATACGCCCGGATTGAGTCGAGGAAGTATTCACGTTCAGGTTTTGCTGTACTCATAAAGTTCCAGTTCGTTAGTACGTTTGACCGGTTTCGCCCTGAAACCGGATTATGCTCGGGCGGAATTCTACCTGCGATAAACAAGGTATACTATCAGTGGAATCCGTAGTGTTTAATTGTCCTAAAAGCGGCTCTTTGCCTGACGAAATGCGGGAACAAAGTTGCGCATAAGCTGTCGGAAAACCGAATAATCCTTTAAGATAAGCGGGTTTGATTTAAGCACACGAAAGGGGGGGATGTGCTGACTAAAGAAAAAAATAAAGCCGGACTGATGAAGGTACGCTGGATTGGTACTGCGGTTCTGCTGGCGTTATACGCCAATAACAGTTGGGCGTTTAACATCGATGATGTTGCCAGACAAGCCAAAGCGTTGGCAGGGAAAAGCTTCGAAGCGCCAAAAAGCAATTTACCCTCTCAATTTCGTGAAATGAAATTTGCTGATTACCAGCAGATCCAGTTTAACCACGATAAAGCGTATTGGGGCAAGCTGCGCACGCCGTTCAAGCTGGAATTTTACCATCAGGGGATGTATTTCGACACCCCGGTGCAAATCAATGAAGTGACCGCTAACGCGGTGCGTGAGATCAAATATAACCCCGACTATTTTAATTTCGGCAATGTAAAACATGATGCCGACGCGGTGAAAAACCTCGGATTTGCCGGTTTCAAAGTGCTCTACCCGTTAAACAGCAAGGGTAAAGACGATGAGATCGCCAGCTTCCTCGGTGCCAGCTATTTCCGGGTGATCGGTGCCGGCCAGGTGTATGGTCTGTCAGCCCGTGGCCTGGCGATTGATACTGCGCTACCGTCCGGTGAAGAGTTCCCGCGTTTCAAAGAGTTCTGGATTGAGCGTCCGAAGCCGCAGGATAAACAGCTGGTGATCTATGCACTGCTCGATTCGCCGCGTGCGGCGGGTGCCTATCGCTTTGTGCTGCGTCCGGGCCAGGCGTCGACCGTTGATGTGCAGTCAAAAGTCTACCTGCGTGACAACGTTGGTAAGCTGGGCGTTGCGCCGCTGACCAGTATGTTCCTGTTTGGTCAGAACCAGCCGTCTACCGTGAACAACTTCCGTCCGGCATTACATGACTCAGACGGTCTGTCGATTCACAGCGGCAACGGTGAATGGATCTGGCGTCCGCTGAACAATCCGCGTCATCTGGCGGTCAGCACCTACACCATCGAGAGTCCAAAAGGTTTTGGTCTGCTGCAGCGCGGGCGTGACTTCAACAACTATCAGGATCTCGACGACCGCTACGATCTGCGCCCAAGCGGCTGGGTTGAGCCATTAGGCGACTGGGGTAAAGGCCGGGTAGAACTGGTTGAGATCCCAACGGCTGATGAGACCAACGACAACATCGTTGCGTTCTGGACCCCGGAGACGCTGCCGGAGCCGGGCAAAGAGATGAACTTCAAATATCGCCTGCACTTCTCACGTGATGAAAATCAACTGCACTCTGACGACACGGCATGGGTGAAAAACACCCTGCGTTCTGCAGGTGACGTGAAGCAGTCTAATCTGGTGCGTCAGCCAGATGGCACCGTGGCTTTCACCATCGACTTCGTGGGTAAAGACATGAGCAAGATGGCGGAGAACAGTCAGGTGGCACCGCAGGTCAGCGTGGGTAAAAACGCGGACGTGGTTGAGCAGAGCGTACGTTATAACCCGGTCACTAAAGGCTGGCGTCTGGTGTTGCGTCTGCGTGTGAAAGACAACAAGCAGCCCACCGAAATGCGTGCGGCGCTGGTTAGCGGCGACAAGACATTGACGGAAACCTGGAGCTATCAGTTACCTGCCAATGAATAAATCGACTTTTACACCTCAACGTTACGTGGAATCCCTGCCGCTGGATGCGGCGGGGAAGGCGCGCCTTAGCGCCTCGCTGCAGCATGCTGCAGCGTTTCACTTCATTCATGATGCGCTGGGCAAGGATGTGGCCGCCAGCGATCGTCCCGACGATGCACCGTTAAAATCGGTGTCATCGCGGGTCGAAATGGCCTGGCCCGACTCGCTCGCCAATGGTCAGCAGCTGGGTAAAGATGACCTGGATCGTACCACGCTGAAGGCGATGCCGAAGGTCAAACGCTCCCTGATGTTCCCGGAAGCCTGGCGGACCAACCCGGTCGCTCGCGCCTGGGACTCACTGCGTGGCCATAAATCGGTGCCGCGCTACGCTAACGCGGAAGAGCAGCGTGCCGAAGAAAAATGGCGTCATGTCGGATCGATTCGCCGCTATATTCTGCTGATCCTCACCATCATGCAGACCGTGGTTGCCACCTGGTACATGAAGACCATTCTGCCGTATCAGGGCTGGACGCTGCTGGATCCGATGGAGATGATCAATCAGAACTGGCAGCAGTCGGTGATGCAGATCCTGCCGTACGTGTTGCAGACCGGCATCCTGTTCCTGTTCGCCATTCTGTTCTGTTGGGTCTCGGCCGGTTTCTGGACCGCGCTGATGGGCTTCCTGCAGTTGCTGATTGGTCGTGACAAATACAGTATTTCCTACTCTACCGTGGGGGATGAGCCGCTTAACCCTGCGCACCGTACCGCGCTGATCATGCCAATCTGTAACGAAGATGTTGAGCGCGTTTACGCTGGCCTGCGTGCCACCTGGGAATCGGTGGTGCGGACCGGCAACGCTGAGCATTTCGACGTTTATATCCTCAGCGACAGTTACGACGCCGATATCGCCATCGCCGAACAGAAAGCCTGGATGGAGCTGGTGCGTGACGTCGGCGGTGCGGGCAAGATTTTCTATCGTCGTCGTCGTCGTCGTGTGAAGCGTAAAAGCGGCAACATCGATGACTTCTGCCGTCGCTGGGGCAGCAACTACAGCTACATGGTGGTGCTGGACGCCGACAGCGTCATGAGCGGTGAATGTCTGACCGGTCTGGTTCGCATGATGGAAGCCAACCCGAACGCCGGTATTATTCAGTCGTCGCCGAAAGCATCCGGTATGGACACGCTGTATGCGCGCTGTCAGCAGTTTGCCACCCGCGTTTACGGTCCGCTGTTTACCGCTGGCTTGCACTTCTGGCAGCTGGGGGAATCCCACTACTGGGGGCACAACGCGATAATCCGGGTGAAACCGTTTATCGAGCACTGTGCGCTGGCACCGTTACCGGGTGAAGGCTCCTTTGCCGGATCGATTCTGTCGCACGACTTTGTTGAAGCTGCGCTGATGCGCCGTGCCGGCTGGGGCGTCTGGATTGCCTACGATCTGCCGGGCTCGTATGAAGA
Organism: Pantoea brenneri; assembly: GCA_002095305.1. GTDB lineage: Bacteria > Pseudomonadota > Gammaproteobacteria > Enterobacterales > Enterobacteriaceae > Pantoea > Pantoea brenneri. The sequence continues at coordinate 4,719 of MIEI01000037.1, forward strand.
ACTGCCACCGAACCTGCTGGATGAGCTGAAGCGTGACCGTCGCTGGTGCCACGGTAACCTGATGAACTTCCGACTGTTCCTGGTGAAAGGGATGCACCCGGTTCACCGTGCGGTGTTCCTGACCGGTGTGATGTCTTATCTGTCAGCACCGCTGTGGTTCATGTTCCTGGCGCTCTCTACCGCCTTGCAGGTGGTGCATACGCTGATGGAACCGACCTACTTCCTGCAACCGCGGCAGCTGTTCCCGGTGTGGCCGCAGTGGCGTCCTGAACTGGCGATAGCATTGTTCTCCACCACGCTGATATTACTGTTCCTGCCGAAACTGCTGAGCGTGATATTAATCTGGTGCAAGGGGGCGAAATCCTACGGTGGCGCGATCCGTCTGTTCATCTCGCTGATGCTGGAAATGCTGTTCTCCGTGCTGCTGGCACCGGTGCGCATGCTGTTCCACACCGTGTTCGTGGTCAGCGCCTTCCTCGGCTGGGAAGTGGTATGGAATTCGCCACAGCGTGACGATGATGCCACGCCGTGGAGCGAGGCGTTTAAACGTCACGGTTCGCAGATGGCACTGGGACTGGTGTGGGCAATCGGTATGGGACTGTTGGATCTCAACTTCCTGTGGTGGTTGTCACCGATTGTCTTCTCGCTGATTCTGTCGCCGTTTGTGTCGGTGATGTCGAGCCGGGCAACCATCGGTATCAAGAGCAAGAAGGCCCGACTGTTCCTGATCCCGGAAGAGTATGAGCCGCCAAAAGAGCTGGTGGATACCGATCACTACCTGCAGCTTAACCGTGAGCGGGCGCTGGAAAATGGCTTTATGCACGCGCTGTTCCATCCGGCGTTTAACGCGCTGGCGACGGCACTGGCGACGTCACGTCATAAGCAGAGTCAGTTGCTCGACTATGCCCGCGATCGCCGCGTCGATCAGGCGCTGAGCGATTCGCCAGAAAAACTGAATCGTGAACAGCGCTTACAGCTGATCAGCGATCCGGTGGTGCTGGCACGTGTGCATACCCGGCTGTGGGAGAACGCTGAGAAGTATCATCAGTGGGTGGAGAGTTATCAAAAACTCACCCTCAACCCCAATGCGCTGGTCAAAAACGCGTAAAATGAAAAAGCGGCAGCGATGCCGCTTTTTTTTGCCGGTTATTTGCGGTCAGAGCAGCAGGGGAGATCTCTGTTGCGGCAGGCTAAATCGGGCCAACAGAGCGCGTAGCGCAGGATAACGATAATGGTTGTAAAGGGCGGGTATCAGTGGTGAAACGGTGTCTGAAAACAGGTGTGTTAGCGCTGGCGGTGATCTGTCTGAGCGGCTGCGGCAGTATTATCAGCCGTACCGTGCCCGGTCAGGGGCACGGTAATCAGTACTATCCGGGCGTACAGTGGGATGTGCGCGACGGCGCCTGGCGGGTATTGACTATCCTTGACCTGCCGCTGTCGCTGGTGGTGGACACCCTGCTGTTACCGGTCGACGCCAGCCACGGTCCTTACGAATAACCGCGATCGGAGTCGCTGTTATCATCTTCCCACTCTTGCGCAGCGGCTTCACCTTCTTCGGTATCCAGCGGCGGCTCCAGCTGGAACTCACCGTCGTCCCATTCGTGCAGGGTGTTTTCCGCTAACCACTCCTGACGCAGTTCCACCTCATCGAAGTCAGCATCGAAAATCGCCTGGGCCGCTTCACCGCTGCGAATCGGCAGGCATTCACCCGCATCACCTTCGTCAGCCAGAAACTCCGCCTGCCACATAATATCACCGTCCTGCATGACATATTTTTGCAGGCCAAACTGGCTTACCGATGCATCGCCTTCCTCAAGTTCCGGGTGGTTAGCGAGAAACTCTTCACGTGCAGCATCAATCGCTTCCTCTAAGGTACTGTACATGCTCATCGCTCTTCTCCTTGCCTGGTTGATTTGATTTCAGTGAAGAATAGACGAAATCTGGCGGAGGGAAAGGGCGGGGCAGTTTGATTGGCGGGAAATAACGCACTTCCCGCCATTCACGGTCAGACTCCTTTTTGCGGGAAGTGCAGGACCGGGCGCACCGATTCATGAATTACCGGTGCGGAGTAGCGAATACAGCATTTTATACAGGGCTTAACTTTTTTGAAGTTAATGCGGGCGATCGATAATGCCTGACTCAGATTATATAAGGTGCCGATAAATATTATGTCTTCTTTATCCGGCATCCGGCGGCATCCTTTCCGGTGAAGCGCATGATAATTGTCCTGATCGGTGCTGATTGTCACATAATAGTAGAGACCGTTATTCATATTATAAGTCCTGCTAAGAAGGTTGCTGTGTGTCATCTTTTTATGTTTTTTGTCTTCGCAGTTAAGCATCTAACTGTCACAGCTGAAATTACCGACAAGCACCCATAACTTCAAATGCAATAACGGTCTATCAGGACGTTAAAATTTTGTAAAAAGGAATATGACCTGCCATGTAGCTACAATTGCTTGTAAATTAAGTTAATTTTACTGGATTAATAAGCAGAGGGAAATGATTAAGCCTGGCTAAATAGGAATTGGCCTGGCTTTCAAATAAATTAGCACCGCCAGTGAATATAATAAAATAATGGGAAATTAATTTATCCGGCCGCTAAAAGGGCGTCAGCGCAGATAATGTCCGGTGGATTGGTTAAGGATGCTAATTATATCGCACGGTTATCAGTAAACTCTGGCGCGCCGTTGATTAATCACTGGACCGGTAATCGGACCGGCGCGGGCTGGCGGGAGGAATGGATTGTTTTAGCAGGGGAGGAAAACAGCGAAAAAAGCGCTAAACGGCATCACTGCCACCGTTTAGCGCCGGTAACTTAATAGCGTGAAGGTTCCCCTTCCGGGCGGGTCTTAAAGCGGCGGTGCAGCCACATATACTGTTCGGGTGCCAGTAAGACGCCTTCCTCGACCACTTTATTCATCCGGGCAGCGGTCTCTTCCTCACTTGCCAGGGTAAAGCTGTCGCTAATATCAGGCAGAATCATCAGTTCATAACCACGGCCTTCTGGCAGACGGCGCGGTACAAACGGAATCACTGCCGGTTTACCCATGCGGATCAACAGATGGGTGCCGACCGTGGTAGCTGCCTTGTCGACGCCAAAAAACGGCACAAACACGCTGCTGCGCGGACCGTAATCGTGGTCAGGCGCGTACCAGATGATATCGCCACGCTTCAGGGCGCGAATCATCCCTTTGAGATCTTTACGATCGAGCATGCTTTTGTTGGAACGCATCCGGCCATGCACCTGCAGCCAGTCAATCAGCTTATTGTCGTTCGGCCGATAGACGCCGATGCCCGGGTTATGGATACCAAACATACGGGCGCCAATCTCCAGCGTCAGAAAGTGCATACCAATCAACAGCACGCCGCGCTGAGTGTCGCGCGCCTGCTGAATGTGCTCTAAGCCAGAAGGTTTATGCCATTTGTTAATCCGCCAGTCGGGCCAGAACCATGCCATGCCGGTTTCAATCAAGCCCATGCCGACGGATTCGAAGTTGTGCTTAACCATCGCTTCACGATCGTTGGGCGGCATATCCGGAAAGCTTAATTCCAGATTACGGCGTGCGATGTTGACGCGTCGCTTCATAAAGCGCATGCCAATACGGCCAATATTACAGCCAAGCACATAAAGCAGGGGATAAGGAAGTAGCACCAAAAGATAAAGGAAGAACACGCCCAACCAGGTTAACCAATAGCGGGGGTGAAGCAGTTCTCGTGAAAATTGAGGCAACTGGGTCATGTGAAATTGTTTTTTCCTGCGTCGCGCACCGTGCGGTGCTGATATCTCGTTGATTTTCACTATTGTGCCAGTTTTTATCCTGCGCATAAATATTACTGTCGGCGGCAATTCACCCGGTAAGTATTATAAGCGAGCCGGCAGTGCGGGAAAAACAGCCAACCGGCGATCAATTTGGCCGGTGGTCTTTGCATCCCGTTGAAATCAGGTATCATGTGCGCGCTAAATTTCTTCTATTGATGACAGGAACGAACACCATGCCAGTGTTACATAACCTCGTTTCCAATAAAGAGCTGAAGGCGCGCATGCTGGCTGAAACCGAGCCGCGCACCACTGTCTCTTTTTATAAGTACTTCCAGATCGCCGATCCTAAAGCGTTTCGCGATGCGCTCTATCTTGGTCTGACCGCCCTGAAGGTGTTTGGCCGGGTTTACGTTGCGCATGAAGGGATTAACGCCCAGATCAGCGTTCCCGCCAGCCAGTATGAAAAGATGAAAGCCTATCTTTACGGCTTTGATCCGGCGCTGAATAATCTGCGAATGAACGTTGCGCTGGACGACGACGGTAAATCCTTCTGGGTGCTGCGCCTGAAAGTCCGTGACCGGATTGTGGCAGACGGCATTGCTGACGGCACGTTCGATGCCAGCGATGTGGGGCAATACCTCAAAGCCGCAGAAGTGAACGCCATGCTGGACGATCCGGATGCAGTGTTCGTTGATATGCGTAACCATTACGAATATGAAGTCGGACGCTTTGATAACGCGCTGGAAGTGCCGGCCGACACCTTCCGCGACCAGCTGCCGATGGCGGTTGATATGCTGCAGGATAAGAAAGACAAAAAGATCGTGATGTACTGCACCGGGGGAATTCGCTGTGAGAAAGCCAGCGCCTGGATGCGTCATAACGGTTTTGAAGATGTTTACCACGTTGAAGGTGGCATTATCGAGTATGCCCGCCGTGCTCGTGAGCAGGGGTTACCGGTCCGATTCAAAGGTAAAAACTTTGTCTTTGACGAGCGGATGGGCGAGCGGATTTCTGATGATGTGCTGTCGAACTGTCATCAGTGTGGTGAGCCGTGCGACACCCACGTCAACTGCGTCAACGATGGCTGCCATCTGCTGTTTATTCAGTGTAAAAGCTGCGCAGAGAAGTTTGAGAACTGCTGTAGCCCGCTGTGTCAGGAAGAGGCAAAACTGTCGCCGGAAGAGCAGCGTGCCGTCGCGCCGGGCGTGAAAACGGCAATAAGATCTTTAACAAGTCGCGTGGCCTGTTAAACATGACCATCCCGTCACCGGTTAAAAAATAAGTGATCCCGCCTGAAGCCCGGCTTCAGGCGGTTTAGCCGTTTACTGACGCACACCTTCTACCGAAATCATCAGCTGAACCTTTTGCGAGGCCGGGCCGAGATCTTTGGTAATATTAAAATCTTTCAGCGTAATTTCACCCTCGGCTTCAAAGCCTGCGCGATATCCCCCCCACGGATCTTTGCCTTCACCCAGCAGTTTCGCTTCCAGCGTAACCGGTTTGGTAACGCCATTCAGCGTCAGATCGCCAGTAATTTCCAGCTCATCACCCTCTTTTTTCACTGAGGTTGATTTGAAGCTGGCCTGTGGATTTTTGCCGACGTTCAGGAAATCCGCACTGCGCAGATGCTTGTCACGTTCAGCGTGATTGGTATCAATACTGTTGGTGTTAATGGTGACGTCGACTTTATCGGCTGAAGGGTTACTCTCATCAAAGCTAAAACGGCCGTCAAAATCCTTAAAGGTGCCGTACAGCCAGCTGTAGCCTAAATGCTGAATACGAAACTGAATAAAGGCATGCTGGCCTTCTTTATCAATTTTATACTCAGCGGCGTTAGCGGTCAGTGAACCCAGCAGCAGGCTGGCACCCGTCATGGCCAGTAGCGTCTTCTTTAGCATATTACTTCTCCTTTTCAGCGGGTAAAGGGATGCGCAAACCTGACATCCGTTTTAAGGTGGTATCGCGATCGATAAAGTGATGTTTTAACGCCGCCAGACCGTGCAGCAGCGACAGGATCACCACCGTCCAGGCCAGCCACAGGTGGATATCGCCAGCCAGATCGGCCTGTGCGCCTGCGCCACTCAGAACGGCCGGCAGAGAAAACAGGTTGAATACCGCAATCGGCTTGCCATCGGCGGTGGAGATGAAATAGCCGCTGAGCAGGATGGCCAACAGCAGCGTATAGAGCAGCCAGTGCGCAACCATCGACCCGATCCGCACCGGTGGGGAATAACTGCTTAACGGCTGAGGCGGCGGTGAAATAATTCGCCACAACAGGCGAATCACTAATGTCAGCAACAGGATCACGCCAATACTTTTATGGATTTCCGGCGCATCGTGATACCAGCTATCGTAATAACCGAGTCCGACCATCCATAATCCCAGCGCAAACATGGCATAGATAACCAGCGCCATCGACCAGTGCAGCAGCACGGCGATCAGACCAAACTGATGAGGGGTATTTCGTAACATAGTCTGTTTATTCAGGTGAAATAATCTGAAATAAGCATCTACATTATGAAATATAAAAGCAATCGACCTTACGCTTCTATAACTTTCTGTCGGGATAGTGAAAAGGGTGAATTAAAATCGCGACAGATGCGCAATATTACTGAATAAGTTATTTTCACCGCGCGATACGTCAATCAAAAAAGCGCTTAATTCACTTTCAGTGCGAATTAATCAGGCTGTGAATGTCAGTAATATTCAATTTTCTTCAATTTTTGTCAGTCGGGTGCTATCAGACGATACCACCCGCAACAAGAGTCAGAAACGCGAAAGCCGGAAGGGGGAAATATCAAACGAGAACGGTTTTTGCTGAGCAAACTCGGCTGCCAGTTCGCCCAGTACGCTGGCGAATTTGAAGCCGTGGCCGCTTAAACCGGTAATCAGTAACCGATTCGGTTCGTCTGGCAGCGTATCAATAATAAAATCTTCGTCCGGACTGAAGTCGTAACTACAGGCTTCGCCGTGCAGACACACACCAACACCCGGCAAAAACTGACGCAGGAAACCAAACGCTTCGCTGCCATCTGCCGCAACGGTGCCAAAGGGTTTACGATCTTCAGGCTGCTGCATCAACTGGCCACCATCATGACGTCCCACTTTCAACGCGTTGTTATCCGCCGGGAAACCGTAAAACTGGCTGCCATCCGCCATTTCAACGGTAAAGCCCGGGAACTTGTTGTTCTCGCTGTAGCGACCATCCGCCTGATACCAGGCAAATACCTTACGGGTCGGCGCAACCGGCAGGTTGGGCACCAGTTTGCCGACCCAGGTGCCGGCACTGATCAGCATCTTGCGGCCACGGTAAATGCCGTCGAGCGTGGTCACCTGTTGCAGATCGCCGTCGCGCCCAATCCCGGACACCGGGCAGTTAAACAGCTGGGCACAGCCTGCCTGTTCTGCCAGCTTGATCCAGCTGCGGACCGCCTGTTCGCATTTGAGGTAGCCCGACTGCGGCTCAAAGACGCCAGATAGCCTTCGGGTACGTTGATCTGCGGCCAGCGCTTGCGCACCTCATCAGGCTGCATCACCTCAATGTTCAGCTGCCATTGCCTGGCGCTGTCGATAACGTTCTGAATAAACGCTGACTGAATCGGTGCCAGGTTCAGCACGCCGCTGCGGTGCATGATACGCTCACCGGCGTGCTGTTCCAGCTCATCCCACAGGGTCTGCGCGCGCAGCACCAGCGGGACATAACGTTCGCCTTCACCGTAAGCGTGGCGAATCAGCCGGCTTTCACCGTGATGCGTACCCTGATTATGCGGCGGATGAGCGCTGTCGATCATCAAAACCGACAGGCCCGCCTGGGTTGCATAGTAGCCCGCCGCCGCGCCCACTGAGCCGCTGCCGACAACGATAAGATCATAAATCATGGTAACCCTGCTCCTGAAAAAGACAGATAATCAAAAGCATAACAGAAACAGAAACGAAAAAGGCACCCCTGAGGGCGCCTCTTTGATGTGGCAGGAATTAGTGCTTCTTAAGGAGTCGTTCTACTTGCTCGGCTGATTCAATCTTAGCGATACCCGCTTCGAGGATCGAGATGAACTGCCTTGCCACATCCGTTGTCAGCCAGTAGGTCGGGCCAACATCCGCTTCTTCTTCTTTTTGATCCTGCGACGATAACGAGTGCAGGCGGATCATCATGGCATCATAACTGTCAACGGTACTGATATCCCAACCCACCAGTGGATGGGTCTGAATCACATCTTTTCTTCTGTCCATTATAACCTCCTTATTACTCGTTAAACGAAGTGCATGATGAGGTTCAATGCGGCTTTTTTATTCCAATAGCGAAACTATTATAACAGTAAAGCGGGCTATTACTGATGAAAAAATGCCTGCACTCAGCTTCTCACAGAATATTTGTGTTTAAAAGGTGGCGGATGAAAAAATAAAATGCCTGACGATCAGGCATTTTAATCAGTGATTCTTCAGGACCAGAAACGCGAGGGAGAGAGCCTGGGGCTGCGGTTAAAGCGCCGGAGTTTCCGGTGCGATGCCGCCACCGCGCTTTTGCAGCGCTTCAGCCAGACGGGCAAAATGCTGTTGCAATTGCTCATCATGGTTCTGGTTTTGGGCTTCCAGCGACAGATTGTGCACCAGCAACTGACTGGCACGATCGTCAAGACAGAAAATCAGACTGGAAAAGGCATTTTCCAGCACCGTCAGCCGACGTTGCTGATCACCAATCAGTGCTAACAACTCACCAAAGGTCATCGCCTCTTCCGGTTTATCAGTAGTCATGGTATCGCACCTCCTGTTATGCATGACGAGCGCAAGGATAGGGCATTGATCATTCAGAGTCTAGATGCAGGAATAGGGAAGTGCGAGAGGGGAGAAAAGATAAAAAAACCGGGTGGCGAAACCCGGTAAAAACAGCACAGAGGCGGTTAATCGGTAATGAACCAGTCGTCAGCGCTTTCCCACGTTTGCTGCAGGATTTCGCTGATCTGATCGCGAGTCTCTTTGCCCCCGCCCAGCACGCTCAGGTTATTGGCACTGGCGTAGCGCACTTTAACCTGATTGGTGCTGTCCGGGAACTGTTCATCAATGCGGCGCGACAGCTCGTCGCTCAGCGCTTCTATCGCGCCCGCAGGAAGAGGTCGGGTATTCGATACGGTAATTTCAACACGCATGGGAGCCTCCAGATAAGATACTGTATATATTTACAGTATCAACAGGCTGGAGGCAAGCGAAATTATGCGATACGCCAGTTCAGCGTCTCACCGGCGAGGAACGGCACCAGCGAATGCGCGCCGAGTGCGATGCTCTCTGGCACCTGCCACGATTCACGTACCAGCGTGATGCGGCTGTCGTTGAGCGGCAGGCCGTAAAAGCGTGGACCGTTTTCAGAGCAGAATGCTTCAAAATGCGACAGCGCATCCAGCTCTTCAAATACCGTGGCGTAGGCCGCTAACGACGTCGGCGCACTGAAGACGCCGGCGCAGCCGCAGCTCGCTTCTTTCAGGTGACGCAGGTGCGGCGCGGTATCGGTGCCGAGGAAGAAGCGGGGATGGCCGCTGGCCACCACCTTGCGTAGCGCCTCCTGATGCACATTGCGCTTGAGGATTGGCAGGCAATAGAGGTGTGGACGGATCCCGCCGACCAGCATGTGATTGCGGTTAAACATCAGATGCTGCGGGGTGATGGTCGCGCCCAGCGTCTCATCGGCCGCGGCAACGTACTCCGCTGCCTCACGGGTAGTGATATGCTCCATCACCACTTTCAGTGCCGGAAACTGCTGGCGAAGCGGCATCATCACCGTCTCAATAAAGCGCGCCTCGCGATCGAAAATATCAATGTGAGCATCGGTAACTTCACCGTGCACCAGCAGCGGCATACCGAGTCGCTGCATCCGCTCCAGTACGCTGGCGATGGCGGCGATGTTGGTAACGCCGTGGCTGGAGTTAGTGGTGGCATGCGCCGGATAAAGTTTGGCGGCGGTAAACAGGCCGGCAGTGAAGCCGCGTTCCAGCTCATCCGGGTCAAGCGAATCGGTGAGATAGCAGGTCATCAGCGGTGTGAAGGCGTGGTCAGCGGGCAGCGCCGCCAGAATCCGATCGCGGTAGGCTTCACCTGCCGCCACGCTGGTCACCGGCGGCACCAGATTGGGCATCACAATGGCACGACCATTCACCGCGCTGGTATACGGCAGCACCGTTTTAAGCATTTCATCGTCACGCAGATGAATATGCCAGTCGTCAGGGCGGCGGATAGTAAGTTGCTGAGGTTGTGCAGTCATTAATGAGGCTCCGGCAGAAAGGAAACGAAAGGCACGTTTAGGCCGGGGTCTAAGCATAAGGATTCAGGCAACCGTTTGCACCTGCTTTTTGCAGCCGGATGAAAATCCGCGCCGTCAGGCGCGGCGGTTGATCAGTCAGTAAACGGGATCACCAGCTCACCCGGTTTCACTTCCAGGCCTTTGGCAAATTTCTTCGCCAGCGACTCACCTTTACTGCGATCGGTACTCAGCACGTAAGCCGGTTTCTGATCGAAATAACTTTTCAGCGACTGATTCAGATAAGGCGTCAGCGTCTTGATGATCGAGGCCATTTTTTCCGGTGTGACCTGCGCATCAACAATCTCCAGATCGCGCAGATAGATGGCGCCCTGCTGCTGATCGAACACCGGCTGAGCGCGCATCTTCAGCTGCATATCGGCCTGCTGTGGCCCAAAGAGAGAGGTAACATTGATCTTCGCGTTACCGGAAAGTGTCACTTTGCCCGGCTCTTCGCGGCCAATCTGGCTGGTGAGATTATTGAGCACGATATGGGCATTAACCAGTCCGGAGAGCCCGATATCTTTTTCATAGTTATTGTGCTTTTGCAGCGCCTGATTCACTTCCTGTTCGCTGATGGTGTACTGCGTCAGTTGATTACAGCCGCTAACCAGCAGCACCAGTAACAGAGCGGCAAGGCCGGAAAAACCCTTTTTCATCGATATTCATCCTAAATGACGAAGCTAATTGAACAGCGCATAGCGTGCCTGAATGCATCTCAGGTGTCATCAGGAAAGGGATGAGAAACGCGTTCGGTTTCTCATCCGTTAGGGGTTACTGGGCGATCGAGGAGAGCAGATTGACCTGGGTTTGCTTGGCCATATTATCGCGGTACTCTGCGACTCTGGCCGGCCAGTCGATACCGGCAACCAGCGTCAGCGAACGCAGCAGCGGGAACAGGTTAAAATCATCCTCAGAGAGTTCACCGTTCACCGCATTAGGCTGAACAATTAATTTATCGAGCTGGCGCAGATCGCCGCTGACATTTTTGATCATCCCGCAGCATGGCTTTTCAGCTCGGTGAAATCTCCAATGCTGGCCTGCTTTTTGTTGCGGAAATAGTCGCGCGCTTCTGGTGTGGCAAATTCTGCAAAAGGGGCCTCGGCGATGCGCGGTAACAGCAGTTTGTTAACATAGCCGTTCATGTGGCGCAGCCAGTCAGCGATGGCCGGATTGAGGGCGCCGGTGATCAGCGGTTCGCCCTCCAGTCGATCGATATAATGCACGATATCCATGCTCTCCGGCATGGCGCTGCCATCCTGTTTTTGCAGGATCGGGGCCATTTTCTGACCGATCAGCCGTTTGGGCGTCTCTTCGTCGTCATTGAGCATCACCACCAGCTCAACCGGCAGATTTTTCAGGCCGAAAATCATCCGCGCCTTAACGCAGAAAGGGCAGTGTTCATAGATATACAGCTTCATCCTGATCTCCTTTGTTGACAGCATGAATCAATTCATCCTGTTTTCGGACTCGCCAAAAAGTATGGAAGAGATTAAGCGGCAGGGCAAACCCACCCGCGCCGGATGCGGAACCGATCGGCGTCAGAGCGGGTCCGGGCCGGTAATCACCGTTAAAATCAATGGTGATAACAGAGCAAAATCAAGGTGTTTGCAGCTTGATCGCGGGTAACGTTTTACCGCAGCCCAGGCGACGGTTATAGTGAAAGCAGGGTAATTACGGCTCATCTTTATCAGCCTTTGATTTCAGGAGTCAGGATGTTTGGCTATCGTTCTGCCGCGCCAAGGGTGCGATTAACCACCGACCGGCTGGTGGTCCGTCTGGTTCACGAGCGTGATGCCTGGCGGCTGGCAGATTATTACGCAGAAAACCGCCTGTTTTTAAAGCCGTGGGAGCCGGTGCGCGATGAAAGCCACTGCTATCCCTCAGGCTGGCAGGCGCGTCTAGGGCTGATTACCGATATGCATAAGCAGGGATCGGCATTCTATTTCATTCTGATGGACAGCGATGAAACCGAGGTGCGCGGCGTGGCTAATTTCAGCAACGTGTTGCGCGGCTCGTTCCACGCCTGTTATCTGGGTTACTCACTCGGCGAGAAATGGCAGGGGCAGGGCATGATGTTTGAAGCGCTGCAGTCGGCTATCCGCTATATGCAGCGTCAACAGCATATCCATCGCATCATGGCCAACTACATGCCACACAACCAGCGCAGCGGTGATTTGCTGGCGCGGCTCGGATTCGAAAAAGAGGGTTACGCCAAAGATTATCTGTTGATCGACGGCCGCTGGCAGGATCACGTCCTGACGGCATTAACCTGGCGGGAATGGACGTCTGATCGGCGTGGATAATAACAAGGAGTCAGCATGAAATTGACGTTGTCGGCGCAGGCGTTGCGCGTGTTGGGCTGTCTGCTGGAGAAAGAGGTCACGACGCCGGAACAGTATCCGCTCTCCCTGAATGCGGTGGTCAGCGCCTGTAATCAGAAATCGAACCGTGAGCCGGTAATGAACCTGAGCGAGACCGAGGTGCAAAATCAGCTCGATCAGCTGGAAAAATTGCATCTGGTGACCGCCAGCAGCGCATCGGGCCAGCGGGTAGTTAAATATGCTCAGCGCTTCTGCAACTCCGCCTTTGGCACGCTAAAGCTTAACAGCGCGGAAGTGGCGGTGCTGACACTGCTACTGTTGCGCGGTGCCCAGACGCCGGGTGAACTGCGTACCCGTAGCGGACGTCTGCATGAATTTACCGACGTTAGTGAGGTAGAACAGACGCTCAACGCGCTGCAGCAGCGTGATGACAGCGCCACGGTGATGCGTCTGCCGCGGGAACCGGGTCGGCGCGAACACCGTTTTATCCATCTGCTGAGCGATGAGGCGGAATTGCCACACGAGAGCGACGCCGCAGAGCCGGGCGATCTGGCTGCACGCGTCACGGCGCTGGAACATCAGGTGGCGCAACTGCAGGCGCAACTCACCCAACTGCTGCAAACGGAGAGCTGAAATGACGTTACGTATTGGCGTGGTGGGACTGGGCGGCATCGCGCAGAAAGCCTGGCTGCCGGTGTTGTCGGCGGCGACTGACTGGACGCTGGTGGGGGCTTTTTCGCCCAATCAGGCCAAAGCCCGGCCAGTCTGCGACAGTTTTCGCATCCGCTGTTTCAGCTCGATTGACGAACTGGCCGCCGCCTGCGATGCGGTGTTCGTCCACAGCAGCACCGCGAGCCACTATCAGGTGGTCAGGACGCTGCTGCTGGCCGGCAAAGATGTCTGCGTCGATAAGCCGCTGGCGGAAACCCTCGATCAGGCGGAAGCGCTGGTTGAGCTTGCCGGACAGCAGCAGCGCAAATTGATGGTGGGTTTTAATCGTCGCTTTGCTCCACGCTATCAGCAGCTTAAAGCTGAGATGGGCAGCGTCGCCTCGTTGCGGATTGAAAAGCACCGCAGCGACAGCGTCGGACCGCACGATCTGCGTTTTACCCTGCTGGATGACTATCTGCACGTGGTGGATACCGCGCTGTGGCTCGGTGGTCAGCCGTTTAGTGAAGTGCAGGGGCGCATTACCACCACTGCGCAGGGAGAGATGCTTTACGCGGAACACCACTTTAACGTGGGCGGCGTGCCGATCACCACCAGCATGCACCGGCGTGCCGGCAGCCAGCGTGAGCGGGTCAGCGCGGTGTGTGAGCGCAAATGCATCGATATCAGCGAAATGCGCGACTGGCAGGAGGAAACCGCAGGCGGCCTGCTGATCGCGCCGCCGCCCGCCTGGCAAAGTCATCTGGTGCAGCGCGGTTTCAGCGGCGCGGCACACCATTTTATCCAGTGCGTGCAAAATCAGACGATGCCCGAAACCAGCGGTGAACAGGCCCTGCTGGCGCAGCGCGTGGTGGAAAAACTGTGGCGTGACGCCACTCAACAATAATGCCTTGTAACACTCCGTGCTGGTCATTTCCCGCCGTGGCAGTAGACTATCGCCGGGCATCATCCGGATGCCCGCGCTAAGTCTCTCATTTTGCCGATTCTTTTCAGGATGCGCCGTCAATTATGAATTTGTTGAAATCGCTGGCAGCGGTCAGTTCCATGACCCTGTTTTCCCGCGTACTGGGCTTTGCCCGAGATGCCATTGTGGCCAGGGTGTTTGGCGCCGGAATGGCGACCGATGCATTTTTCGTCGCCTTTAAGTTGCCCAATCTTTTACGGCGTATCTTTGCTGAAGGCGCCTTCTCACAGGCGTTTGTGCCGATTCTGGCGGAATACAAGAGTAAGCAGGGCGATGAAGCGACGCGGCTGTTCCTCGCCTACGTCTCAGGACTGCTGACGCTGGCGCTGGCGCTGGTCACGGTGGCGGGGATGATCGCCGCGCCGTGGGTGATTATGGTCACGGCGCCGGGCTTTGCCGACAGCGCCGATAAGTTCGCGCTGACCAGTTCGCTGCTGCGGGTGACCTTTCCTTATATCATGCTGATTTCGCTCGCCTCGCTGGCGGGTGCAGTGCTGAACACCTGGAACCGCTTCTCGGTTCCGGCGTTTGCCCCGACCCTGCTGAATATCAGCATGATTGGTTTCGCGCTGTTTGCTGCACCGCATTTCCATCCGCCGGTGATGGCGCTGGCGTGGGCGGTGGTGGCAGGCGGCGTGCTGCAGCTCGGTTATCAGCTGCCGCACCTGAAAAAGCTCGGTATGCTGGTGCTGCCGCGCCTGAACCTGCGTGATGCTGGCGTCTGGCGGGTCATGCGTCAGATGGGACCGGCGATTCTCGGTGTCTCGGTCAGCCAGATCTCGTTGATCATCAATACCATTTTCGCCTCCTTTCTGGTATCAGGATCGGTCTCGTGGATGTATTACGCTGACCGGCTGATGGAATTTCCGTCCGGCGTGCTCGGCGTGGCGCTGGGCACCATCCTGCTGCCTTCGCTGGCCAAAAGTTTTGCCAGCGGTAATCACGATGAATATTCCCGGCTGATGGACTGGGGCTTACGCCTCTGCTTTTTGCTGGCGCTGCCGAGTGCGGTGGCGCTGGGGATGCTCTCTGGCCCGCTGACCGTAGCGCTGTTCCAGTACGGTAAGTTTACCGCCTTTGATGCGGCGATGACCCAGCGGGCGCTGATCGCTTATTCCGTCGGGCTGATGGGCTTAATTGTGGTCAAAGTGCTGGCACCGGGCTTTTACTCGCGGCAGGACATCAAAACGCCGGTTAAGATCGCGATTGTTACCCTGATTATGACTCAGCTGATGAACCTGGCGTTTATTGGTCCGCTGAAGCATGCCGGTTTGTCGCTGTCGATTGGTCTCGCGGCCTGTCTCAATGCGGCGCTGCTCTACTGGCAACTGCGTAAAAAGCAGATCTTTATGCCCCAGCCCGGCTGGACAGGGTTTCTGGTTCGTCTGCTGATTGCGGTGCTGGCGATGGCGGCGGCGCTGTTTGCGATGCTGCAGTGGATGCCAGCCTGGGAACAGGGTTCGATGCTGTGGCGGCTGCTGCGACTGGCGGCGGTGTGTGCGGTCGGGGGCGGCGCTTACTTCGTGACGCTCGGGCTGCTCGGCTTCCGGCTGCGCGATTATGCGCGACGCACAACAGTCTGATAAAAAACAGGCATGCAAAAAATCCCGCAAGCTGGCGGGATTTTTTTTGCTCAGTCAGTCGTCAGGCTTTGCGGCTGAGTGTCGCCTGGCCTTTACCCATCCCATCGGGACCATAAAACGCCTGGGTCTGGTGCGGCTTCAGCACCTCCAGCGCATCCTGGGTGTAACGAATCTGATGTTGCAGCAGCAGGCCATTATGCACGTTGGCATCCTGCAGGCGACGGGTGTGCTGCTGAATACGTTGCCAGCGGCTCGCCATGTCGCTCTGACCACGATAAGGTGCCGACGTTGCCAGGCTTTGCTCGGCGGTACGGCGCATCTCATCCAGATAGTTAAGCGTACTGAGCAGCGCACCTTTATCTTCAGTGATACGCTGCAACAGGTTGCTGTTAATGTTTCCGGCTGCCAACTGCTGCTGCTCTTCTTCCAGCAAGGTTGACAGCGATGCCAGCACATCCTGCATCTTATCTAATGTGGTCAGCAAGTTACTCATGGGGACTAGTTACCCTCTAAATACGCCTTAGTGTCGGCAATCAGCGCGTCGGCGATCTTGCCGGTATCCATTTTAAGTTCGCCATTACGAATGGCGGTTTTCAGTTGTTCAACCCGCTGGACGTTGATGTCCTGGCTGCCTGGCTGCATCAGCTGTGACTGCGCGCTGCTCAGGCTAACCTGGGCGGCGGCTGGCGTGCTGGCCGCCGGCGTGGTGCTTTGACGCACTTTGGTGCTGGCGGGCTCGCTGGTGTCGCGGCTCTGTACGGTGCTGGCGGGTTTCAGCGGTTGCGTTCTGTCGATGCTCATATTCGGGCTCCTGTACGGTCAGGGGAGTCTGCCACCTGAATCAGAATAGCGTAATTGCTTAGTTGATTCTTCTATCGGCAGAACAACTGGCTTCTTTAACGCTTTATAGTGTTATAAGAATATTCCCATCATCCCGCACCCGACCGCTGACAACCTGCCCATTTCCCATCCGCACCCGCACCCACTGAGACTGGGTGGCATT
This sequence comes from Pantoea brenneri, assembly GCA_002095305.1. Classification (GTDB taxonomy): domain Bacteria; phylum Pseudomonadota; class Gammaproteobacteria; order Enterobacterales; family Enterobacteriaceae; genus Pantoea; species Pantoea brenneri. The sequence continues at coordinate 21,310 of MIEI01000037.1, forward strand.
GTTCAGTGCCTTACCCTCGCCGCTGGCGTCAAAACCGTCACCACTGGCAATCACCATCACGCTCTGACCCGCCTTCACCCGCCACGGCTGACGCAGCATCGACGGATTAATCGGCTGTCCCGGCTGGATGTCACGCAGCACCACGGCATCCGCTACCGCCTCATCGTTCAGCAGCGCACGCGCCGGCAGGTATCGAGCCGGCCCGTCTGCAGGCTGAAATCAGCCGCACTGACGCTGCTGCCGCGCGTTAACAGCCGGTTTGCGACCAGGTAAGGTCCGGTGACCTGCACCTGCACCTGAATGTAGCGGCGATTCTCACCGCAGTTGGCGGCTACGCTCATGTTGCCCCACAGGCGGCTGTTGCCCGGCAGGGTAAATTTCGGCGCGTCGCAATCGGGCCACTGGGCCTGCGGCGTGCGGACCACCACGGTCATGCCGTCGGCATGCTGGGGGTCACGCGCTTTAAAAAATTGGTTCAGTTGTGCACTGAGATCGCCGGCCGTAACCGGCAGGGCGATCAGGACCAGCAGACTGGCCAGCAGGGTTTGATATCCACGCATGGTGCTTTTCCTCACTGATGATGGCAACGAGTGTACGCGCAGCAAAAAATATTCAAGAGCCAAAATAGCGTGGGTTTTTGGCCTTATTCAGACGATCACCTCTTGCTTTTCCAAATTAAGCTGCCAGCTCGAAATTCTCATTCGCGGAGGAACCATGCTCGACAAACTGGATGCGGCGCTGAAATTTGGTACGGAAGCCCTCAACCTGCGTGCTCAACGTCAGGAGATCCTGGCGTCAAACATTGCCAACGCCGATACCCCTGGTTATCAGGCCCGGGATATCGACTTTGCCAGCGAGCTGAGTCGGGTGATGGCCAATGGTCGTGCGGAAGGCAGCAGCATGGCGTTAAAAGTCACGTCAGCTCGCCACATTGAAGCGCAGACCAACTCGGCACCGTCGATGGACATGCTCTATCGCATTCCCGATCAGCCAGCCGCCGACGGCAACACTGTAGATATGGACCGTGAACGTACTCAGTTCGCGGATAACAGCCTGAAATATCAAACCGATCTCACCCTTATCAGTAGCCAGATCAAAGGCATGATGAGCGTGTTACAAGGGCAATAATTATGGCCTTGCTGAACATTTTTGACATTGCCGGCTCAGCGATGACCGCGCAATCACAGCGATTAAACGTCAGTGCCAGTAACCTGGCCAACGCCGACAGCGTAACCGGCCCGGATGGCAACCTTACGTCGCCAAACAGGTGGTATTCCAGACCGATGCCGCGCCTGGCGCAGCCACCGGCGGCGTGAAAGTGGCGAAGGTGGTGGACGATCCGACCCCCGCCAAACTGGTGTATGACCCGGGTAACCCGATGGCCGATGCCAAAGGCTACGTCAAAATGCCCAACGTGGATGTGGTCTCTGAGACCGTCAACACCATGTCAGCGTCACGCAGTTACCAGGCGAACGTTGAAGTCCTCAACACCGTGAAGTCGATGATGATGAAAACCCTGACGATCGGGCAATAACGGAGAACAATTATGGCTATCGCGGTAGGCGTTAATGAGAAGCTGGACCCCACGGTCCTCAGCTCCTCCAGCACCAGTGGCACCGGCAACAGCGCGCAGGATCTGCAGAATCAGTTCCTGACCATGCTGGTGACCCAGTTACAGAACCAGGATCCCACCAATCCGATGGACAACAGCCAGCTCACCACCCAGCTGGCACAGATCAACACCCTGAGCGGGATTGAGAAACTCAATACCACGCTGGGATCGATTTCCGGCCAGATCAGCACCAGCCAGTCGCTGCAAAGCTCGACCCTGATTGGGCACGGCGTGATGGTTAACGGCTCGCAGGTACTGGTTGGCAGCGGCACGACCACGCCGTTTGGGGTTGAACTGACCTCGGCGTCCACCGCTACCGCCGCCACGATTAAAGATGCGAATGGCACGGTGATCGATACCGTTGACCTCGGCGCACTGAGCGCGGGTGTTCATACCTTCTCGTGGGACGGCAAACTGAGCGACGGTTCAACCGCGCCAGACGGTAAATACAGCGTTGCGATTGCCGCAAGCAATGGCAGCACACAACTGGTGGCACAACCGCTTAACTACGCCTACGTCAATGGGGTGAGTACCGCGAACGACACCACAAAACTGGATCTCGGCACCATGGGCTCCGCTTCCCTTGACGAAGTACGTCAGATTCTCTGATTAACCTGTAGACAGGAGACACACACATGTCATTTTCCCAAGCGGTCAGCGGCCTTGGCGCTGCCTCAAGTAACCTTGATGTCATCGGCAACAACATCGCCAACTCCGCGACAGCGGGTTTTAAATCGAGCACCATCGCCTTTGCTGATATGTTCGCCGGTTCTAACGTCGGCCTCGGTACCAAAGTGGCGGCAGTGATCCAGAACTTTAACGACGGTTCGACCACCACCACCAGCCGCGGCCTCGACGTCGCCCTGAGCGGCAACGGTTTCTTCCGTATGACCGACACCAGCGGCGCGGTTTATTACTCACGTAATGGCCAGTTCACGCTGGATGCTAACCGTAACCTGATCAACACCCAGGGTCTGAACGTGACCGGTTATCCGGCCAGCGGCTCGCCAGCGACTATCCAGGCGGGTGCTAACCCGGTGCCGATCAGCATTCCGACCGAGCAGATGCCGGCTCGCGCAACCACCACCACTGGCCTGGTCGCGAACCTGAACTCAACCGACACCGCACCGACAGTGACGACGTTCTCTACTGCTAACGCCGACAGCTACAACAAGAAGACCACGGCGACCGTCTATGACTCGCAGGGTAACGATCACGCGCTCGACATGTACTTTGTCAAAGACACTGCCAGCAACAGCTGGACTGTGCACGCGATTGATGCCAACACCGGTTCATCTGCGGGTGACTTCAAAATGGCGTTCGACACCAGCGGCAAGCTGACCCGCATGGACAAGCTGGATGCGAACGGCGCTGTTGTCAGCAGCAGTACTGATGGCACCGTCGGGTTAACCCTGAACGTGCCGGCAGCCGGCCAGACTACCGCAGCCAACGGTGCGGTGGCTAACCAGCCGATCACCCTGAGCATGCTGGGCAGCCTGCAGCAGAACACCGGTACCACCACTTTCGGCAGCCCGACCCAGGACGGTTATGCGCCTGGCGATCTGACCAGCTACGCCATTAACGATGACGGCACCATCACCGGCACCTACTCCAACCAGAAAACCCAGCTGCTGGGTCAGATCGTGCTGGCGAGCTTCTCTAACCCGGAAGGCCTGCAGTCACAGGGCGACAACGTCTGGTCGGCGTCGAATGCCTCCGGCCAGGCAGCAATTGGTCTGGCGAACACCGGCACCTTCGGTTCTCTGACCGCTGGCGCGCTGGAAGCTTCTAACGTCGACATGAGTAAAGAGCTGGTGAACATGATTGTGGCGCAGCGTAACTATCAGGCGAATGCGCAGACCATCAAAACTCAGGACCAGATTCTTAACACGCTGGTTAACTTACGTTAATTCGCTAACAGGATTGCTTTATGGATCACGCGATATATACCGCGATGGGCGCGGCCAGCCAGACGCTGGATCAGCAGGCGGTCACCGCCAGCAACCTCGCCAACGCCTCAACGCCAGGCTTTCGTGCGCAGCTTAATGCGTTGCGCGCAGTGCCGGTCAATGGCTGGTCACTGCCAACCCGCACGCTGGTGACCGCGTCCACGCCGGGCGCCGATATGAGTCAGGGCTCGATGGATTACACCGAGCGCCCACTCGACGTCGCGGTACAGCAGGATGGCTGGCTGGCGGTGCGTACTGCTGACGGCAGCGAAGCTTATACCCGCAACGGCAACATGCAAATCAGCCCGAACGGGACGCTGACGATTCAGGGCAATCCTGTAATGGGCGATGGCGGTCCGATTGTGATCCCACAGGGATCGGAAATCACCATTGCCGCTGACGGTTCAATCACCGGCCTGAATGCCGGCGATGCACCGAATGCCACGGTCCAGCTGGGTAAGCTCAAGCTGGTGCGGGCTACCGGTCAGGAGTTGCAGCGCAGCGATGACGGCATGTTCCGCCCGACGGCAGCCACCCAGAACACCCGCGGCGCGGCGTTGCAGGCTGACGCTACCATGCAGGTGATGCCGGGTGTGCTGGAAGGCAGCAACGTTAAGCCGGTTGAAACCATGGTCGACATGATCGCCAACGCCCGACGTTTTGAGATGCAGATGAAAGTCATCACAAACGTTGATGAAAACGAACAAAAAGCCAACCAGCTGCTGAACATGAGCAGCTAAGGCGCGAGGATAACAACATGATTCGTTCTTTATGGATCGCTAAAACCGGTCTTGATGCGCAGCAGATGAACATGGACGTGATTGCCAACAACCTGGCAAACGTCAGCACCAACGGCTTTAAGCGTTCCCGTGCGGTGTTTGAAGATCTGATGTATCAGACCATGCGTCAGCCCGGCACCCAGTCGTCTGAACAGACCACGCTGCCGTCCGGCCTGCAGATTGGTACCGGTGTTCGTCCGGTCACCACTGAGCGTCTGCATACGCAGGGCAACCTGTCGCAGACCAGCAACTCAAAAGATATCGCCATTAATGGTCAGGGTTATTTCCAGATTCAGATGCCGGATGGCACTTCTGCCTATACCCGTGACGGCGCGTTCCAGGTCGATCAGAACGGTCAGCTGGTGACCAACTCTGGCTTCCCGGTGCAGCCCGGCATCACGATTCCGGCCAACGCCACCAGCATTACCGTGGCGCGTGACGGAGTGGTGAGCGTAACGCAGCAGGGCCAGGCGCAGGCGACCCAGGTCGGCCAGCTGACCCTGAGCACCTTTATGAACGATGCCGGTCTCGATAGCGTGGGTGAAAACCTCTATCAGGAAACGCAGGCTTCGGGTGCGCCAACTGACAGCACGCCAGGCCAGAACGGCGCCGGTCTGCTTTATCAGGGCTATACCGAAACCTCGAACGTCAACGTGGCAGAAGAGCTGGTAACGATGATCCAGACTCAGCGCGCTTACGAAATCAACAGCAAAGCGATCAGTACTTCCGATCAGATGCTGGCGAAACTGACTCAGCTTTAATCCCCAACAGGGCCAGTTCCGGCTGGCCTGAAGAACAGACACAGATAAGGTCGTGACTCCGTGGCGAAGCAACAGATTCTCAAGCCTGGACATTGGTTAGTCGCCTCGCTGCTGCTAACCCTTAACGGTTGTGCACTGGTACCGCGTACACCGCTGGTAGAAGGGGCGACGACGGCGCAGCCGATGCCGTCCGCGCCACCGGTGGTTAACGGTTCGATTTTCCAGGGCGTCGCGCCACTCAACTACGGCTATCAGCCGCTGTTTGAAGATCGTCGCCCACGTAACATTGGCGACACCCTGACGATTACGCTGCAGGAAAACGTCAGCGCCAGCAAAAGCTCCTCGGCGAATGCCAGTCGTGATGGCAGCAACAGCTTCGGCTTAAGCGCGGTTCCGACCGGGCTGGCAGGGCTGGTTGGGGCCGGTGGTGAAAAAGCCAACTTTGGCGCCGAAGGCAAAAACGATTTCGCAGGTAAAGGTGGCGCATCCGCTAACAACACCTTTACCGGCACCATTACCGTCACCGTGGATCAGGTGTTGTCGAACGGCAACCTGCACGTGGTGGGCGAGAAACAGATCGCCATTAATCAGGGCACGGAGTTCATTCGCTTCTCGGGCGTGGTTAACCCTCGCACCATCAGCGCCAGCAACGCCGTGTTATCTACTGCCGTCGCCGATGCACGTATTGAGTACGTCGGAAACGGTTATATCAATGAGGCGCAGACCATGGGCTGGTTACAGCGTTTCTTCCTGAACATCTCGCCGATGTAAGAGGTTTCAATGAAAAAGTTAACGCTGTTACGCGTCGGACTGGCGCTGCTGCTGGGCGTCAGCCTGCTGGCAAAAGCCGATCTGATCCGTGATTTAACCACCGTACAGGGCGTGCGGGAAAACCAGTTGCTCGGTTACGGACTGGTGGTGGGACTGGACGGTACCGGTGACCAGACCACTCAGACGCCGTTTACCACCCAGACGGTGAGCAACATGCTGTCACAGCTCGGGATTACCGTGCCGACCGGCACCAACATGCAGCTGAAAAACGTGGCGGCGGTGATGGTGACGGCAAAACTGCCAGCATTTGCCCGTCAGGGACAGACGCTTGACGTGGTGGTGTCGTCACTGGGTAACGCTAAAAGCCTGCGCGGCGGAACGCTGCTGATGACTCCGATGAAAGGGGTGGATAACCAGGTCTATGCGCTGGCTCAGGGGAACATCCTGGTCGGCGGTGCCGGTGCGTCGGCAGGCGGCAGCAGCGTACAGGTTAACCAGCTGAACGGTGGCCGGATTACCGGCGGCGCGACGGTAGAACGTGAACTGCAAAGTAACTTTGGTTCGCAGAACACCATTAATCTGCAGCTCAACAATGAAGATTTCTCGATGGCGCAGCGCATTGCCGATGCGATTAACGCGCGTGGCGGTTACGGTGCCGCCCAGCCGCTGGATGCGCGTACCGTTCAGATCCGCGTATCGCCGAATAACGGGGCTCAGGTACGCCTGCTGGCGGATATCCAGAACATCAACGTCTCGATTCCGGTCGAAGATGCGAAAGTGATCATCAACTCCCGTACCGGTTCGGTAGTGATGAACCGCGAGGTAACGCTGAATCAATGTGCCGTGGCGCAGGGCAACCTGTCGGTGACGGTGAATCAGCAGCAGAACGTCAGCCAGCCTGATACGCCACTGGCCGGTGGGCAGACGGTAGCCACCACCCAGACCCAGATCGATCTGCGTCAGAGCGGCGGGGCACTGCAACGTGTGAATGCCAGCGCCAACCTGAACAATGTAGTGCGCGCGCTAAATGCGCTGGGTGCATCGCCAATCGAGCTGATGTCGATCCTGCAATCAATGCAGAGCGCCGGCTGTCTGCGCGCCAAACTGGAAATTATCTGATGACTGATACGCAATCTCTGATGAGTGCGGCTTACGACAGCCGCTCACTGAACGAACTGAAACACCAGGCCAGCAGCGATCCGAAAGGCAAAGCGCTGCAGGTGGCACGCCAGGTCGAAGGGATGTTTGTACAGATGATGTTGAAAAGCATGCGTGAGGCGTTGCCGCAGGACGGCATGATGAGCAACGAGCAAACCAAACTTTTCACCTCAATGTACGATCAGCAGATTGCGCAGGAGATGGGTAAACGTGGACTCGGGCTGGCGGAAACCATCGTTAAGCAGATGCAGCCCGCCACCGCCCCGGATGAAAAAGCCGGCACGGTGCCGATGAAGCTGGATAACAGCTTTATTCTCAGCACCGTCGGCGCGGTACAACAGCCGGCGCAGCAGCTGGAGCAGCTGGTGCGTAAAGCCATGCCGCGCCTGCCGGTCTCGTCACCGACCGGCCTGCCGTCCGACAGCCGTGAGTTTATCGCCCAGCTGACCCAGCCAGCCCAGGCGGCCAGTCAGCAGAGCGGCATTCCTCACCATCTGATTCTGGCGCAGGCGGCGCTGGAGTCGGGCTGGGGCCAGCGCCAGATCCTGACCCGCGACGGTAAACCGAGCTATAACGTGTTCGGTATCAAGGCCAGCGGCGACTGGAAAGGCGACACCACCGACATCATGACCACCGAATATGAGCAGGGCGAAGCGAAGAAAGTGCGTGCCAGCTTCCGGGTCTACAACTCCTATTTCGAGGCTCTGACCGATTACGTCAAACTGATCAGCAATAACCCACGCTACGCGGCGGTCGCTAACGCGTCGAGTGCCGAGCAGGGCGCACAGGCGCTACAGGCGGCAGGCTATGCCACCGATCCTAAATATGCGCAAAAGCTGGTGGGAATGATTCAGCAATTCAAGAGCATGGGCGACAAAGTCGTAAAAGCCTACAGTCAGGATTTAGGCGACCTGTTCTGATAATTCAGCCTCAAGTTTCACTTAAGCACGCCGATAACACCATCATAAGCCAGATGCGTTTTCGCCTGCTGGCGCCCACTTTGATGACTGCCAGCCCGGTTGACGGGGAATGTAAGGAACCGAGATGTCCAGCATAATTAACTCCGCGATGAGCGGATTGAGTGCCGCGCAGGCCGCCCTGAGTACCACCAGTAATAACATTACTAACTACACCGTGGCGGGCTATACACGCCAGACCACCATCCTTGCCCAGGCGAACAGTACTCTGCAGGGCAATAGCTACTACGGCAACGGGGTTAATGTGACCGGCGTACAGCGCGAATATGATGCTTTTATCGCCGCCCAGCTGCGTGGCTCCAGCGCAAACTACAGCGCGGTGAACACCCAGTACAGCCAGATTTCCAATATCGACGATCTGCTGTCAACCTCGACCACCAGCCTGGCAACCTCCATCCAGAAATTCTTTACCAACCTGCAGAACGTGGTGAGCAACGCCAACGATCCGTCGGCGCGCCAGTCGATGTTGAGTAACGCCCAGGGACTGGTCAGCCAGTTCCAGACCACCTCGCAGTATCTGACCAGCATGCAGAACAGCGTAAACAGCGACATCGGTTCCAGCGTCAATCAGGTCAATACCTATACCACTCAGATTGCCGATCTCAACAAGCAGATCGCCAGGCTGACTACCGGTACCGGCACCGCACCAAACGATCTGCTGGATAAGCGCGATCAGCTGGTCAGCGACCTCAACAACGTGGTCGGCGTGACCGTCTCAGAGCAGGATGGTAGCTACAGCGTCTCGATGGCTAACGGCCTGACGCTGGTCAATGGCACCAAATCAAACCAGCTGGTGGCGATGACCTCCAGCAGCGATCCAACCCGGACCACCATCGGCTATGTTGATAAACAGGCGGGTAACGTTGAGATCCCGGAGAAGCTGATTACCACCGGTTCACTGGGTGGTCTGCTGGCGTTCCGTTCTCAGGATCTCGATCTGGCGCAGAATCAGCTCGGCCAGCTGGCCGCCACCTTCACCAGCAGCTTCAACGCCGTGCATAAGCAGGGCTTTGACAGCAACGGCGATCAGGGCGTCGATTTCTTTAATATCGGCACCCCGACCGTGGTCAGCAACAGTAAAAACAGCACTGCGGCTTCGGTTACCGCCGAGTGGACCGATACCAGCGCGCTGAAAGCGTCAAACTATACCCTGAGCTATGACGGCAGCAACTGGACCGCGACCCGCGCGTCTGACAGCATCTCCGTCCCGATTACCCCAGGCACCGATGCGAACGGCAATACCACGCTGAGTTTTGATGGCATGAAGCTGACCGTCGCCGCGACGCCTGCGCCGGCTGCGAAAGACAGTTTTCTGGTGAAACCGGTACAGAACGCCATTAACGATATGTCGGTGGCGATCACCAGTGAATCACAGATTGCCGCTGCCGGTGCGACCGGTGGCGAAAGTGATAACCGTAATGCGCAAAAGCTGCTGGACCTGCAGGATGCCAAACTGGTAGGCGGCAACGCCACGCTGGCGCAGGCTTATGCCAGCATCGTCAGTACCGTCGGCAACAAAACCAGCTCGCTGGAAACTACCAGCACCACGCAGAAAAGCGTGGTCGGTCAGCTGACCGATCGCCAGCAGTCAGTTTCTGGCGTCAACCTCGATGAGGAGTACGCTAACCTGACAAAATATCAGCAATATTACATGGCAAATGCGCAGGTGCTGCAGACTGCCAGCACCATTTTTGATGCATTGATCAATATTCGCTAAGGGTAGGGTAAAGCATGCGAATCAGTACAAATATGATGTTTAACCAGCAGGTGCGCGGGATTACCGACTCGCAAGCCTCCTGGCTGAAAGTGGGCGAGCAACTCTCCAGCGGCCGCCGCGTCACCAATCCATCTGACGATCCGATTGCCGCGTCACGCGCAGTGGTGCTGTCACAGACTCAGGCGCAAAGCAGCCAGTATGCGCTGGCACGTACCTTTGCTAACCAGGGATTATCGCTGGAAGAGAATGCGCTGAAAGGCGTGACCAGCAGTATTCAGGATGCGCAAACCCTGATCGTTAACGGTTCAACCGGTACGCTGAGTGACGATGACCGTGGCTCGATTGCAACCCAGCTTGAAGGCATCCGCGCCCAGTTACTTAACCAGGCCAACAGCCAGGATGCGAACGGTCGCTATATCTTTGCGGGTTACAAAACGGACAGCGCGCCGTTTGTCGATGGCACCGGCACCGGCACCGGCGTCAGCTATGCGGGCGGAACCGATGCGATCACCCAGAAGGTGGACAGTAGCCGCACCATGACCGTTGGTCATACCGGTGACGACATCTTCATGGCGATCACCGGCAATGCCACTAAAGAGCCGGACGGCAGCGTCAGCGAAACCAACCTGTTCGCCATGCTCGACAGCGCAATTGCAGCGCTGAAAGTGCCGCAGGATGACGCTGATGCTGCCACTAAACAGACTTTCCAGGCTGCGATGGATAAAACCAACCGTGGTCTGGGCAACTCGCTGAATAACGTGTTAACCGTACGCTCCGAGATTGGTACCCAGCTGTCGGAACTCGATACGCTGGATGCGCAGGGCGACGATCGTAATGTGATTTACAGTTCGCAGATGAGCGATCTGGTGGATGTCGATTATACCGCTGCGGTCTCCAGCTACACCATGCAGCAGACGGCGCTGCAGGCGTCGTACAAGACCTTTACCGATATGTCCAAGATGTCACTGTTCCAGCTGAATTCATAATCTGACCTGAAAATTTGAGCGTACTTTAACCGGGTGCGCTTAGTTTCTCCCACCCTCCTGATAAAAGAGGGTGGGATTTTTTTGCCTGAATTCGGGCTGAATCCCGCACCACAGGCATAAAAAAACCCCGACTTGCAGGCCGGGGTCAGGTTCAGGTCAGGGTCAGCGTTATGGCTTGGTTGCTGGCGCAGTGGCCTGATGGGTTGCCGCGTGACCGCCAGCAGATCCACGACCGTCGAACTCGTACGCCGAACGTACCCAATCGCTGTGACGTGCAGGTTCTGGCTGCCAGACCGGCGCCGGCGCTTTGGTCATCGGGCAGAAGCGAAGTGCTTCCAGCGCGTGACGTCCGCGGCGGCCATTGGCTCAGCAGCAGGTGCTGGCGTGGCGGCCGGTTGCGCTACCGCGGCCGGCTCGATATCACGGGCAGCGACAGGTGCATGCGGTTCACTGATCGGTGCCGTTTCTGCTGCGGCAGCGACCGGGGCGTTCAGCACTTCTTCTACCTGTGCTTCCGTTTCGCGGCTGACTTCAACTGGCGCTTGCTGCGCAATCTCTGTCGGCTGTGCGCTGTCATCAACAGAAGCGGTCGCTGGCGTCTCACTGACCGGCTCAGCAGGCTGTGCCTGAGCAGCAACAGTTTCAGCGGTCGCTTCAGCCGCAGCCGGGATCACCGAAGGCTGATGATCAACCGGCGCGTCGATAGCGCTGGTATCGTCAGTGTTAACCACGGTTACCGGCGTTTCTGCCTGTGGTTCAGCCTGCTGTACTGGCGCGTCCTGTGACGCTGCTGATTCAACCGCAGCAGCAACCGGCAGCGCAATGGCGCCTGCTGTCTCTTCGCGGGTGTAATCTGGCGTTTCCTGAACCGCATCCTGCACAACCTGCTCTTCGCTGGCCTGGCTCACCGGATAACGTACCCACACTTTACCGGATGCCATCTCTGGCGACGCGGCTGCCGCAGCCAGTGGCATAGCGGACTGAGTCGGATAACGCTCATCACGATAACGGCGGCGACGCTGACCGCTGACGCGCAGATGACGTGGCGAACGACGTGAACGACGCGGCATATTGGCGTTGTCACGGCTATCGTTATCATCCTGCTCTTCGATCTGCGGCGCTTCCGTCGGCAGCACTTCAGCCGCTGGCTGCTGTACTGCACGCGCTTCGGTCGGCACGGCAATGTCAGTGGCTTCTGCTGGCAGTGGCTGACGGTTATCATCAACGCGGACTTTCTGGCTCAGCTGACGCGGCTTACGACGCGGCATAACCTGCACGCGATCGTCATCCTGCGCTTCGGGTGCTTCCACAACTGCTTCAGCCACAACCGGCTGCTCGGCGGCTTTGGCCGCTTCCTGCTGGGCGCGTTTCTCTTCCTGACGACGACGCTGACGCTCAGCACGCTGCTCACGACGCTGTTGCTGCTGCTCGTCGCGCTGCTGACGGGCTTCTTCGCTCAGTGCCGGACGCTCTTCACGCGCTTCATTAGGCTGAGACTGACGTTTGTTGCGACGGTTATCATTGCCTTCACGCGGCTCACGATTTTCACGTGGTTCGCGACTTTCGCGCGGTTCACGGCTTTCACGTGGCTCACGTGGTTCACGGCTTTCACGCGCCTGACCGTTCTCACCGTTACGCGGCGTACGCTCACGACGGTTATTATTGCGGCGGTTGTTGTTACGACGTTCGCCACGCTGACTGGCGTTCTCTTCTTCGCTTTCCGGCGCTTTCTGTGGTTCCGCTGCTTCAGTGGCGGCTGGCGTCACTGCAGGGGTTTCTTCGCCACCGAACATTTTCTTCAGACCACCAAACAGGCGGCCAAAGAAGCCGGTGCTGACCGTGGCCGGCGCTGCGACGGCAGGGGCCGCTTTCGCTGCCGGTTGCGCTTCGGCGCGTGGCGCTTCAGGTGCGACTTCTACCGGAGCTGGTGGGGCATCTGGCATCACGAATGCCGCCAGTGCCGGCTGTTCAGGACGACGACGTTCGCCATGCTCTTCTTCAGATGGCAGCGCCATTTCTGCTTCATGCAGCTTCGGCAGGTGGTAGCTCAGGGTCTGAGTCTCTTCACCTTTGCGCACGCGCAGCACCGAATAGTGCGGGGTTTGCATCTTGTCATCAGGTACGATGATCGCCTTCACGCCACCCTGACGCTTTTCAATAGCGTTCACGGCTTCACGTTTTTCATTCAGCAGGTAAGAGGCCACCTGAACCGGAACGATCGCGTGGACTTCTTTGGTGTTGTCTTTCAGCGCTTCTTCTTCAATCAGACGCAGAATAGAGAGCGCCAGCGATTCGTTATCACGGATGGTGCCGGTGCCGCTACAGCGTGGGCAGACGTGATGGCTGGATTCGCCTAACGACGGGCTCAGACGCTGACGTGACATCTCGAGCAGGCCGAAGCGGGAAATATGGCTAATCTGGATACGCGCACGATCCTGACGGACCGCTTCACGCAGACGATTTTCTACTGCGCGCTGATGGCGTACCGGCGTCATATCGATAAAGTCGATAACGATCAGTCCGCCGAGGTCACGCAGACGCAGCTGACGGGCAATCTCGTCTGCCGCTTCAAGGTTGGTGTTAAAGGCGGTTTCTTCGATATCGCCGCCGCGCGTAGCGCGTGCTGAGTTGATATCGATCGCGGTTAACGCTTCGGTGCTATCAATCACAATCGAGCCGCCGGAAGGCAGGCGCACTTCACGCTGGAAAGCGGATTCGATTTGCGATTCGATTTGATAATGGCTGAACAGCGGAATTTCACCGGTGTAGAGCTTAATTTTGCTGCTGAAATCCGGACGGCCCAGCGCCGCGATATGCTGACGCGCCAGCTCAAGCACTTTTGGATTATCAATCAGGATCTCACCGATGTCCTGACGCAGGTAGTCGCGGAATGCACGCACGATCACGTTACTTTCCTGATGGATCAGGAACGGAGCAGGGCGGTTTTCAGCGGCTTTTTTAATCGCTTCCCAGTGCTTAAGACGGAAGCTTAAATCCCACTGCAGCGATTCGGCTGATTTGCCGACGCCGGCGGTACGCACGATCAATCCCATGCCTTCCGGCAGTTCCAGCGCAGACAGGGCTTCTTTCAGTTCGGTACGATCGTCACCCTCAATGCGGCGGGAGATCCCTCCGGCACGTGGGTTGTTCGGCATCAGCACCAGATAGCTGCCCGCCAGAGAGATAAAGGTTGTCAGCGCAGCGCCTTTATTGCCGCGTTCTTCTTTATCAATCTGAACAATGACTTCCTGACCTTCACGCAGGACGTCTTTGATATTTGGACGACCGTGTGCGTTGTAGCTGGAGGGGAAATATTCGCGGGAGATTTCTTTTAAGGGGAGGAAACCGTGACGCTCTGCGCCATAATCGACAAACGCAGCTTCAAGGCTGGGTTCAATACGGGTGATTTTACCTTTGTAGATGTTGGCTTTTTTCTGTTCGTGTCCTGGGCTTTCGATATCCAGATCGTACAGACGCTGACCGTCAACCAGGGCAACGCGCAACTCCTCCTGCTGAGTTGCGTTTATTAACATTCTTTTCATCGTGACTTACTCGTTATTCTTTCATGAGTGATTACAGCTGCGGGCATAGTTACCCTGGACGAGTATCAACCGATGGCCCCGTGACTTAGTGCAATGTCGTCAACCTCACGGCTGTCGACCGCGCGAGGGGCGCAAATAACGTCGGTGGCCTGTTTTTCATAAGGGAAAACAGCACCAGATAGTGGAAATGCCTGAGACAAATAAAAAACCCGTGCACTCCATACTGCTGTCCAGGCCGCAACCCGCAGCCCGCTAAGTGCCTGATTTCGCATTACGTCTTACGCCATTGCTGCGTGTCTGCTCGATCCGGCAAAATGACAATTTCGCTCTTTTTCTGCCCTGAAACCCTTCAGGTAAGAAACTTAAGCATTATTCCATTGCTAACCTTCATATAGCAAGGCGACTTTAGCCAGCTTGTGAAGTTTCTTTACATTTAACGCTATACGGTGTCGGGGAAAACATCCGGTTGCTGAAAAAGCCAGCAGCCGAAGCGCTTATCGCGACACTAACCCCAGAGTTAAGCACAGAAAAAGGGGTGGCGCTATCAGGGGACACTATTTAGAATCGCCGCCATGAAAACAGAGAATCCGGGCGTACAACTTGTCGCCATCACGGCTGAAAATGCCGGACAACGAATTGATAACTTTTTGCGCACCCAACTGAAAGGTGTGCCAAAAAGCATGATTTATCGCATCGTACGTAAAGGCGAGGTGCGGGTGAATAAAAAACGCGTCAAGCCGGAGTATAAGCTGGAGGCGGGCGATGAGGTCCGTATTCCGCCGGTGCGGGTGGCGGAGCGTGATGAAGATGCGGTGTCGCCTAAGCTGGCCAAAGTCGCCTCGCTGGCTGACGCCATCCTGTATGAAGATGAATCCCTGCTGGTGATGAATAAGCCGTCAGGCACCGCGGTACACGGCGGCAGCGGGCTGAGCTTCGGGGTGATCGAAGGATTACGTGCGTTGCGGCCCGAAGCCCGCTTCCTGGAGCTGGTGCATCGACTGGATCGTGATACCTCCGGCATTTTACTGGTGGCGAAGAAGCGCTCAGCGCTGCGTTCCCTGCACGAACAGCTGCGCGAAAAAGGGATGCAGAAAGATTACCTGGCGCTGGTGCGCGGTAACTGGCCTTCACATCTGAAAGTGGTGCAGGCGCCGTTACTGAAGAATATTCTGCAGAGCGGCGAACGTATTGTGCGCGTCAGTAGTGAAGGTAAGCCTTCTGAAACCCGCTTTAAGGTTGAGGAGCGTTTTGCCTTTGCTACGCTGGTGAAAGCCAGCCCGGTAACCGGTCGTACTCATCAGATTCGCGTTCATACCCTGCATGCGGGTCATCCAATCGCCTTCGACGATCGCTACGGCGAACGTGAGTTTGATAGCCAGTTAGCCTCAACCGGCTTAAAGCGGCTGTTCCTGCACGCCGCGGCGCTGACCTTTACCCATCCTGGCACCGGCGAAGTGATGCGGGTGGAAGCGCCGCTGGATGACGGCCTGAAGCAGTGTCTGATCAGGCTACGCCAGCTGAAAGCATAATTATCCCGGCATCAGTCCGACAGCGGATTGATGCCGGCTTGCCGTAACATGCCGTTCAGCGCGATCAGCGGCAGTCCCACCAGCGTGTTGGGATCCGTCCTTCCAGCCGCTCAAACAGACAAATCCCCAGTCCCTCACTTTTGAAACTGCCGGCGCAGTTCAGCGGCTGTTCCTTCTCTATATAAGCCGCAATCTCCGCGTCGGTTATTTCACGGAAATGCACCACAAACGGTTCGCAGCAGTGCATCAGTTGCTGACTGGCAGGATGATAGAGCGCCAGGCCGGTGTAAAAGGTGATGCGGTTACCGCTGGCGGCGCGTAACTGCGCCCGGGCGTTCTCCACGCTGTGCGGTTTACCGGTAATTACCCCATCCAGCACGCAGACCTGATCGGAACCGATGATCCAGTGATCGGGAAAGGCCTGCGCCAGCGCCTGCGCTTTTGCTATCGCAAGGCGTGTCACCAGCGCTGACGCGGTTTCGCCGGGCAACGGGGCTTCATCCACCTCGGGCGCGGCGGTGATAAAGGGCAGGCCCAGCTTTTGCAATAATGCCTGGCGAAAGGGCGAGGTTGAGGCTAAAAGAATCGATGTGGTCATTTTTTTTCAATAGTGATAGCGAATTGGTGACAGTCATTTTAAACTGTGCGCCGCACTGGATGCGAATAGTGGTTGAAAGATGCTGTTTAACGGCCTTTTTCTTTGACTCTATGACATTACAAAGTTAATATGCGCGCCCTATGCAAAAGGTAAAATTACCCCTAACACTGGACCCCGTCCGCACCGCTCAAAAACGCCTTGATTATCAAGGTGTCTACACATCTGCACAGGTGGAGCGCGTGGCCGAGTCAGTGGTTAGTGTGGACAGTGATGTGGATTGTGCCATGTCGTTTGCGGTTGACAGTCAACGTCTGGCGGTACTGACGGGTACAGCTGAAGTACAAGTGACGTTGCGTTGTCAGCGCTGCAACCAGACCTTTCCTCATCACGTACACGTAAGTTATTGCTTCAGTCCTGTCTCTTCTGAAGAGCAGGCCGAGGCATTGCCGGAAGCGTACGAGCCGATCGATGTCAACGAGTTTGGTGAGATCGATCTGCTGGCAGTCGTCGAGGACGAAATCATTCTCGCGCTGCCGGTCGTTCCGGTACATGATTCTGAACACTGTGAAGTGTCCGAGGCGGACATGGTCTTTGGCAAACTGCCTGCAGAGGCGGAGAAACCAAATCCATTTGCCGTATTAGCCAGTTTAAAGCGTAAGTAATAGGAGTAAGGTCCATGGCCGTACAACAGAATAAACCCACCCGTTCTAAGCGTGGTATGCGTCGTTCGCACGATGCGCTGACCACTGCTGCTCTGTCAGTAGATAAAGTTTCTGGCGAAACTCATCTGCGTCACCACATTACTGCGGATGGTTACTACCGCGGTCGCAAGGTTATCGTTAAGTAAGTTTCTTGCTTAGCAAGGCGATACCTTGACACGTTTGACCCTGGCTATTGATGCCATGGGCGGGGACTTCGGTCCTTGCGTGACAGTGCCTGCAGCATTGCAGGCACTGGCCTCTCATTCGCAGCTATTCCTTCTTCTGGTCGGAAATCCCGACATTCTCACGCCATTGCTTGCCAAAGCGGATTCCTCCTTACTGGGGCGTTTGCAGGTCATTCCTGCCGAATCGGTTATTGCAAGTGATGCGCGACCCGCTCAGGCTATTCGAAACAGTCGCGGCAGCTCAATGCGTGTGGCGCTGGAGATGGTCAAAGAGGGACGTGCGCAGGCCTGCGTAAGCGCAGGCAATACCGGTGCCTGATGGGACTGGCCACGCTGATATTAAAGCCGCTGGATGGCATTAAACGTCCGGCGTTAATGTCCGTTTTACCGCATCAGCAGCAGGGTAAAACCGTGGTGCTGGATCTGGGGGCTAACGTCGGCTCAGACAGTGCGATGCTGGTGCAATTTGCGGTGATGGGATCGGTGATGGCGGAACATGTGCTCGGCATTGCCCGGCCGCGTGTCGCGCTGCTCAATATTGGTCATGAAGAGACCAAAGGGCTGGAAACCATTCGCGACGCAGCGGTAATCCTGCGAGAATCACCGCAGATCAACTATATTGGTTACCTTGAAGGTAATGAGCTACTCACCGGTAAAACGGATGTGATGGTCTGTGACGGGTTTGTCGGTAATGTCACGCTGAAGACCATGGAAGGCGTGGTAAGAATGTTCCTTTCCCTGCTGAAGTCGTCGGGGGAAGGCAAAAAACGGTCATGGTGGCTGAGATTGCTGGGACGCTGGATCCAGAAACGACTGGCGAAGCGTTTCGGGCATCTCAACCCTGACCAGTACAATGGCGCTTGTCTGTTAGGATTGCGCGGGACAGTGATCAAAAGTCACGGTGCAGCAAGTCAACATGCTTTCACCGTGGCGATAGAACAGGCAGAGCAGGCGGTGCGGCAGCAGGTTCCCGAACGAATTGCTGCGCGCCTTGATGCTGTATTAGCCAGGAGTGACAAAGCCTAGATGTATACCAAAATTATCGGTACGGGCAGTTATTTGCCTAGCCAGGTTCGCACCAATGCCGATCTGGAAAAAATGGTGGAGACGTCGGACGAGTGGATTGTCACCCGCACCGGCATCCGTGAGCGCCGTATTGCTGCGCCTGATGAAACGGTCGCCACCATGGGATTCAGCGCGGCTCAACGCGCCCTCGAAATGGCCGGCATTGAGGCGAACGATGTTGGGCTGATTATTGTCGCCACAACCTCTTCCAGCCATGCCTTCCCCAGCTCCGCCTGCATGATCCAGCAAATGCTGGAGATCAAAGACTGCGCGGCGTTTGACCTTGCTGCCGCCTGTGCGGGCTTTACTTACGCCCTGAGCGTGGCCGATCAGTACATCAAAAATGGCGCGGTTAAGCATGCGCTGGTGATTGGTGCTGACGTGCTGGCACGTGCGCTGGACCCGGAAGATCGTGGCACCATTATTCTGTTCGGCGATGGCGCCGGCGCGGTAGTACTTGGCCAGAGTGAAGAGCAGGGGATTATTTCGACCCACCTGCACGCCGATGGCCGCTACGCCCAGTTGCTGACCCTGCCTTATCAGGATCGCGCGCATCAGGACCAACCCGCCTACGTCACCATGGCTGGCAACGAAGTCTTCAAAGTTGCGGTCACCGAGCTGGCGCACATCGTTGATGAGACGCTGCAGGCCAATAATCTCGACCGCGAAATGCTGGACTGGCTGGTACCGCATCAGGCCAACCTGCGCATTATCAGCGCGACGGCGAAGAAACTGGGTATGACCATGGATAAAGTAGTGGTTACCCTTGATCGCCACGGCAATACCTCTGCCGCATCGGTGCCAAGCGCACTGGATGAAGCGGTCCGTGATGGCCGCATCAAACCCGGACACCTTATTTTGCTGGAAGCCTTTGGTGGTGGATTCACCTGGGGTTCTGCACTGGTTCGCTTTTGATTGACAGGAACGTAAGATGACGCAATTTGCTTTTGTTTTCCCAGGCCAGGGTTCACAGACGGTCGGTATGCTGGCTGATTTAGCCGCTACCTATCCGCAGGTGGAAGAGACTTTCCGTGAAGCCTCTGCGGTACTGGGATATGACTTATGGCAGTTAGTCAGCCAGGGGCCGGCTGAAGAGTTGAACAAAACGTGGCAGACCCAGCCAGCGCTGTTAGCCGCCTCGGTCGCTATTTACCGTGTCTGGCGGCAGCAGGGCGGTGAGCAGCCGTCAATGATGGCCGGTCATAGCCTGGGTGAATATTCCGCGCTGGTATGTGCTGGCGTGCTGGATTTTGCCGATGCGATCAAGCTGGTTGAGCTGCGTGGCAAACTGATGCAGGAAGCCGTGCCGGAAGGTACTGGCGCAATGCAGGCGATTATTGGCCTGGATGACGCATCAATCCGCAAAGCCTGTGAAGAGAGTGCGCAAGGTCAGGTCGTCTCGCCGGTTAACTTTAACTCGCCAGGCCAGGTGGTCATCGCGGGTAACAAAGAAGCGGTAGAGCGTGCCGGCGCAGCCTGTAAGGCTGCCGGAGCTAAGCGTGCGCTGCCGTTACCGGTCAGCGTGCCGTCTCACTGCGCGCTGATGAAGCCAGCGGCGGACAAACTGGCCGTGGCGCTGGAGTCCATCACCTTCAATACGCCTGCGGTGCCGGTGATCAATAACGTCGATGTCAAAGCCGAAACTGACGCTGGCGCGATTCGCCATGCGCTGGTGCGCCAGCTCTACAGTCCGGTTCGCTGGACCGAAAGCGTGGAAGCGATGGCGGCACAGGGTGTGACCCAACTGCTGGAGATCGGTCCAGGCAAAGTGCTGACCGGTCTGACCAAACGCATTGTGGATAGCCTGACAGCGGCTGCCGTCAACGATAGTGCATCACTGACGGCTGCACTCGGAAAGGAATAAGAGGAAAATCATGAGCTTTGAAGGTAAAGTTGCGCTGGTAACCGGCGCGAGTCGCGGCATTGGTCGTGCGATTGCGGAGACGCTGGCGGCAAAAGGCGCTAAAGTTGTAGGTACCGCGACCAGCCAGAATGGCGCTGACGCCATCAGTGCTTACCTTGGCGACAAGGGTAAAGGCCTGTTACTGAACGTGACTGACGCTGCATCGATCGACAGTGTTTTAGAGAATATTCGCGCAGAATTTGGCGAAGTGGATATTTTAGTCAATAATGCAGGCATTACGCGTGATAATCTCCTCATGCGCATGAAGGACGATGAGTGGCAGGATATCCTCGATACCAACCTCACTTCTGTCTTCCGCCTTTCTAAGGCGGTATTGCGTGCCATGATGAAAAAGCGCGTGGGCCGTATCATCACCATCGGTTCCGTTGTTGGAACCATGGGTAACGCGGGCCAGGCAAACTACGCGGCAGCAAAAGCGGGTTTAATTGGCTTTAGCAAATCACTGGCGCGCGAAATCGCGTCACGTGGCATTACCGTCAACGTCGTGGCTCCAGGTTTTATTGAGACAGACATGACGCGGGCACTGAACGAAGATCAACGTTCTGGTATTTTGGCGGAAGTACCTGCGGGTCGCTTAGGCGAAGCGCAAGAAATCGCCAATGCTGTGGCATTCTTAGCCTCTGACGAAGCAGCCTACATCACAGGTGAAACGCTGCACGTCAATGGCGGCATGTACATGGTCTGATAAATCACGAAAACATTTGCATTATTTGCGGCTAAAACCGCAAAATAGCGTAAAATCGTGGTTCGACCAGCCGGGATTTTGTTGCATCTTTTTCACCATTTTATACACTACGAAAACCATCGCGTAAGCGAGTTTTGATAGGAAATTAAATAGTATGAGCGATATCGAACAACGCGTTAAGAAAATCATCAGTGAGCAGCTGGGTGTGAAAGAGGAAGAAGTGACCAACTCTGCATCTTTCGTAGAAGACCTGGGTGCCGATTCTCTTGATACCGTTGAGCTGGTAATGGCTCTGGAAGAAGAGTTTGATACTGAAATTCCAGACGAAGAAGCTGAGAAAATCACTACCGTTCAGGCAGCGATCGACTACATCAATAGCCACAAAGGCTAATGAATATCTTCAGGCGGTCGCTCGACCGCCTGATTTTTATGTTTGTCCCACATAGTTCCCTATTTCCCCTCCCTGGAGGACGAACGTGTCTAAGCGTCGTGTAGTTGTGACCGGTCTTGGCATGTTGTCTCCTGTCGGCAATACCGTAGAGTCTACCTGGAGTGCTCTCCTTGCCGGTCAGAGCGGCATTAACCTGATCGACCATTTTGATACCAGTGCCTATGCAACCCGTTTTGCAGGTCTGGTAAGAGGTTTTAATTGTGATGACTACATCTCGCGCAAAGATCAGCGCAAGATGGATGACTTCATCCAATACGGCATTGTTGCCGGCATGCAGGCTATGCAGGATAGCGGTCTGGTTGTGACCGAAGAAAATGCAGGTCGTATGGGCGCAGCGATTGGTTCCGGCATCGGTGGTTTAGGTCTGATTGAAGACAATCATACTTCATTGGTAAACGGTGGCCCGCGTAAAATCAGCCCGTTCTTTGTGCCTTCGACTATCGTAAACATGGTGGCGGGTCATCTCACTATCATGTACGGCCTGAAAGGTCCGAGCATCTCTATTGCGACTGCCTGTACCTCTGGCGTGCACAATATCGGCCACGCCGCACGTATCATCGCCTATAACGATGCTGACGTGATGCTGGCAGGCGGTGCTGAAAAAGCCAGTACGCCATTAGGCGTTGGCGGATTTGGCGCAGCACGTGCACTCTCCACCCGTAACGACAACCCACAGGCAGCAAGCCGCCCATGGGATAAAGATCGTGACGGTTTTGTGCTGGGTGACGGTGCCGGTATTGTAGTACTCGAAGAGTACGAACATGCTAAGCAGCGCGGCGCGAAAATCTATGCGGAAATTGTCGGCTTTGGTATGAGCAGCGATGCTTACCACATGACCTCTCCGCCGGAAGATGGCTCGGGCGCAGCAGCAGCGATGATCAATGCGCTGCGTGATGCTCAGCTTACGCCAGAGCAAATCGGCTATGTCAACGCGCACGGCACCTCGACGCCAGCCGGTGACAAAGCGGAAACACGTGCAGTGAAATCGGTATTCGGGGCAGCAGCCAGTACGGTAATGGTGAGCTCAACCAAATCGATGACCGGGCATTTGCTGGGTGCTGCGGGTGCCGTTGAATCGATCTACTCGATTCTGGCTCTGCGTGACCAGGCGGTACCGCCGACCATTAACCTCGACAACCCGGATGAAGGCTGCGATCTCGATTTCGTGCCGCATACCGCGCGTCAGGTTTCCGGACTGGAGTACACCTTGTGTAACTCCTTCGGCTTCGGTGGCACCAACGGATCATTGATTTTCCGTAAAGTGTAATCGCAGTTGATTGCTAAAAAGGCCCGCGATGCGGGCCTTTTTTTATCCTGATAATTCAAAACAGTCAGCATCGGCGCAGCCGATCGCTGCCCAACCGGAGATAACCATGTGGATTAACGGCATCGAACAATCAACTCTGGCGGCCAGCGATCGCGGACTGCAGTTCGGGGATGGCTGCTTTACCACCGCGGCGGTGCAGCAGGGCAAGATCCTGTTACTGGAACGCCACATTCAGCGTCTCAGAGAGGGCTGTGAGCGGCTGTTAATCAACGGCATCGACTGGCTGCAGCTGGAAAATGAAATGCGTCAGGCAGCCCGGGATCAGAGGCAGGCTGTGCTGAAAGTAATACTCAGCGCCGGCAGCGGCGGACGCGGTTACAGCCGGAAAGGGGGAGGTGAGCCGACGCGTATCGTCTCGCTGGCAGCGTGGCCGCAACATTATGCTGACTTACAGCAGCGCGGCGCGTCGCTGGCTCTCAGCCCGATTCGGCTGGCGCGCAATCCGCAGTTTGCCGGTCTGAAGCATCTCAACCGGCTGGAACAGGTGATGATCCGGGCTCATCTTGACCAGACAGACGCCGACGAAGCGCTGGTGCTTGACACTGAAGGTTGGGTGGTGGAATGCTGTGCGGCCAATTTATTCTGGCGCCGGGGCTCGGAGATTTTTACCCCTGACCTGCGCTGGGCGGGCGTCGATGGCATTATGCGACGCAGTCTGATGGCACAGCTCGCCGCTGCAGGGCAGGCTTGCCGGGTTGTTCAGTGTGAACCTGACGCGTTGCTGGCTGCCGATGAAATCGTGATATGTAACGCCCTGATGCCGGTTTTACCGGTACGACAGCTGGAGGCGGTGAACTTTACTCAACGCACGCTGTTTAATCAGTTGCACGCAAGCTGTAAAAAGATAATGGATGCATCATGAGCCGAAGTAAAAAAATTCTCGCCAGCATTGTGGCGATAGTGGGTGTCGCGGCTGCCTTAAGTTACTGGCAGATAAAACAGTTCGCGTCCACCCCGTTAACCCTGCACCAGGAAACGATCTACACGCTGCCCGCCGGTACTGGCCGGGTGGCGCTTGAAGCGCAGTTAGAAAGTCAGAACATCATTCCGCACAGCATCTGGTTTGGCGCGTTACTGAAGGTAGAACCCGAACTGGCGACTTTCAAAGCCGGGACCTACCGCCTCGAACCGACCATGACGGTGCGTTC
>MIEI01000038.1 GCA_002095305.1 Pantoea brenneri
GAGCCGAGGGTGCCATTCCCTGCGACGACGCGTGTTCCACCGGCGCGACCGGGGCCGACTGTTGCGTTAACGTCGGCCGGGCAATCGGTTCCGCCACTGCGGCTTTAGGGTGGAAGGCCAGCGCCCGCAGCAGCGTCATCTCAACGCCCATCCGGCGATCTGGCGCAATCGGCAGATCTTTACGGCCCATCAGCAAGGTCTGATAGTAGAGCTGCAGATCGGCTGGCGGCACCACGCGTGCCAGTTCACGCAGCCTGAGCGCGTTACTTTCGTCGTCGTCATTCAGCGAGGCTGGCAACAGCTGCACCATGGCAATCTGGTGCAGTAAGCGCAGCATTTCAACCAGCAGCGCTTCCCACTCCACACCGCGCGATGCGGCCTGACTCAGCAGCGACATCACCTGCTGACCATCGCCGTCAACCAGCGCTTCCAGCAGGCCGAGCGGCTGTTCGTCATCCAGCGTGCCGAGCATGGCGCTGACCGTGGTGCTGGTCACTGCGCCCTGCCCCATCGCAATCGCCTGGTCGGTCAGACTCAGCGCATCACGCATGCTGCCGTCAGCCGCGCGCGCCAGCAATTGCAGCGCCCGCGTTTCGCTGTCGATGTGCTCCTGCTGCAGAACATGCTCAAGCTGCTGTCGGATCTGATCGACATCCAGCGCTTTGAGATGAAACTGCAGGCAGCGAGACAGGATAGTCACCGGCAGCTTCTGCGGATCGGTGGTCGCCAGCAGGAATTTAACGTGTGATGGTGGTTCTTCCAGCGTCTTCAACAGCGCATTGAAGCTGTGACGCGACAGCATGTGCACTTCATCAATCAGATAGACTTTGAAGCGGCCGCGCGCCGGTGCGTACTGCACGTTATCGAGCAGATCGCGGGTGTCTTCGACTTTTGTACGCGACGCGGCATCGATCTCAATCAGATCGACAAAACGGCCCTGCTCAATCTCCCGGCAATTATCACACTGGCCACATGGCGTGGCGGTGATACCGGTTTCGCAGTTAAGGCCCTTGGCCAGCAGACGCGCAATGGTGGTTTTCCCTACGCCGCGTGTGCCGGAGAAGAGATAAGCATGGTGGATACGTCCCAGAGACAATCCATTCGCCAGCGCCGTCAGAACGTGTTCCTGACCGACAACATCAGCAAAAGCCTGGGGACGCCATTTTCGCGCAAGTACCTGATAGCTCATGTGGATTCGACGAAGTTGGATGGAAAAGGTGAGCGCAGACGCTCTGCAACCCCTGTACAGGATTGCAGTAGTCTAACAGCTACGCTTTTGCCTGGCACTCGTTATCTTGAACGAGAAGGCGTGACGACCCTGCCGCCTGGCAAGGCCGAAAAATGGCTTAATGGCCGGGGAAATTGACCAGGCTGTAGCTCTCAACGCCAAGGGCTTTCAGGCGCGTTTCACCGGTCAGATCGAACAGGTTGATAATGAACGCGGCATCCCGGACTTCGCCGCCTGCGCGACGAATCAGCTTAACGGTCGCTTCAATGGTGCCGCCGGTTGCCAGCAGATCGTCCACCACCAGCACCACGTCACCAGGCTGAATCGCATCTTTATGCAGTTCCAGCCGATCGGTGCCGTACTCCAGCTCGTAAGATTCGCTGTACGTTTCACGCGGCAGCTTGCCTGGCTTACGCACCGGAACAAAACCTACGCCCAGGCCTAACGCCACCGGCGCGCCGAACAGGAAACCACGTGCTTCAGTGCCCACCACTTTGGTGATGCCTTTGTCACGGTAGCGCTCCACCAGCAGCGCGATAGCGGCGGCATAGGCTTTAGGATCTTCCAGCAGGCTGGTGACATCACGGAACAGGATGCCCGGCTTGGGATAATCAGGGATGCTTTTAATGCTGTTTTTAATGAATTCAAGCTGCTGCGCAATGTCGGTCATAATGATACGCCTGGTAAAAAATTCTGTTTCGCGCAGCTTCAATAGCGCCAATACCTGGTAAAAGGCTCAGCGGAAGTCAATTCACAAAGGGAAGCCACGCACGAAGACGCCCAAATCTAAGCAAATGACCGGATAATTGCAACTTTATCGCGGCGGCGGCGGCGCGTCCGCTGTTTCTGCCACCACCGGTATCCGCCACATAAACAGCAACAGTGCCGCCAGCATCAGCAGCAGCATAATCCGCACCCACCAGAGCGAGACCAGCACGATGGAAATCGCAAAGGTCACCACAATCAGGCAGATAGCCCGCCCTTTCGCCCCAGGCGGCATAGCACGATGCTGCTGCCAGTGGCGCAGGTAACGGCCAAACGGCGAGCGCCACAGCAGCCAGTGATGAAAGCGCGGCGAGGAGCGGGCAAAGCACCAGGCGGCCAATAGCATAAATGGCGTGGTGGGTAATAATGGTAATACAATGCCCAGGGTTCCCAGCACAACTGCCAGCCAGCCGAGGGTTAATAACACAATGCGTTGCATGAATGCCGCCCAACTCTTTCCTGATCCCCTTACGTTAGCACAACTGAGCCTGACGCCATGAGCCTGATCACCACACAACAGCGTCTGCAACATCTCCTTATTACGCTGCGTCAGGATATTGCGACCCATCCCGACGGACAGTGCCGGCTTCCCCGCTTCGACAGCCAGCTGTTTCGCAGCAAAGGCACCCGCCTCGCCGATTATCTGGCGGAGGTGGAACAGAACTTTACCCGGCTGTGCGACAGCGCCGGCGATCCGGACCGCAGCGCCTGGCTGGCTGAGCGGCTGGTCGATCAAATTGCCGCGCTGCAACGGGAAGCCAGCACGCAGCAGCTGCGCACCCGCCGGGAAAAGCCGCTGAGCAACCCACGTGTCTCGAAGTATCAGGAGTATCGTGAATATGAGCGGCGCCTGCTGGCGATGATCGATCAGCGCGAACAGCGGCTGGCGCTGGCGGAAACCCTGGCGGTTCAGCACCAGCTGAAACACGATCTTGAGACGTTAGAAGGCCGTCTGGCACGCTGCCGGCAGGCGATTCGTTCGGTAGAGTGGGCATTATCGCTGCGCGGCGACCAGCAAGAGGAATAAAGCGCAGCGGTAAAAAAGCGCTTCTATACTCGATAGGGTTCGGTACGGAGGAGAATAATGGGTTTATTCATCTGGCTACTCAGCGGATTGCTGTTAGGGTTGCTTAAGCGCATTGTGATGCCGGGCCGACCCGGCGGCCTGTTCGCGACCCTGACGCTGTCGATGATTGGCGCACTGATTGGCGGCTATATTGCCAGCTATTTTGAATTGGGTAGCCTGGCGACGCTGCATATGGGCGCTTTAGCTATGGCGATTGCCGGTTCACTATTAATGCTGCTGGTGGCAGCAAAATTACGTATATAGGAGGAGAGATGTCGCTGGAGAATGCCCCGGATGACGTTAAACTGGCGGTCGATTTAATTCAGTTGCTGGAAGAGCACCAGCTGCCGGTGGAGACGGTATTATCCGCGCTGGCGATGGTGCAGCGCGATTTCGAAAATAAACGCGATCGTCAGCCGCCGGTTTAGGCGCGAGCGGTCAGGGTCGGGCTAAGACGCAGCATATCGATAAAAGCGTCGACCAGCGCCGGCGCGTCGCCGGCTAAATCAAAGCTTTCGGGCGTAAATAACCAACTTTCCATCATGCCGTTAACGTAACCGCGCATAATCAGCGCGGCCTGACGGGTATTAAGGCTGCCGGGAAGCTGTTCCGCTTCGATACACTGACGCAGAATATCTTCAATTTTGTCGTAGCATTCGAGCAGTAAGCTTTGCTGGATATTCTTCAGCGACGCCATTTCGCCAACAAATTCGCATTTATGGAAAATGATCTCCATCAGAGCGCGGCGTTGTGGATCGTTTGCTGTCGCGTCAAAGATATAGACCAACATGGCGCGTAAAACAGAAAGTGGATCGCCCGGGTATTTTGTTTGATACTCAAGTTCCACGTCATCCAGCCCGGCATCACAACGAAGCCAGATTTCATGCAGAACATCGGCTTTATTTTTGAAATGCCAGTAGATGGCCCCCCGCGTGACGCTGGCCGCCGAAGCAATATCCGCCAGTGAAGTGGCAGAAACGCCCTGTTGCGAGAACAGGACAATGGCGGCATCAAGAATTTGGTGCCGCGTTTCAAGTGCTTGCGCTTTGGTTTTTCGTGCCATAAGGGACTTTTTTTACAAACGGGTAAGTTTACATACATTTGTGAATGTATGTACCATAGCATGACCCGCGATTTGACGCAGCAATGGGTTCTTCGGATTGTGATCCATTGATCAATTGATATCGGACACTAGAGGTTTATTTATGAATAAAATCAGAGGATTATCGCCTCTGGCGGCCGTCCTGATGCTATCAGGCAGCTTTTTGTTAACAGGATGTGATAACAATAAATCCGAACAAGCCGCCCAACAACAGGCGCCAGAAGTGGGCGTAGTCACGTTAAAAACCGAGCCACTGAAAATTTCCACCGAATTGCCTGGCCGTACCTCTGCATATCGCGTGGCCGAAGTGCGTCCTCAGGTTTCCGGTATCATTCTGAAGCGTAATTTTATTGAAGGCAGCGATGTCAAAGCGGGTCAGTCGCTTTATCAGATCGATCCTGCTACCTATCAGGCCGCTTATGACAGTGCGAAAGGCGATCTGGTGCAGGCAGAAGCTAATGCCCGCATCGCTCAGCTGACCGTTAAACGTTACAAGCCGCTGCTTGGCACCAAATATATCAGTCAGCAGGACTATGACACCGCCGTCGCTACGGCCGCGCAGAACGATGCTGCGGTTCAGGTGGCTAAGGCTAACGTCGAAACCGCCCGTATCAATCTGGCTTATACCAAAGTCACCTCGCCGATCAGTGGTCGCATCGGCAAATCATCGGTCACCGAAGGTGCCCTGGTGCAGAGCGCGCAAACCACCGCGCTGGCCACCGTGCAGCAACTTGACCCGATGTACGTTGACGTTACCCAGTCGAGCGAAGATTTCATGCGCTTACGTTCCGAACTGGAATCCGGTCAGCTGAAGCAGAACGACGGTAAAGCCAATGTGACGCTGCTGATGCAAAACGGCAGCACTTACTCTCAGCCAGGTACGCTGGAATTCTCTGACGTCACCGTCGATGAAACCACCGGCTCTATCACCCTGCGCGCTATCTTCCCGAACCCGAACCATGCGCTGTTACCGGGCATGTTCGTGCGTGCGCGTCTGGATGAAGGCACCAACCCTAATGCGCTGCTGGTTCCGCAACAGGCGGTAACCCGTACCCCAACCGGTCAGGCGACCGTGATGGTGGTCGGTGCAGACAATAAAGTGGAAGCGCGTACCGTTACGGCCGCACAAGCGATTGGCGATAAGTGGTTAGTGACCGACGGCGTGAAAGCGGGTGAACGTGTGATCAGTACTGGTCTGCAACGTGCTAAACCTGGCGCGCAGGTCACCCCACAAGAAGTCTCAGACGATGCTAAAGCTGCACCCGATTCAAAGTCGCCATCTGATAAGTCATCGTCATAACAGGAGCCGTTGATTCATGGCTAAGTTCTTTATCGATCGCCCCATCTTTGCGTGGGTGCTCGCCATCATCATCATGTTGGCTGGTGCGCTATCGATTCTCAAACTTCCGATCGAGCAATATCCCAATGTTGCGCCGCCGGCGATTGAGATTCAGGCCACCTACCCAGGTGCGGATGCGAAAACACTGCAGGATTCGGTGACCCAGGTCATCGAACAAAACATGAACGGTATCGATGGACTGATGTATATGTCCTCGAGCAGTGACTCATCCGGTACGCTGACGCTGACCATTTCGTTTGAGTCAGGTACCGATGCGGATATCGCGCAGGTTCAGGTGCAGAACAAACTGCAACTGGCGATGCCGCTGCTGCCGCAGGAAGTGCAACAGCAGGGGATTCAGGTTAAAAAATCCTCCAGCAGCTTCCTGATGGTCGCCGGCTTCATCAGTGACGATGACAACATGACTCAGAATGATATTTCTGACTTTGTTTCATCTAACATCAAAGACCCGCTGAGCCGTACGCCTGGCGTCGGTGATACTCAGGTGTTTGGTGCGCAGTATGCGATGCGTATCTGGATGGATCCGCACAAGCTGAATAACTACAACCTGACGCCGGTTGACGTCATCAGCGCGCTGAATACTCAGAACGCCCAGGTTGCTGCCGGTCAGTTAGGCGGTACGCCGCCGGTGCCGGGCCAGCAGCTGAACGCCTCAATCATTGCGCAGACCCGTCTGACCTCTACCGATGAGTTCGGCAAAATCCTGCTCAAAGTGAATGAGGATGGCTCGCAGGTGCGTCTGCGTGACGTGGCGAAAATTGAACTCGGTGCTGAAAACTACGAGATCATCGCCCGTTATAACGGCAAACCGGCCTCCGGTATCGGTATTAAACTGGCTACCGGCGCCAATGCGCTGGATACCGCAAATGCGGTGAAAGCGGAGCTGGGAAAACTGCAGTCCTCCTTCCCGGCTGGCCTGAAAGTGGTTTATCCGTACGACACCACGCCATTCGTTAAGATCTCTATCTTCGAAGTGGTGAAAACGCTGTTAGAAGCGATCGTGCTGGTGTTCCTGGTGATGTATCTGTTCCTGCAGAACTTCCGCGCCACGCTGATCCCAACGATTGCCGTGCCGGTGGTACTGTTAGGGACCTTTGCGGTTATCAGCGCCTTTGGTTATTCGATCAACACCCTGACGATGTTCGGGATGGTGCTGGCCATCGGTCTGTTGGTGGATGACGCCATCGTGGTGGTCGAGAACGTTGAGCGTGTGATGGCGGAAGAGGGATTACCGCCAAAAGAAGCGACCCGACGTTCGATGGAGCAGATTCAGGGTGCGCTGGTTGGTATCGCCCTGGTGCTGTCGGCGGTATTTATCCCGATGGCCTTCTTTGGCGGATCGACCGGGGTTATCTATCGTCAGTTCTCCATCACTATCGTTTCGGCGATGGCGCTGTCAGTACTGGTGGCGTTGATCCTGACGCCAGCACTCTGTGCCACCCTGCTGAAGCCGGTGAAAAAAGGCGATCACGGTAAAACCACCGGTTTCTTCGGCTGGTTTAACCGTCTGTTCGACAAGAGCACCAACCATTACGTCGACAGCGTTGGCCACATCATTCGCAGCACTGGCCGTTATCTGGTGATCTATCTGGTCATTGTGGTCGGCATGGCATTTCTGTTCCTGCGTTTACCTTCTTCATTCTTACCTGAAGAGGACCAGGGCCTGCTGCTGGCACAGGCGCAGTTGCCTGCTGGCGCGACCCAGGAACGTACTCAGAAAGTGCTGGACCAGGTTACCGACTACTTCCTGACCAAAGAGAAGGACTCGGTTAAGTCGGTGTTCACCGTTAACGGCTTTGGCTTTGCCGGTCGTGGACAGAACACCGGTATCGCCTTCGTCAGCCTGAAGCCGTGGGATGAACGTAGCAGTAGCGACCTGAAGGTACCGGCGATTGCGGGCCGTGCCATGCAGGCGCTGGGCGCGATCAAAGATGCGATGGTGATTCCATTTAACCTGCCAGCGATTATCGAACTGGGTAATGCCACCGGCTTCGACTTTGAACTGATCGATCAGGCTAACCTGGGTCACGAAAAGTTAACCCAGGCACGTAATCAGCTGTTCGGCATGATTGCTCAGCATCCGGATACTCTGGTAGGCGTCCGTCCGAACGGATTGGAAGATACGCCGCAGTACAAGCTGATTGTCGATCAGGAGAAAGCACAGGCGCTGGGGGTATCGTTAAGCGATATCAATACCACGCTGGCGGCCTCGTGGGGCGGCTCTTACGTCAACGACTTCATCGACCGCGGTCGTGTGAAGAAGGTGTACGTTATGGGTCAGGCAGACTCGCGTATGCTGCCGGACGACATTGGTAAATGGTATGTCCGCAACGGCAGCGGAACCATGGTGCCCTTCTCGGCCTTCTCGTCCGCGAAATGGCAGTACGGTTCACCGCGTCTTGAGCGTTACAACGGTCTGCCGGCGATGGAGATCCTCGGACAGGCTGCGCCTGGTAAGAGCTCCGGTGCGGCAATGGATCTGATGGAAGAGCTGGCGTCGAAACTGCCTGCCGGTATCGGTTATGACTGGACCGGGATGTCTTATCAGGAACGTCTGTCAGGCAACCAGGCGCCGGCGCTGTACGCAATCTCGCTGATTGTGGTCTTCCTCTGTCTCGCCGCGTTGTATGAGAGCTGGTCGATTCCGTTCTCCGTGATGCTGGTGGTACCGCTCGGGGTAGTCGGTGCGCTGATCTTCACCACGCTGCGTGGTTTAAGTAACGACGTCTACTTCGTGGTGGGGTTACTGACAACCATTGGCCTCTCGGCGAAGAACGCCATTCTGATCGTCGAATTTGCTAAAGATTTGATGGAAAAAGAGGGCAAAGGGCTGGTTGAAGCGACGCTGGAAGCCTGTCGTATGCGTTTGCGTCCTATCCTGATGACGTCACTGGCGTTCATTCTCGGGGTACTGCCGCTGGCGATCAGTACCGGTGCCGGTTCTGGTGCGCAGAACGCCGTTGGTACCGGCGTAATGGGCGGTATGGTTACCGCAACCGCGCTGGCTATCTTCTTCGTTCCGGTGTTCTTCGTGGTGGTGCGTCGCCGCTTCGGTAAGAACAAAGCGGAGATCGAAAAAGGTCATCCGGTTGAACACAACCAGACTCACTAAGATCTGACTGACAGTATAAAAGGCCGCGCAAGCGGCCTTTTTTTATGGCGGCTGTCGCTGCTCGCTGGCGGGCGCGATGATGCTGCTGTTCTTTACTGACGGCCACGCTGGTCTTTCTGCTGCCTGCTGTCGTTCCTTCACTGACGGATTGCGCTGGTCTTTCTGCTGCCTGCTGTCGTTTCCTCACTGACGGGTTGCGCTGGTCTTTCTGCTCTCTTCCGCCGTTCCCTTACTGACGGATCGCGCTGGTCTTTCTGCTGCCTGCTGTCGTTTCCTCACTGACGGGTTGCGCTGACTCTGCCAGGCGTATGACTGCCAGCGCTGCGCTGCGCTCCCCTGCCCTCACTTTTAGCTCCGCTCTTCCCGGTGGTTGCAATCTCAACAGAGCCGGCGCATAATATTGTTATATTATAACATTACAAAAGAGGCATTATTATGAAAACCGCTATTCATCCTGAGTATCGCCACGTGGTGTTTCACGACACTTCGGCTGACGTCTGGTTCAAAATCGGTTCGACTATCCGCACCGACCGTACCGTGGAATTCGAAGGCGAAACCCTGCCTTACGTGACGCTTGATGTCTCGTCAGCCTCGCACGTGTTTTATACCGGTAAACAGAAAGATTTCGCCAAAGAGGGCAGCACCGCACGCTTTAACCAGCGTTTTGGTCGCTTCCTGGGTCATAAGTAAGGGAGAGGACGATGCAGGTATTAAGCTCGCTGCGTTCAGCAAAAAAGCGCCACCGGGATTGCAAAGTGGTGCGTCGCAAAGGCCGTATTTACGTGATTTGCAAAACCAATCCGCGCTTCAAAGCGGTACAGGGAAGAAAGAAAAAACGCTAGTTTGTGTCGTGATGACTGGCCGGGCATGCCCGGCCTTTTTTATGTTTATTGCATGCTTTTCAGCATCGCGTTGACGTTATGTCTGAATGCCGCTTCATAGGTGGGCGCCGGACCCGCCGCCGGCGACAGCGCTTCAGGGTAAAGCTCCCCGCCGGGCTGTGCGCCGGTCGCGCTGGCAATCTGCTTCACCAGCCGCGGATCGGTCTGATTCTCAATGAAGTAACGCTGGATATGCTGCTGCTTCAGTTGGGTGATCAGGCTTCCCACCTCACTGGCGCTGGCCTCCGCTTCGGTGGAGAAACCGACCGGTGCGAGGAATGTAATGCCATATCGCTGGCCAAAATAGCCAAACGCATCGTGACTGGTCAGCACCTTGCGTCGTTCGGCGGGCACCCGGTCGAAAGCCGTTTTTGCCCAGCGGTCCAGCGCCTGCAACTGCTGAATATAGTTTTCACCGCGCTGACGGATCTGTGCAGCATCATCTGGGTCCGCCTTTACCAGCGCATTCATTACGTTAGTGGCGTAAATTACGCCGTTCTGCATACTGTTCCAGGCATGCGGGTCAGTGATGGTTTTGCCCTCCTCTTCCATGCTACGGGTGGTAATCCCGGTTGACGCCACCACCGGCTGGCCGCGATAACCCGACGCGCTGACCAGCCGATCCATCCACCCTTCCAGGCCTAAACCGCTGACAAACACCAGATCGGCTTTTGCCAGCGCCTGGCTGTCCTGCGGCGTCGGTTCAAAGGTATGCGGATCGCCATCCGGCCCGACCAGGCTTTTAACCCGCACATGGTCACCGCCGACCTGTTTAACGATGTCCGCCAGTACGGTAAAACTGGCGACCACATCCACCGTTTTTGCCATCGCTAATGGCGCGACAAATAGCGCAGCCAGCGCCAGACTAACCGGTAATTTCTTCATCAATACCCCTTTAAGTTTAATGGCGGCGCAAAATACCACCGCACGGTCCTGTCAGAATCGAAACAAAAAACAGCATCGCGGCACTCAGCACCACGGCGGGTCCGGCCGGCAGTGAAAAGTGCCAGGAGAATATCAGGCCAGCCAGAGCTGAGATCACGGCCATCAGGATGGCAATCGCCAGCATGGCGGCGAGATGGCGACTCCAGAAGCGTGCGCTGGCGGCGGGCAGCATCATTAAGCCGACCGACATCAGGGTGCCGAGCACCTGGAAACCCGCCACCAGATTGAGCACCACCAGCATCAGAAACAGGCCATGTACCAGCGGCGCATTCCACCTGCCCTGCGCCCGCAGGAAGTCACTGTCAAAAGCATCAATCACCAGCGGCCGGTAGAGTATCGCCAGCAGGGTCAGGGTGAAGGCGGCGATGCCTCCGACCAGCAGCAGCGCGCCGTTATCAACCGCCAGCAGCGATCCGAACAGTACGTGCAGCAGATCCACGCTTGAACCGCGCAGTGAGACCAGCGTGACGCCAAGCGCCAGCGAACCAAGATAAAAACCGGCGAAGCTGGCATCCTCTTTCAGCGGCGTATAGCGACTGACCGCGCCGGAGAGCAGCGCCACCGCCAGCCCGGCAATTAATCCGCCCATGCCCATCGCCACCAGCGACAGCCCGGAGATCAGGTAACCGATGGCGGCCCCGGGTAACACGGCATGCGATAGCGCATCACCAATCAGACTCATGCGACGTAGCGAGAGAAACACACCCAGCGGGGTGGCGCTGATTGCCAGCGCGATACAGGCCACCAGCGCACGCCGCATGAAACCAAATTCAAGAAAAGGCTGAATCAGCGTCACGGCGCGACCTCCTGTAACGGGAAAGGGCTGACGGGACGATGCGTGAAGGTGCCGTCATCCAGTGACAGCAGGTCGCTGAAGTAGCGCGCGACCAGCGGGCGATCGTGCAGTACCACCAGCAAGGTGGTCCCCGCCTGCTGCTGCCGCTCAAGTATCGACATCAGTAAGCTGACGGTCTGGCTGTCAATGCCGTTAAAGGGTTCGTCCAGCAACCACAACCGGCTGCGCTGCAACATCAGTCGGGCAAACAACACCCGCTGTAGCTGGCCGCCAGATAAGGTGACCGGTTGCGCATCGGCATAATCACGCATCTGCACCGCGTCCAGCGCCTGCCAGATCTCCTGACGCAGCGCCCGGTTGATGCCGCCAAACCAGCCGCAGCGCGGCCAGCAGCCGATCGATACCAGTTCATACACCGTCAGCGGAAAACGGGTTTCCAGTTCGCTGCGCTGGGGCAGCCAGCCGGTATCACGGCGGCTCACCTGCAAGCGGCACTCGCCTTTCACCGGCGGTAATAAGCCAGCGATGGTTTTCAGCAGCGTTGATTTGCCGCTGCCGTTTGCGCCCACCAGAGCGGTCATACTGCCGGGCGCAAGCCGGCCGGTTATTGCGGGCGTCACCTCCTTGCCCTGGTAACCCACCTGTAGCGCGTTAAACGCAATCATTCGCTGACACCCCACCATATTGCTGCCGCCAGTAACGCAATGAGGATCATCGCCACCGTCAGCCGTCCTGCCAGAGACATCAAAAGCCCACTCTGCTGCATCGCCATACCTATAATGTTATAACATAACAATCATTCTAACGAATGCTGCTGCGGTGAACAGAGGGCAATGTGTATCAAAAAATAACGGTCATCCGGGCAACGGATGAGGCAAATCCCGCCAGCAAGGCAAATTTTGCGGCGTCAGGGGTCGGCAAATGACAGAAATAGACAATTTCATTCGCGGCTGGCTTGCAAAGCGGTTGCAGAAAACCAATGATAGGTTTATCAACTGTTATTAGTGGATCAGTTATGCTGTCACGTATTGAATGTGATATTGCGCAGGACGAAACCGACTGCGAAAAAATAGCAGCGATTATTCAGCGGAATATTCTCAAAATATCACCCGCGCTGGTAGGCGATTTACAGTGGTATTCTCAAAATGCCCGGTTAGTTCCAGGCAGTCTGAAAATTATTTCTGTTGAAAAGCAGGGTCCGAATAGTTTTAAGTTACTTTATGATTTTGACTGGAATGTATTTAGTCCCTGCCAGGATCTAAATGAAACCGTTAGCCATTCCGACCGGGTCAGCTTTCATATTGAGCCCGGTGCGCTTGAGTTTGATGTGATCGCCAATCAGCGGCCCTCCCCCAGCGATGAATTGTAATATTTAGTAATGGAGGTGAGTAGAACTAATGGTTTTACACTATATTTGACGAATCCCGTTTAATAACTGCCTGATAAATCGCTTCCTGGCCGCTTTACCCTATATCGCCGCCCTGCGGCAACTGTGCTAGCTATGGAGGGGAAAAAGATGGACGAATACTCACCGAAACGGCATGATATTGCCCAGCTTAAATACCTGTGTGAGAGTCTGTTTGACGAGAGCATGGCAACATTAACGGATAGCCATCACGGCTGGGTTAATGATCCCACTTCTGAAAGCAATTTACAGCTCAATGATTTGATCGAGCATATCGCCTCTTTCACCATGAATTACAAAATTAAGCACGTTGAAGATGAAGCGCTGATTTCGCAAATCGATGAATATCTTGATGATACCTTTATGTTGTTCAGCAACTACGGTGTCAACACTCAGGATCTGCAACGATGGCAACGTTCAGCAAAACGCTTATTTAACCTGTTCACTGAAGAGTGCGCTTTTCTCCAGCAACCGAGCCATTCATTATAAGTACTGACGTGAGAACGGTTTATTTATGAACAAAAACCTGACTAAAACGGATTATTTGATGCGACTGCGCCGCTGTCGCTCAATCGATACCCTTGAAAGGGTCATTGAAAAAAATAAGTATGAATTACCTGAAGATGAGTTAGCGGTATTTTACTCTGCAGCCGATCATCGCCTGGCTGAACTGACGATGAACAAGCTCTACGATAAAGTCCCAGGTTCGGTGTGGAAATTTGTGCGTTAATTCGCGCAGCCCTTTCGTTCGACTGTCTCATCCTTAGCTTTATCATCTCGCCTGCCGGCAATGGATCGGCCTCAGGCGAGTTTCGCCTGTCTGCAATCTGAGTGGGGATTTTTTACGCGGGGGAAAGGGTGGGGGCCCTGCCAGCTACATCCCGGCACACGCGTCACCTGCTGCGGCTGCTTCCTTCCGGACCTGACCGAGTTCACAAGCTAGCATTGCGGGAGAACCAACAGGGCCCCCATTGACAAGCCCTCATTACGAGAGCGCAGGCATTATCGGGGAAGGCCCTGGCAATTGCAAGCGCAGTCGGGACGACCGTTGGTTTCTTGAACAACCGGTGGTTTGCCGCATCCGGCTGGCGCGGCGCGTGCTAAAGTTGAAGCCTTTTTTCCTGACGGGATAAGCAGATGGATCAACCTGACAGTTTTCAGCAACGCATCTGGCAGATTGTTGCTGCCATTCCAGCGGGTCGCGTAGCCACCTATGGCGACGTCGCTCAGCTGGCCGGTTCTCCCCGCGCCGCACGTCAGGTTGGCGGCGTGCTGAGTCGGTTACCGCAAGGCAGCACCCTGCCCTGGCATCGGGTGGTTAACCGTCATGGGGCGATCTCTTTGCAGGGGGACGGACTGTTTCGTCAGCGTGATGCGCTGGAGGCAGAAGGCGTAGAGGTGAGTGATGACGGTCACATCGATCTTGAGGCTTACCGCTGGCGCTACTAAACGCAGCGAAACGGGGCGACAGCGTCGCCCCACAAGGTATTACAGGCTGGTAGGCGCAGGAACCGCAGCCGACGGCGTCACCTGAGTCGGTGAGGTCGATGGGACGCTGGTGGCTGCACCCGGCTGGGTTGGCATCGCCATAGACGGTACCGGTACCAGCAGCAGTTCAGCTTTGGTGCCGCCCTGGTTGATCACCGGCTTCACGCCTTCAGTAATAAAGGCCAGTTTGCCATCAATCGAGATGGCGGCGCTCAGCAGAATACGCGCATTCGGCTGAATGTCGGCTGGGTTAAACGGCAGCACGAACTGGAACGGCGCCTGTTTGCCTTCAGTACGCACTACGCGCTGTGACAGCACCTTCGACGGCGCATCCGCCACGGAAGCGTCAGACAGCGTAACGGTTAATACCGCATCCGGCGGCAGCGCAATACGCTGACGAATATAGACCGAACCGCTGACGTTAGGCTGCGCAATCGCCGCCTGCTGTCCTGCCACTGCCGATCCTAACGTCGGCGTTGGCACCGGTTTACCTTTGTCGGCGCATCCTGCAACAGCAACCGCCATAACTACCCCACTGAACACATGCCAGAGTTTCATTGATGTCGTCTCCTTTTGATCAAAATGATTTCGGCAGCGAATCCTGCGTACAGCGCTTCACTCGCCGTATGTGCTTAATACTGGCACAAAATCGGGATTTTGCCTGGCCGCAGCAAAGAGGAAAGTCTGATTGACGTAAACTGGTCGGATCTTTCACACTGAGCCGGTCACTATATTGAGGAATGCGCCATGAGCCAGGCACTGCAAAATCTGCTGAATTTATTAAATCTGGAAAAACTGGAAGAAGGGTTATACCGCGGCCAGAGTGAAGATCTTGGGCTGCGCCAGGTGTTTGGCGGTCAGGTGGTGGGACAGGCGCTCTATGCGGCCAAGCAGACGGTGCCGGAAGATCGCATTATCCACTCGTTTCACAGTTACTTCCTGCGCCCCGGCGACAGTCAGAAAGCGATTATTTATGATGTCGAAACCCTGCGTGACGGCAAAAGCTTCAGCGCCCGCCGGGTCAGCGCCATTCAGAACGGTCAGCCAATTTTTTATATGACCGCCTCGTTCCAGGCACCGGAGAGCGGCTTTGAACACCAGAATGCCATGCCGGAGGTTGCCGGCCCTGACAACTGCTGTCTGAGCAGGTGATGGCGCAGAAAATGGCGCATCTGCTGCCGGAAAAACTGCGTGAGAAGTTTATCGCTGAACGGCCGCTGGAGATTCGCCCGGTGCAGCTCCACAATCCGCTCAAGGGTCACGTCGATAAACCTGAGCGTCAGGTATGGATCCGCGCCAACGGCACGCTGCCGGACGATCTGCGCATCCATCAATATCTGCTGGGCTATGCTTCCGATCTTAACTTCCTGCCGGTGGCGCTGCAGCCGCACGGTAAAGGCTTTCTCGAGGCGGATATGCAGGTCGCCACCATCGATCACTCGATGTGGTTCCACCGCCCGTTCGACTTCAGCGAATGGCTGCTGTATAGCGTGGTCAGCACCTCCGCTTCTGGCGCGCGCGGTTTTGTCCGTGGCGAGTTCTATAATCAGCAAGGCGTGCTGGTGGCGTCGACGGTGCAGGAAGGGGTGATGCGGCAGCGCAGCGAATAAAAAAAGGGGCGATTTCTCGCCCCTGATTTCAAACTGTCGAGGAAAACTTATTGGTTATAAGCATTCTCGCCGTGGCTGTTGACGTCCAGACCTTCACGCTCATGCTCTTCCGGCACGCGCAGTCCGACAATCATGTCCGCCAGCTTGAAGCCGATGAAGGCTACTACGCCAGACCAGACGATGGTCAGGCCGACGCTGAACAGCTGCACCCACACCTGATGGCCCATGGTCACGCCCTCAGCGTAGCCCACACCGCCCAGTGAAGAAGAAGCGAAGACGCCGGTCAGGATACAGCCCACGATGCCGCAGACGCCGTGCACGCCGAACACATCGCAGGGATCGTCCACCCGCAGCCATTTCTTCAGGGTGGTGACGCCCCACAGTCCGGCCAGTCCACCAACCAGACCAATAATCAACGCCCCGCCGACACCCACGTAACCACAGGCTGGAGTAATAGCCACCAGCCCGGCAATGAAGCCAGAACAGGCGCCCAGCAGTGAAGGTTTACCGCGTACGGCCCACTCACCAAAGGTCCATGACAGCACCGCGCCCGCAGTGGCGACAACGGTATTCAGGAAGGCCAGCGCCGCAATTTCGTTAGCCGCCGAGGCAGAACCGGCGTTGAAGCCGAACCAGCCCACATAGAGGATGGCGGTACCGGTGAAGACCATTGGCAGGTTATGCGGTTTGAACGCTTCTTTGCCGAAGCCAGCACGTTTGCCAACCAGATAAGCACCAACCAGTCCGGCAACTGCGGCATTGATGTGCACCACGGTGCCGCCAGCGAAGTCCAGCGCGCCATCCTGAGCCAGGAAGCCGCCCGCCCACACCATATGTGCGATAGGCAGATAGGCCAGGGTCAGCCAGACACCAACAAAAATCAGCACGGCAGAGAAGCGGATACGTTCAGCAATGGCACCGATAATCAGGCCGACGGTGATACAGGCAAACGATGCCTGGAAGGCAACGTGGATATACTGGTAGAAGCTGCCCATTACTGCGGTCAGCTGGATGTTTTTCAGCATCGCCCAGCCGAAGCCACCAAAGAAGGCGTTACCTTCGCTAAAGGCCAGTGAATAGCCGTAAACCATCCACAATACGCAGACCAGAGAAAAGGTGACCGCAACCTGCGTCAGCATGGAGAGGACGTTCTTGCCGCGAATCAATCCGCCGTAAAACAGCGCAATACCTGGAATCGACATAAACAGCACCAGCGCGGTGCAAATCATCATAAATGCGTTATCAGCCTTGTCCGCAACGGCAGGTGCAGCCATCGCGAGCGA
The DNA here is from genome assembly GCA_002095305.1 of Pantoea brenneri. GTDB lineage: Bacteria > Pseudomonadota > Gammaproteobacteria > Enterobacterales > Enterobacteriaceae > Pantoea > Pantoea brenneri. The sequence goes on from MIEI01000038.1 coordinate 17,042, forward strand.
TGGTAACAGTGCCAGGCTGGTGAGGCCCAACTTAGCGAAAACTTTATTCATTTTTTTCCATCCCATCACAGTACTGAGTCTTAATTACAGAGCGGCTTCGTCGGTCTCGCCGGTACGAATACGAATGACGCGCTGCAGTTCAGCCACGAAAATTTTACCGTCGCCAATTTTGCCGGTGTAAGCCGCTTTACTGATGACATCCACCACTTCGTCTAACTGATCGTCAGCGATGGCGATGTCAATTTTGACTTTAGGCAGGAAGTTCACGCTGTATTCTGCGCCACGGTACAGCTCCGCGTGGCCTTTCTGACGACCAAAACCTTTTACTTCGGAGACGGTCAGCCCCTGAATGCCGATAGAGGATAACGCTTCACGCACATCCTCCAGCTTGAATGGCTTAATTACGACGGTAACCAGCTTCATTGGATCCCCTCCAGCGATTAAATGAGTGAGTCTCACGGACACGCAAGGATCTAAGCAAAGCCTGTGCCATAAATAAAAAAACCGTGGAATCAATCACCGAGGCGAGACGGGGCAAGGCGTGTTTTGTCGGGGGTCAGTCAGCAGCGCAGAGAATGGCGCACTGCCAGAAAAGCGAATGCACTCCTTTGGTGCGCCAGGCATCAAAGGCGTGCATTTATACAGATTATTCTGATAAAACCGCGCAAAAAAGGTGCAACTTACCCTGCGGTTGTTAAGGGGATGCCCGTCGCCAGATCATCACCTACCTGCTGCAGCTGATACATCTGCCAGTAACGGCCTTGCAGCGCCAGTAATTGCGCGTGATTCCCCTGCTCGACCACCCTGCCACGATGCAGCACCAGGATGTTATCCGCTTCGGTAATTGTTGAGAGCCGGTGGGCGATCACCACCAGCGTACTGTGCTGGCGAAGGGTTCGCAGCGTTTGCTGAATCGCCTGCTCGGTGCCCGAGTCGATATTGGCTGTCGCCTCGTCGAGGATCATCACCTGCGGCAGATCGACCAGGACTCGCGCCAGCGCCAGCAGCTGCTTTTGACCCACAGAGAGATTGTTACCCTGCTCGCCCAGCCGGGTGTGAATGCCGTCAGGCAATGCACGCGCCAGAGGGGCCAGCTGCACCTGCTCCAGCACCGTCCAGACCGCCTCTTCGCTGATCTCGCGACCAAGCCGGACGTTGGCCAGCAGCGTATCCGCCAGCACCACCGGATCCTGCTGAACCATCGCGATACCCCGCCGCAGTACTGCATGGCTGAGTTCGCCAATCGGACGATCGTCAATGCGAATCTCACCGCGGGTAATCGGGTAGTAACCCATTAACAGATTTGCCAGGGTACTTTTGCCGCTGCCGGTATGCCCGACCAGCGCCACAAAGCTGCGTGACGGCACCTCAAGATTAATTTCGCTGAGCACGTCACGATCTTCGCGATAGGCAAAGCTGAGGTTTCTCAGGGTCAGACGACCGGTGGCCAGCGGCCGCGCGTCGGGCCCATACTGCTGCTGCGCCGCATCCATCAGCTCGAAGATCCGCTCGCCCGAGACCACCGCCTGCTGCAACATCGATTGCTGGGTGGTGAGCTCAATCAGCGGCTCATTCAGCCGTCCCAGATAGGTAATAAAGGCATACAGTACGCCGACTTCAAACACGCCGGGCACGGAGAAACTGAACAGCATCAGCAATCCGCACAGCACCATGGCTGAAAACAGGCTTAACAACGGGCGCAGCAGGAAACCGTCAAGCCGCAGCGTTTCCATCCGCGCCAGATAGTGCGAACGACTCGCCTCGCCCATCCGCTCGCCAAAACGCGCCTGCTGACGAAACTGCTGGATCACGCTCATGCCGCTGATCACTTCGTTGAAGCCGTTATTAATGTCGGCCAGATAGCTGCGGACCCGGCGGGCAATCGGCGTGCTGTAACGCTGGTAAATCAGCATCACGACCAGCACCAGCGGGAAAATCATCATCGCTACCAGCGCCATACGCCAGTCGAGGCTGAGCATCGCCACCATCATGGCGCCTACCAGTGCCGCGCTGCGCAGTACCGTCGCCACCACCGTGACATAGAGATCACGGATTACTTCGGTGTCATTGGTGACGCGCGAAATAATCTGTCCGACCGGCTGGGTGTCGAAGGCGCTGAGCGGCTGGCACAGCGCGGCATTCATTACGTCACTGCGCAAGCGCTGCACCACCCCAATGGCGGCGCGGTTAAACAGCAGTGCCTGCCAGTAATGCAGGGCGGCCGCCAGCAGTTGCAGCAGGATAAAACTCACTACCAGCCCGGCAACCAGCCCCCACGGCATCTGATGTTTCGCCACCAGATTGTCGATGAAGTAACTGACCAGCACCGGCCCGGTCACTTCGGCGGCGGCGGCAATCCATAACATGCCCACCGCCAGCGACAGGGATTTCCGCCACGGCTTGCCGTAACTTAACAGGCGCTTCAGGGTGGGCCACAAGCGGGCAGACTTAGCCATGCGGCACTCCTTTCTCATTCTCATCGTCATCCAGCGCGGCTTCCAGCTGCTGATAACGGTACATGTCGCGATACCAGCCCGGGCGATCCGCCAGCGCTTCATGATCGCCACGCTGCGCGATGGTGCCGTGCTGCAGCACCAGAATTTCACTGGCTTCAGTCAGCGCCGATAAACGGTGGGCGCTGATGATCAGGGTCCGGCCTCGTCCCCACTGGCGCAGATTGTGCAGTATTTCATGCTCGGTACGGCCATCTACCGCCGACAGCGCATCATCAAGCACCAGGATTTCCGCGTTCAGCAGCAGCGCGCGCGCAATCGAGATACGCTGCTTCTGCCCGCCCGACAGCATCACGCCACGCTCCCCGACTTCGGTTTCATAGCCCTGCGGCAGCCGCAGAATATCCTCGTGAACGCAGGCCAGCGTGGCGGCCCGCTCAATTTCCTGCTGGGTCGCACCCGGTTTTCCCAGCGCGATGTTGTTGGCGACGCTGTCAGAAAACAGAAACGGGGTCTGACTGACCACCGCCAGCCGGCTGCGCCAGCTGTCCAGCCGCAGCTGTGGCAGCGGAATCTGGTGATAGCGGATATCGCCCTGCTGGATATCAAAATGGCGCTGGATCAGGCTGAGCAGCGTACTCTTGCCGCTGCCGGTCGGGCCGCACAGCCCCAGCATTTCGCCAGGTTTCAGTTCGAAACTGACCTGACTCAGCACCGGACCGGCACTGGCCGGATAGTGAAATTCACGGATCGCTACCTGCAGGTTGCCTGGTTCCGGTGGCAGGGTTTTATCGCCATCTTCGACCGCTGGCGCTTCCGCCAGCAGCGCGCGGATACGGCTCCAGGCGGCGCTGCCGCGCTCGACGATGTTAAACATCCACGCCAGCGCCAGCATCGGCCAGATCATCAGGCCCAGATACATCACAAAACTGGTGAGCTGACCCAGCGTCATCTGATCGTGCCAGACCAGCCAGCTGCCGCCACCGATCGCCAGCAGATTTGAAAAACCGATGGCGATATAGATGGTGGGATCAAAACGGGCATCCACCCGCGCCACCCGCAGGTTCTTTTCACCGGTATCGCGGGCGATGTCAGAGAACTGCTGCGACTGATGCTGTTCCAGACCAAAGGACTTGATCATCCGGATGCTGGTCAGGCTCTCCTGCGTCTGATCGTTGAGGCTGGAGAAGGCGGCCTGCGCCACCTTAAAGCGATGGTGCAGCTGATTACCGTAGCGATGAATGACGATTGCCATGATCGGCATCGGCACCAGCGAAAGCAGCGTCAGCTGCCAGCTGATTTGGGTGCTCATCACCAACAGCACAACGCAGCCCATCACCAGCGAATCGACCAGCGTCAGTACCCCTTCCCCGGCGGCAAACACCACCCGATCGACATCATTAGTGGCGCGCGCAATCAGGTCACCGGTACGGTGGCGCAGGTAAAATGCGGGTTGCTGACGGCTCAGCTGGCGATAAAAATCTTCGCGCAACTCGACCGCCAGCTGGTAAGAGGCACCAAACAGCAATACCCGCCAGACGTAGCGCAGCAGATAAACTACCAGCGCGGTAGCCAGCATCACGCCGATCCACAGCATGATGCGGCTCATGCTCATGCTGTTTTGCGTCACGCCATCGACGATTACCCCGACCACATGCGGCGGCAACAGTTGCAGAATGGCAATAATGATCAGTAAGGTGACCGCGCCCAGATAGCGCCGCCACTCACGCAGAAAGTACCAACTTAATTGACTGAATAATCGCACAACGCTGTTCTCAATCTCATGCCTTTATGGGGCGACAGGTAAGGCCGTGGTGTATTTAATCTCTTCCATGGCGAAGCTGGAGGTTACATCAATCAGGCCTGGGACGCCGTTGACTAACCGCTTGTAAAAAGCATCATAACTTTTCATGTCGGCCACCTGGATGCGCAGCAGATAGTCATACTCGCCGGCCATCCGGTAAAAGGCCATCACTTCCGGCATGCTGTTGACCACCGAGACAAACGCCTGATACCAGTCGCGACTGTGCTGCTGGGTTTTCACAAACATAAACGCCGTCAGTGACAATCCGATTTTTTCGCCATCCAGCAACGCCACCCGAGCGCGAATAATGCCATCATCTTCGAGCTTTTTCAGGCGCTTCCAGCAGGGCGTGGTGGTGAGGTTGACCGCCTCGGCTAATGCCTGCAGCGACAGCGTACAATCGCGTTGCAACAACGCCAGCAGTTTCAGGTCAGTTTTATCTAACATTCGCCACTCCGAGAGAATGATTTTCTCCATTAGCGCTATTTTAGCGTCAATATTGCAATCTCTTTTTCCTGCTCGTGCCTTAAAATAGCCGCAACTCTCTCTGCCGGACGCGTAAGATGCACAGCTGCTGGATTCGCCACGCTATCAACGAAATTAACGCCGATTTTCAACGATCGGCTGAAACCCACCTGATCCGTTTCGATCTGGCGGATTATCCCGGCATCTGGTTTTACCTGAAAGATGAGAGCACCCATCCAAGTGGCAGCCTCAAACACCGACTGGCGCGATCACTGTTTCTGTATGGCCTGGCGAACGGCTGGATTAAACAGGATACGCCAATAATTGAAGCCTCGTCAGGCAGCACTGCCGTTTCTGAGGCGTACTTCGCACGGCTGCTCGGCCTGCCGTTTATCGCGGTAATGCCTGCCAGCACGGCGAAACGGAAAATTGAGCAGATCACCTTTTATGGCGGGCAGTGCCATTTCGTTGACGATCCCTGCCAGCTTTATGTCGAATCTGAACGGCTGGCGCGCGAGCTGAACGGCCACTTTATGGATCAGTTTACCTATGCCGAGCGGGCAACCGACTGGCGCGGTAACAACAACATTGCCGAAAGCATTTTCCGCCAGATGCAGCATGAGCCCTATCCGGTTCCCCATACGCTGATCATGAGTGCCGGTACCGGCGGCACTTCCGCTACGCTGGGACGTTATATCCGCTATCAGGGTTTCTCCACGAAGTTACTGGTGGTCGATCCGCAGCACTCGGTATTTTTTGATTACTGGCATCAGCGCGATGCCAGCCTGACCAGCACGCGTGGCAGCCTGATTGAAGGCATTGGTCGTCCGCGGGTGGAGCCTTCGTTTATGCCAGACGTAATAGATGAAATGATCAAAGTCCCCGATGGCGCGACGCTGGCCGCCATGCTGAAGCTGGAAAAAATTCTGGGACGCAAACCGGGTGCCTCTACCGGTACCAATTTCTGGGGCATGATGCAGGTCGCGAAACGTTTACGGGCGGCTAACCAGCAGGGCGCGCTGGTGACGCTGCTGTGTGACAGCGGCGAGCGTTATCCGGATAGTTATTATCAGCCGGAGTGGGTAGCGAAACACATCGGTGATATCACGCCGTGGCAGCGCGAGCTGGAATAAAAAACCGGACATCCTGTCCGGTACACGGCAATCCTCAGCATTCGGGGGAATACGCGAGGTGGGGTGTCGCCAGCCAGTGATTTAAATAGTGAGACACCGCCTGTGTCTCGCAATGTCCTAAGACCGGCAGATGCGGTAACGCCGCCTTTAACTGCGCCATCGCATTGCCCATGATGAAACCGTGCCCCGCCTGCGCCAGCATTTCCCGATCGTTCATCGCATCGCCAAACGCCATGCACTCTGCCAGGGTCAATGAAAGACCATCGCATAACCGTGCCAGGGCGCTGCCTTTGTTGCAGTTTTTCGGCAATACTTCGAGACAATCGGCGGCAGAGAAACAGATATTGGCCTGCTCGCCCAGCGCGGCATCCAGCTGCGTTTTTAACTGGCAGAGCGACTGATGATGATCGACAAAACAGATTTTAGTGACCTGATGTGCCGGCATGGTTTTTAAATCGCGCAGCTGATAGTGGAACCCGCTCATCTGATGGGCCGCCAGCAGATCCGGCTGCGGACGATCGGTAAACCAGCCCTGATCGTTGAAAATATGGATGCTGGCGCGGGTCTGCCAGTGGCTGTGGATCACCTCTTCCGCCACCTGAGGCGGCAGATCCTGGGCAAACAGCAGATTACCCTGCTGATCGTGTATCCGGGTGCCGTTACCCGTGATCAGCCACGCCGGCAGGATCATCTGTTGCCGCAGGATCTGCATCTCCAGCAGGTGACGACCGGTGGCCAGCGCCAGATGAATACCGCGCTGATGCAGGGCATGCAGGCTCGCCAGCGTTTGCTGGCCCAACTGATGATCGGGCAGTAACAGGGTGCCATCCATATCGAAGGCGGCTAAGCGCACCATAATCAATCCTCTGCTGTAAAGGTGAGCCTTACTATTGCCTGTTAATTACGGAACTAATAGTGAATACTTTGAAAAAACTGTTCCGGGTTTACTATGCGTCAGCTCAACCGTCTTAATCAGTTTCAGCGCCTGTGGCAGCAAAGCCAGGGCGCAGCCCAGCAAACCTGCGTTGCCGAGATGGCCCGCCACTGCATTTGTAGTGAGCGCCATCTGCGTACCCTGTTGTCACAATGGCAGCATGCCGGCTGGTTGCAGTGGCACGGCGAACCGGGTCGCGGCAAACAGGGACAGCTGCAGTTTCTGCGCTCGCCTGAGCAACTACGTCAGCAGCTGCTGCAAAGCCAGCTGGATGCCGGGGATACCGCCGACGCGCTGCAATTGCTGGATGTCCCGCCGGAACGGCTGATTAATATGCTGCGGCCGCTGATGGGCGGGCAATGGCAGAACGATTCACCGGTTCTGCGCATTCCGTACTATCGCCCGCTGGAAAGTACCGAGCCGCGACACATCACCGGCCGGGCCGAGCAGCATCTGGTGCGTCAACTCTATTCCGGGCTGACCCGTTTTGAGCAGGACGAGCCGGTCGGGGATCTGGCCCACCACTGGCAACACGATGAGTCCGCCTGCCGCTGGCTGTTCTGGTTACGCCCGCAGCTGGTGTGGCATAACGAGGAGCCAATTCGGGCCGCTCAGCTGGTCACGCAGTTGCAGCATCTGTTACAGGACCCGCGGGTCAGCACGCTGCTGGCTGAGGTGATCGAAGTCGATGCGCCTCATCCGCTCGCGGTGCGGTTTACCCTGCGGCGCAGCGATTTCTGGCTGCCCCATCGTCTCGCTCACCTGCTGTGCCTGCTGCCCCATCCCGACGATGCCAGTATCGGCAGTGGCCCCTGGAAGCTAATGCACTTCACCCCGGAACTGGTGAGAATTGAAAGTCATGCCCGCTGGCATCTGCGTCTGCCCTTGCTGCAGGCGGTGGAGTACTGGATTACTCCGCAGCTGTTTGATCCGATGCTCGGCAGCAGTTGCCGTCATCCGGTGCAGATTGCGATTGGCGACGCCGGCGATCTGAAAGCCCTGCAACCGGTCAGCAGCAGTATCAGCCTTGGCTTTTGCTATCTGGTCTGTCGTCCACGCGCCGGTTTTACGCCTGCCAAGGCGCGACGGCTGTTCCAGCTGATCCAGCAAAGCGGCATTATCGCGCGCTTGCCGCTTGATGAAGGATTGATTACCCCCAGCCAGGAGTTACTGCCAGGCTGGCCGGTGCCGCCGATTGATGCCGAACCACTGTCACTGCCAGCCAGCCTGACGCTGTATTATCAACTGCCGGTCGAACTGCACCAGACCGCTGAGGCCCTGCGCCAGCTATTACAACAGCACGGCTGCACGTTGCGGGTGGTATTTCATGAGGTTAAGAGCTGGCACAGCGTGCCGCAGCTTGATGAAGCAGATATCGTGATGGGGGATCGGCTGATCGGGGATGCGCCGGTGTTTACTCTTGCAGGCTGGTTACAGCTCGACAGATTATGGCGCCCTTTCATGGCCACCGCTCAGGGTGAAGCGGTACAAGCGCAACTGCTGACCCTGCAGCAACTGGCCGACAGTGAGGCTCGTGATCAGGCCCTGCATCAGCTCTATCATCAACTGATGCGCGCCGGTATCCTGCTGCCGCTATTCAATTACCGCTATCAGATTTACGCGCCGCCCGGCGTTGAAGGCATTCAGTTAAACACCCTGGGCTGGTTCGATTTCAGTCGTGCCTGGATTCCACCGCCGATTGATCGGCCGCACAGCTGTTCAGCGGCGGAGTGAGGCATTACCATAAGCGCATAACTCACCATCGGGAAAATAGCATGAAACGCGCCGTTGTCGTTTTTAGCGGTGGACAAGATTCCACCACCTGCCTTGTTCAGGCGTTACAGCAATACGATGAAGTTCACTGTGTCACATTCGATTATGGTCAGCGTCATCGTGAAGAGATTGAGGTAGCACGCGACCTGGCCATCAGGCTGGGCGCACGCGCCCATAAAGTGCTGGATGTTACGATGCTGAACGATCTGGCTGTCAGCAGCCTGACGCGAGATAACATCCCGGTTCCGACCTACGATCCCAACGCCAGCGGCTTGCCGAGCACCTTCGTACCGGGCCGCAATATCCTGTTCCTGACCCTAGCGTCAGTTTATGCCTATCAGGTTGAAGCGGAAGCGGTGATTACCGGGGTATGTGAAACGGACTTTTCCGGCTATCCCGACTGCCGCGATGAGTTTGTCAAAGCGCTGAATCATGCGGTCAGCCTCGGTATGGCGCGCGAGGTCCGTTTTGAAACCCCGCTGATGTGGCTGAATAAAGCTGAAACCTGGGCGCTGGCGGACTACTGGCAGCAGTTACCACTGGTACGCGAGCAGACTCTGACCTGCTATAACGGCGTGAAAGGCGATGGATGCGGTGAGTGTGCCGCCTGCCATTTACGCGCCAATGGCCTGCAGGGTTACCTTAACGATCGTGCCGGCGTCATGGCCGCCATGAAGGCCAAAAGCGGCCTGGAGTAAGCCTATCGGGGCGGCAATCACGCCACCGTTGCCGCCTCTGCTTCATCAGGATGCGCCACAATGTGCTCAGGCCATCAGGCGCGTCAGTCGTTCACGCAATTCTCCCTCCAGCGGTACCGCCTTCTGGTTCTCAGGTCGATGCAAACGAAGGTCAGCGCGGCATCAGCGACCACCGTCTCTTCTCCCGCCAGCAACACCCGCTGCGCAATAATTCCGCTTTTACCGTTCAACTGGGTAATCTGGCTGTCGATTGCCAGAACGTCGCCCAGCACGGCCGGGCGACGATAGTTGATATTGATATTCACCACCACAAATGCCAGTTTCTGTTCCAGCAGCCAGTGAAATGCCTCAACTTCTTCCAGCCATTGCCAGCGCGCCTCCTCGAGGAATTCGAGATAGCGCGCGTTGTTAACGTGCTGATAGACATCAAGATGGTAGCCGCGCACTTTAATTGTGGTCTGCATGTTTATGCTCTCCTGCTGCTGCGAGTGAACTGGTTGGACCTGTTCACTTTAGCAGAGTCGTTCTGCTACAGCAGACAAAGCATCAGAGATGCGTGGCGCCTCACAATTTCAGGCGGGCCGCATTACGCTCCAGCAGCGAATTGCCAATACCCGGCACCTCATTTAACTGCTGGATGGCGCTGAACGGTCCGTACTGTTCACGGTAGCTGACGATTGATTGCGCCTTCTTCAGCCCGACACCTTGCATGGCGGCAGAGAGCTGCTCGGCTGTGGCCTGATTGATACTGACCTGCTCCTGCGGCGTGACGACCGCCGATGGTGTGGACGGCAAAATACTTTTCGCAGCTGCGCTGCTGTCCGAAGCAGGCGCAGGTGCGGCAGACAGTAAGGTCTGATAGAACGCGCCGCCCAGCGCGAGTGAAAAATAGAGGGCACATAAAGTCGATTTAGCCATGCTGTGTTTCTCCTTGTGGTTAACAGCAGCCACAGGATGGCATCCCCGCCGGATGGCTTCAAAAGCCAGATTGCAGATATGGAAAAGGCCGCGAATGCGGCCTTTGATTATTTCATTTGTTACGCAGGTTCTGCGAGGCTTACTGCATTTGTGCGGCTGCGCCGTACTTAATTTTTGCCTCTTTGCGCAGATTTTGCAGCAGGGCTTCAAACGCCAGCTGGGCATTATTCTGCGTCACGCCTTTGACCATTTCATCGATCTGCGCCTGTGGCATGCTGCCGGTAGTGACTTTATCCACCGCCACCAGCACCACATTACCCTGCATATCTTCGCTCACGCCCCACGACGGTTTATTCTCCGCCGGCTGTGGCAGATTGAAAGCCGCCTGTGCAACCGGGTCCTGGGCATTACGATCGACCGTTTTACTGGCGCTCAGGGTCAGACCTGCGGCGGTTAACGCATCCTGTTTACCGGCTTTAAGGTCGGCCAGCAGCTTGTCAGCCTGCGATTTCGCCTGTTGGGTAGCTTTATCGTGTTTCAGGGTGTCAGCAATCTGAGTTTTAACCTGATCCAGCGGCTTCACTGCTTCCGGCTTATGCTCGCTGACGCGCAGCACAAAGGCCCGGTCACCGTCGACGCTGATGATGTCAGAGTTATTGCCCGGTGCACCATTCTGCCCGACCAGTCCACCGTTAAAGATCGCCTGTTTCACCGCGTCGAAGTCGAGTTCCTTCGGCAGCGCATCCTGGCTGAACCAGCCGGTTTCTTTGGCTTTCAGGCCGGAAGCCTGCTCGGCACCCGCCAGCGATTCGTTATCGTTGCTGGCCGCTTCGCTGACTTTCTGCTGCAGTTTATAGAAGGCATCGACGCCCTTCTCCTGCTTCACTTTCGCCGCAATGGCATCACGAACTTCATCCAGCGGCTTAACCTGCTCTGGCTGGATATCGTCGAGACGCACAATCAGGAAACCGACCGAGGATTTAATCACCCCGGACATCTGGCCTTTTTCGGTCAGACCGGCATTTTTCAGCTCATCTGGCGTGGTCGCAGGTTCCAGCCAGCCCATATCCCCGCCCTTACGCGCAGAGATCGGGTCGATGGATTTGCTTTTTGCCAGTTCGGTGAAGCTGGCGCCGCCTTTCAGCTGGGTCAGCAACGCATTGGCGTCCGCTTCCGTTTTGGTCTGAATAACACTGTAGCGATTACGCTGCGGCTGGGTGTAATCAGCTTTATGCTGGTCGTACCAGGCCTGAATATCGGCCTCGCTGGCATCCTGTTGCATGCTGGCTGCATCCATCAGGATGTAGCTGACACGGAACTGCTCCGGCGCCATGAAGCTGGTTTTATGCTGCTGGTAATACTGATTTATCTCGTCATCAGACACGGTCTGCTTAGCCGCCAGAGCATTGACGTCGAGGGTCGCCTGACGAATAACACGCTGTTGTGAAACCAGCTCCACCAGTTTGCTGGTTTCGCCCTTAAGCATGAAGTCGGTGTTTGCCACCGCATTGATCAGTTGCTGATTAGAGAGCTGCTTACGCAGCGCTTCAGCATACTGGTCGGCAGAAAAGCCCATGTTGCCGATCAGACCAAGATATTTGGCATTATCAAATTTGCCGTTGGTCTGGAAAGCCTGCTGATTAAAAATCGCCTGCTTAACCTGATCGTCACTGATGCTGAGATGTAAGTCTTTGATGTAGCTGTCGAGCAGGGCCTGATCGATTAACTGCGACAGCGCCTGCTGGCGGATCTGCTGCATGTAGCCATCGTTACTGGCCAGCTGAGAAAATTGATCGCCCAGCATCTGCTGCTGACGGCTGCGCTCGCTGTTGAACGCCTGTTCCAGCTGTGCCCGGCTGATTTCCTGACCGTTAACTTTGGCCGCATAATCGTTGTTGCCGCCAATCAGATAGTTGCCAACGCCGGTCAGCACAAAGGAGAGGATAATCAACCCCAAAATAATCTTGAGCACGACATGGTTCGACGCCGCGCGTAAATTGTCCATCATGGTATGACAACACTCCGCTGTAGTGTGAATGTAAAGCTCGGGCGCAATACGCCGTATCCTGACGCATCACGCAGCTGCAGACTTCGCTGTCAGCCTCAAGCCGGCTCCGGTCCATATTATGGCCTGATTATCGCCGGTTAAAACAAAAAAGGCACATCTGATTGATGTGCCCGTATGTTACATGAGAACGCGTTAACCGTCCTCTGATCCACTGAAGAAAATACGTCAATGAACGTTTTCGTTGTTATTAATTGACTGCGTCTTTCAATGCTTTACCAGCACGGAAGCCCGGTACTTTACCGGCCGGAATTGTAATCTCTTTGCCGGTTTGTGGGTTGCGGCCAGTGCGTGCAGCACGCTCGCGCACGGAGAAAGTGCCGAAACCGACCAGCGCCACTTCGTCGCCGCCTTTCAGCGCGTCAGAAACAGAACCCATGAATGCATCTAAAACACGTCCCGCTGCTGCTTTAGAAATATCAGCATCCGCAGCAATTTTGTCGATCAACTGTGACTTATTCACTCTCTTCATCCCCTCTTTTATTATTTCACATCGTACCCGCGCTTCCCGCCGGATACGCACGCGCAGCAAGTTATATCAAGCCTGTGGAGCCGAAACAACGGAATTTCTCTGAGAACACCGCGTCGGCAGCCACCTAAATTAGCGGCACAAAAAAAAGCTGGCAAGCGCCAATTGCCTTGCCAGCTTCGCTTTTTAACGGTTTATGCCGTTAATCACTATTTTGCGGTCGCAACCTGCATACCGTACGGCGCATTTTCCAGTGCCAGATTCAGCACTTCTTCGATGCGTTTGACCGGATGGATGTCGAGATCGGCAATCACGTTCTGTGGAATCTCTTCCAGATCGCGTTTGTTGTCGTCCGGGATCAGCACCGTTTTAATGCCACCGCGGTGGGCTGCCAGCAGCTTCTCTTTCAGTCCGCCAATCGGCAGTACCTGTCCGCGCAGGGTGATTTCACCGGTCATGGCGACATCAGCACGGACCGGGTTACCGGTCAGGCAGGAGACCAGCGCCGTACACATCGCAATACCGGCGCTTGGACCATCTTTCGGCGTTGCCCCTTCCGGAACGTGAACGTGGATATCACGTTTCTCGTAGAAGTCGCCGTTGATGCCCAGCTTCTCGGCACGCGCACGCACCACGGTTAAGGCGGCCTGAATTGACTCCTGCATCACCTCACCCAGTGAACCGGTATAGGTCAGCTTGCCTTTACCCGGTACGCAGGCGGTTTCAATCGTCAGCAGATCGCCACCCACTTCGGTCCACGCCAGACCGGTTACCTGGCCCACGCGGTTTTCACTGTCAGCACGACCGTAGTCGAAGCGTTGCACCCCGAGGAAATCCTTCAGGTTTTCACCATTGATAGTGATGTGCTTTTTCGTCTTGTCCATCAGCAGCGACTTGACCGCTTTACGGCACAATTTCGACAGCTCACGCTCAAGGCTACGCACCCCGGCTTCACGCGTGTAGTAACGGATAATGCCGACAATCGCACTGTCTTCGACCGTGATCTCATTGGCTTTCAGCGCGTTACGCTCAATCTGTTTCGGCAACAGATGCTGTTTGGCGATGTTCAGTTTTTCATCCTCGGTGTAACCCGATAGACGAATCACTTCCATACGGTCCAGCAGCGGTGCCGGAATGTTCATGGAGTTCGAGGTCGCCACGAACATCACATCTGACAGGTCATAATCGACTTCCAGATAGTGATCGTTGAACGCAATGTTTTGTTCTGGATCAAGCACTTCCAGCAATGCTGAAGCCGGATCGCCGCGCATGTCGGACGACATTTTGTCAATCTCATCCAGCAGGAACAGCGGGTTTTTAACCCCGACTTTAGCCATTTTCTGGATCAGCTTGCCCGGCATCGAACCGATATAGGTACGACGGTGACCACGGATCTCGGCTTCGTCACGTACGCCGCCCAGCGCCATACGCACATATTTACGTCCGGTCGCTTTCGCGATCGACTGACCGAGGGAGGTTTTACCTACCCCTGGCGGTCCGACCAGGCAGAGGATCGGGCCTTTGATTTTGCTGACGCGACTCTGCACCGCAAGATACTCAAGGATACGATCCTTCACGCGCTCAAGGCCGTAATGGTCGATATCCAGCGTCTCCTGGGCTTTACGCAGATCTTTTTTGACTTTGCTGCGCGCGTTCCATGGAACCTGCACCATCCAGTCGATGTAGCCACGTACCACGGTCGCTTCCGCTGACATCGGAGACATCATTTTCAGCTTCTGCAGCTCAGCTTCGGCTTTTTCACGCGCCTCTTCCGGCATTTTGGCCGCGTCGATTTTGCGTTTTAACGCTTCGTACTCGTCAGGCGCATCGTCCATTTCGCCCAGCTCTTTCTGAATCGCCTTCATCTGCTCATTCAGATAGTACTCACGCTGGCTCTTCTCCATCTGCTTTTTAACGCGGTTGCGAATACGCTTCTCAACCTGCAGCAGATCGATTTCAGACTCCATCATCGCCATCAGATATTCCAGACGTTCGTTAACGTCGGACATCTCCAGCACAGACTGTTTGTCTGCCAGTTTCAACGGCATATGTGCAGCGACGGTGTCAGCCAGACGGGCCGCATCGTCAATGTTGTTCAGCGAGGTTAAAACCTCAGGCGGGATCTTTTTATTAAGTTTGATGTAGCCTTCAAACTGATTGATTGCGGTGCGCACCAGCACTTCCTGCTCGCGCTCTTCAATCTCTGGCGACACCAGATATTCAGCCTCGGCCACAAAATGATCACCGTTATCCGCCAGCGTGGTGATGTGGGCGCGCTGCAAACCTTCGACCAGCACTTTAACCGTACCGTCCGGCAGTTTCAGCATTTGCAATACAGATGCAACGGTCCCTACCGAGAAGAGATCGTTAATGCCAGGTTCATCCGTTGAAGCCTCTTTCTGTGCGACCAGCATGATCTTCTTATCATGATCCATTGCGGCTTCGAGGCACCGAATTGATTTTTCCCGGCCAACAAACAACGGAATTACCATGTGCGGATAAACCACCACGTCGCGCAGCGGCAACACGGGGATTTCAATGCGTTCAGAACGCTCAGGATTCATAGAGCTCTCTCTTAGTTTAATGTCCGCCAGGTGATGGGAACCGCATCAGGCAGGTATGCAGTTAAACCCACAGGTATCTGAGTATATGGGGATGATCGTCCGACATTCAACGTCACAGAGGCGAGAAAAGCAAAAGGGGAAACATTTTCCCCTTTTTTAAGATGACAACCTGGATGATCTGTTTATTTATTCGCCAGAAGCCTGCGCTTCGTGCTTACCGTAAATCAGCATCGGCTCAGACTGGCCTTCAATAACTGATTCATCAATCACCACTTTTTCGACATCGTCCATCGACGGCAGGTCGTACATCGTTTCCAGCAACGCCCCTTCGACGATTGAACGTAAACCACGTGCGCCGGTTTTGCGTGACATCGCTTTTTTCGCGATAGCAGTTAACGCCTCGTCACGGAATTCCAGCTCAACGCCTTCCAGGTTAAACAGCGCCTGGTACTGTTTGGTCAGGGCGTTTTTCGGTTCACGCAGAATCTGTATCAGCGCTTCTTCACTCAGTTCGCTCAGGGTAGCGACTACCGGCAGACGACCGATGAATTCGGGGATCAGACCAAATTTGATCAAATCTTCCGGTTCACACTGTGAAAGCAGTTCGCCTTCGGTGGCTTTCTGCGATTTGCCTTTTACGGTGGCGCCGAAACCGATACCCGATCCGGTCTCCACACGCTGGGCAATCACTTTATCCAGTCCGGCAAATGCGCCGCCGCAGATAAACAGAATCTTAGAGGTATCAACCTGCAAGAATTCCTGCTGCGGATGCTTACGTCCACCCTGCGGTGGAACGGCAGCCACGGTGCCTTCAATCAGCTTCAGTAATGCCTGCTGCACGCCTTCGCCTGAAACGTCACGGGTAATCGACGGGTTATCAGACTTACGTGAGATTTTGTCGATTTCATCAATATAAACGATGCCGCGCTGCGCTTTCTGCACGTCGTAGTCGCACTTCTGCAGCAGTTTCTGAATGATGTTTTCCACATCTTCACCCACGTAACCCGCTTCGGTCAGCGTGGTGGCGTCAGCCATGGTGAACGGCACATCCAGCAAGCGTGCCAGTGTTTCTGCCAGCAGCGTTTTACCGCTACCGGTCGGGCCAATCAGCAGAATGTTACTTTTGCCCAGTTCGATGCCATTGCTGGTATCGCCGTTACGCAGGCGTTTGTAGTGGTTATACACCGCCACAGCCAGCACTTTCTTCGCCTTTTCCTGGCCGATTACATAATCATCGAGGTGATGGCGAATTTCATGCGGTGTAGGCAGCGCGCTACGTTCGCGATGCGGGGCAACTTCTTTAATCTCTTCGCGAATGATGTCGTTACACAGATCAACACACTCATCGCAGATATACACTGACGGCCCGGCAATCAGCTTTCGCACTTCATGCTGGCTTTTGCCGCAAAAAGAGCAGTACAGCAACTTTCCTGAACCGTCTTTGCGCTTATCTGTCATCAGTTAACCTCTTCTTGTTCTCAGGCCATACCGGCGTACGGCGCTGGCCGTGCGGAGACGGCCGAAATTCATTCAACCCAAACTGGTACCCTTATCCCGTTAACTATAGCGTAAGGACAAGGGTAAGTCGGGTCTTATTCTCGATGCGTCAGAATTGAATCGACTAATCCATACTCTACCGCTTCACTCGCCGAGAGGAAACGGTCACGCTCGGTATCACGCTCAATTTCTTCCAGCGTTTTACCGGTATGCTCAGCCATCAGTTCGTTCATACGCTGCTTAACTTTCAGGATTTCACGCGCATGGATTTCAATGTCTGACGCCTGACCCTGGTAGCCACCCAGTGGCTGGTGGATCATCACGCGGGAATTTGGCAGGCAGAAACGCTTACCTTTGGTGCCCGCAGTCAGCAGGAAGGCGCCCATAGAGCAGGCCTGTCCCATACAGATGGTGCTGACATCTGGTTTGATAAATTTCATGGTGTCGTAGATCGACATCCCGGCGGTAATCACCCCGCCTGGCGAGTTGATGTAGAGATAGATATCTTTTTCCGGGTTCTCTGCTTCCAGAAACAGCATCTGCGCCACGATCAGATTGGCCATGTGATCTTCAACCTGGCCGGTCAGAAAGATGACGCGCTCTTTGAGCAGACGGGAGTAAATGTCGTAAGAACGCTCACCGCGCGAAGTTTGTTCGACCACCATTGGCACCAGCGCATTGTGCGGTGCAGTATATTCACGATCGCCACTGTATGACATTACCGTCTCCTGGATAAATTTCATTGGCAACATTCTGTACCGATTCTACGTAAGACGAGCGGAAAAAACCACGCTCAGCCTGTTTCCGACACCTCAGGACGGCTAATCAGTCAGCATAACTGTTTTCTTGCATACTCCCTGTATCTGGGGATGCTGCCCAGTTGTTTCAAGCATAACAACCTTTTCTTCAATCGCTAACCCGGAAAAAGCGATGCGTGAATAATTTGCCGAATAATTAGGCAAATAGCGCCAAAGAGTGTGCGCTCAAACGCGAAACACAAAAAAGCCCGCGACTTTTCAGTCACGGGCTTAGCACAGACGGTTAAATCGGTGATCAGGCCTGTGCGGTCTGATTCATCAGATCCTGGAAGTTGGTCTCTTTCTCGGTCACTTTGGCTTTCGCCAGAACCGCTTCAACCGCTTGCTCTTCCAGTGCGACGTTGCGCATGTTGTTCATCAGCTCGTTATTCTTGCTGTAGAACTCGATCACTTCCTGCGGATCTTCATACGCAGACGCCATCTCTTCAATCAGCGCGTTAACGCGGGCTTCGTCAGCTTTCAGCTCGTGGGTACGAATCACTTCGCCCAGCAGCAGGCCAACTACCACACGGCGTTTCGCCTGCTCTTCAAACAGTTCGCGTGGCAGTTCCAGCGCTTGCTGCTCGTTGCCACCGAAACGCTGTGCAGCCTGGCGACGCAGAACGTCGATTTCGCTGTCGATCAGAGCGGCGGGCACGTCGATGTCGTTCGCCGCGACCAGGCCATCAATCGCCTGCGTTTTCACGCGGTTACGGATTGCACCTTTCAGCTCACGATCCATGTTCTTACGCACTTCAGCGCGCAGACCGGCAACGGAACCATCTTCAACGCCGAAACGCTTGATGAACTCTTCGGTCAGTTCTGGCAGTTCGCGCGTCTCAACTTTCTTCAGCACGATCTCGAACTTCGCGTCTTTGCCTTTCAGGTTTTCCGCGTGGTAGTCGTCCGGGAATTTCACGTCGATAGTGAAAGTCTCGCCCGCTTTGTGACCCACAACGCCTTCTTCAAAGCCTGGGATCATGCGGCCCTGGCCCATTGCCAGTACGAAATCAGAGGCTTTTCCGCCTTCGAATTCTTCACCGTCAACAGAACCGTTGAAATCGATAGTGGCACGATCTTCCGGACCGGCTGCTGCATCGCTTTCGATCCAGTTAGCCTGCTGCTTACGCAGGGTGTCCAGCATGGTGTCAACATCAGCATCAGTCACTTCAACCAGTGGTTTTTCGACTTCGATGTTTTCCAGGCCTTTCAGTTCAACTTCTGGATAAACTTCGAATTCAACCGAGTAGGTGAAATCCTGACCTTCTTTATATTCGCCCGGCACATAGTTTGGTGCGCCAGCCGGATTGATCTTCTCTTTGATGATGGCGTCAACGAAGTTACGCGTCATCAGATCGCCCAGCACGTCCTGACGGACAGAAGCGCCGTAACGCTGCGCAACGATGTTCATCGGCACTTTGCCTTTACGGAAACCATCGATACGGACTTTCCTGGCAACGTCAACCAGTTCTTTTTTTACAGCGCTTTCGATGCTGTCAGCAGCGACAGTAATCGTAATGCGACGGCCCAGGCCCTGAGTGGTTTCTACAGAAACTTGCATCTTGTTACCTCAAAAAATCACGTGCTCGGTCAACTTCAGACACCACACATAGTGAAATGCGCCGTATCCAACAACCGGGACGGCTTCCGTGAAGAGAACCTGATCCCTGTTACCAGAAGCGTCCCGAAGACATTCCGGAAAAATAGACGCAGCATTATAGCGACATCGCCGGAATGAGTCGAGGACGCTAACTCACCACTTTTCAGCAGCTTTGCTGCTTTTTTGAGCCGGAGATCGCGTTTCTGGCTAAATAAGCAAAAAAAAACGGCCCGCAGGCCGTTTTCGTGAGGGGTGATCAGGCGAGCGTTCCGGCACCGCGACAGTTCGGCGACGCCAGTACCGTATCCTGCAGTCCTTCCCACTCTTTCAGGGTATAGGTATGAAGTGCTAAGGCGTGCACGCTGCCGGCTAATTCGGCCGCGAGTTCACCGTAGATGGAGCGATGACGCGCCAGGAAACGTTGGCCCGCAAAGCAATCACTGACAATGACCACTTTGAAATGGCTCTCAGACCCGGCAGGAACATTGTGTCGATAACTTTCGTCATGCACTTCCAGATGAGCCGGCTCAAAAGCCAGGCGCAGCTTTTCTTCTATTTGTTCGCGAATCATGGGTATTACTCCTCAATGGCGAGCGCTGTGCCCCATCTCTTTCAATATTAGTCGCTTTTACCGCGCTTTCCCGTAGCCGGACGGTAAATATTCGATTTGCGGCCCGCGCTTCGTCGGCGCGCATGATAACGCAGAGGAAAGCATCAGCAAACCCGGCGCTGAACGATCCAATCTAAAATCCGCCTGATACGCATTTTCCACTTTGACGGGGCTTTTTTCACTGCCGGGCAATGCTATGATGGCGGCAGTTTTTGCAAACCAACCCCCGACACCAACGAGAAAAAGTATGTTGAAAAAACTGTTATTCCCGCTGCTGGCTGCGTTCATTTTGGCCGGCTGTGCAACCAGCAATAATACCCTCACTATCCAGCCAAAAATTCAGTTGCCGCAGCAGGATCCCGGCCTGATGGGCGTTACCGTCAGCATTAACGGTGCCGATCAGCGTAGCGATCAGGCGCTGGCGAAAGTGAACCGTGATGGTCAGTTAGTGACCCTGACGCCATCGCGCGATCTGCGTTTCCTGCTGCAGGAAGTGCTGGAGAAGCAAATGACCGCACGCGGTTATATGGTGGGTCCGAATGGCGCAGTTGATTTGCAGATTGTGGTGAACAATCTGTATGCCGACGTGACGCAGGGCAATGTGCGCTACAGCATCACCACCAAAGCGGATATCTCGATCATCGCCACCGCCAAAAACGGCAACAAGCAGGTTAAAAACTACCGCCAGACCTACAGCGTAGAAGGTGCGTTCAGCGCCAGTAACCAGAAGATTACTAACGCAGTGAACTCCACCATGAGCGATGTCATCGCTGATATGGCGCAGGACACCAGCGTCAATGACTTCATCAAGCAAAACGCCCGTTAATTCCGCTTCACGCCTGCCCGGCTCTGTGCCGGGCACATCGCTACATTCAGGGTCAGCATGAACCACTATCTTCGTCTCTTCAGTCAAAAAAACGCCGCCGTATTACTGTTACTCGGTTTTGCTTCCGGGCTGCCGCTCGCGCTGACTGCCGGGACGCTGCAGGCGTGGATGACGGTAGAAAATGTTGACCTGAAAACCATCGGCTTTTTTTCGCTGGTGGGTCAGGCTTACGTGTTTAAGTTTCTCTGGTCGCCCATGATGGACCGCTATACTCCGCCGTTTCTCGGACGGCGTCGTGGCTGGTTACTGCTCAGTCAGCTGGCGCTGATTGGCGGCATTGTGGCGATGGGTTTTCTGCAACCCAGCCGGGATCTGACCCTGATGGCCGCACTGGCGGTCGTGATCGCCTTCTGCTCTGCTTCGCAGGATATCGTTTTTGACGCCTGGAAAACTGACATCCTGCCGCCGGAAGAGCGCGGTAGCGGTGCGGCAATCACCGTGCTGGGCTACCGGCTGGCGATGTTGATTTCGGGCGGACTCGCGCTGTGGCTGGCCGATCGCTATCTGGGCTGGCAGGCGACCTACTGGCTGATGGCGCTGATGCTGGTGCCCGGCATTATCGCCACCCTGCTGGCCAGCGAACCGGACACTCACATCACCACGCCACATACGCTGCGTCAGGCGGTGGTCGATCCGTTAAAAGATTTTTTCCAGCGCAACAATGCCTGGCTGCTGATCACCCTGATCATCCTTTATAAGCTGGGCGATGCGTTTGCCGCCTCGCTGACGACTACCTTCCTGATTCGTGGCGTGGGCTTCAATGCCGGTGACGTCGGACTGGTCAACAAAACGCTTGGCCTGCTGGCGACGATTATCGGTGCGTTATATGGCGGGGTGCTGATGCAGCGCCTGAGCCTGTTCCGGGCGTTGATGATTTTTGGCCTGCTGCAGGCGATATCGAATTTTGGCTACTGGCTGCTGGCGGTAACCGACAAGCAGTTGTGGAGCATGGCGAGCGCGGTATTTGTTGAAAATCTGTGCGGCGGCATGGGGACAGCGGCATTTGTGGCGCTGCTTATGACGCTGTGTAACAAATCCTTTTCCGCCACCCAGTTTGCGCTGCTGTCGGCGCTCTCCGCCGTTGGCCGGGTCTATGTCGGTCCGGCAGCTGGCTGGCTGGTTGAGCTGTGGGGATGGCCGACGTTCTATGCCTTTACCGTAGTCGCCGGTCTGCCGGGCTTGCTGCTGCTGGCGTTCTGCCGCCAGACGCTGGATCAGGTACAGCAAAGCGGCACTTTCCTGGTCCGCAGCTGCTACCCGCAGGGTTATCGCTGGACCAATCGTCTGTTTGCTGCCGGATGCAGCCTGCTGGCACTGTGGTTGCTGGCGCTGGCGATCGACGCGCTCGGCGTGCTGACGCTGACGCTGTGGCTGCCGCGGCTGTTTGAAATCGGGATGGCGCTGACCTTGCTGGCGGTGCTGTCTGGTGTGGTGCTGGACTACCGGGCGCTAAAAAACAGCGGCGCATCGCCTGCCACCAGTCATTAGCAGAATCAATGTTTCACCGCTGATTGCTTATTGTTTTACCGAAGCGCGGCGGGCAGCTGGTTTTATCATCGCGTGTTATTTTTAAAAAAAACATTCTTGCGAAAATAGGATCCTCTGAAATACTAAAAACCGGTGAGCAATTAGTTTGGTTAAATTTCATCGATCAAATGATGCGAATTTGTTAAATAATCTGGAGATAAAAGTAAGGGTTATTCCTTTCCCTGATTTTTTAGCGGTTACTTCCATTGGTTTTTGTTATATTGGCCCCAACTGCTTGTCTGCGTTAATAATTTGTCACCTGAAGCAACATCTGTGACACCCTTAGCAAAAGGTGTCAACACGCCTCTGACACATCCTTAAGCTGGTTTACACTGCATAAACCTTCCCGTAAAATGCGCGCACACTTAAACGACAATAGAGCCCTTTGTCATTGAGGTCGTTAAATGAGACTCAGTAAATACAATAAAAGTTTGGGGATTTTGTCATTAATTGCAGGCACTTTATTAATGAGTGGCTGCGATAGTGCATTGTTAAATCCCAAAGGACAGATTGCACTGGAGCAACGTTCGCTGATACTGACTGCCTTTGGCCTGATGTTGATCGTCGTGATTCCCGCAGTCTTGATGGCCGTGGTGTTTGCCTGGAAATATCGGGCGTCCAACACGAATGCGAAGTACAGCCCGAACTGGTCACACTCTAACAAAGTGGAAGCCGTGGTCTGGACCATTCCGATCCTGATCATTCTCTTCCTCAGCGTGCTGACCTGGAAATCAACCCACGCACTGGAGCCCAGCAAACCGCTGCAATCCGATGTGAAACCGGTTGAAATCGATGTGGTTGCACTGGACTGGAAATGGTTGTTCATTTACCCGGAACAGGGTATTGCGACCGTCAACCAGATTGCCTTCCCGGCAAATACGCCAGTGAACTTCAAAATCACGTCCAACTCCGTCATGAACTCTTTCTTCATCCCGACACTCGGCAGCCAGATTTATGCAATGGCTGGTATGCAGACCAAGCTGCATCTGATTGCGAATGAGCCAGGGACTTTCGACGGTATCTCTGCGAACTTCAGTGGTCGCGGTTTCTCTGGCATGAAGTTCAAAGCCATTGCAACCAAAGACGATGCGGAATTCCAGCAGTGGGTGGCTAAAGTTAAAGCAGCCCCTAACACGCTGAACACTATGGAAGATTTCGAGAAAGTGGCTGTGCCAAGCGAAAATCATCCGGTGGAATATTTCTCTTCAGCTGATCCGAAACTGTTCTTGCAAGTCATTAACAAGTTCAAGATGAGCCACGGGAAAATGGACATGCCTGAGCACGAAGGTATGGACATGAGTCACGCCGCTTCCGCGGGAGCCGAGGAATAATACGATGTTCGGAAAATTAACACTGGATGCAGTGCCGTATCATGAGCCGATTATCATGGTTACGGTCGCCGGTATCATCTTAGGTGGTCTGGCGGTCATTGCTGCCATCACCTATTTTGGTAAATGGCAATATCTGTGGTCAGAATGGCTAACGTCTGTTGACCACAAAAAACTGGGTATCATGTATATCATCATGGCCTTTGTCATGCTGCTGCGTGGCTTTGCTGATGCGATCATGATGCGTACCCAACAGGTACTGGCTTCGGCCGGGGAAGCGGGCATATTACCACCGCACCACTACGACCAGATCTTTACCGCGCATGGCGTGATTATGATCTTCTTCGTGGCGATGCCGTTCGTGGTTGGCCTGATGAACATCGCCGTACCGCTGCAGATTGGCGCACGCGACGTGGCGTTCCCGTTCCTGAACAACCTGAGCTTCTGGTTTACTGCGGTCGGTGTGATCCTGGTTAACCTGTCGCTGGGTGTGGGCGAGTTCGCACAGACCGGCTGGCTGGCATATCCGCCGCTCTCCGGCGCGGAGTACAGTCCCGGCGTCGGGGTCGATTACTGGATCTGGAGTCTCCAGCTTTCCGGTATTGGTACGACCTTAACCGGTATTAACTTCTTCGTGACCATTCTGAAGATGCGCGCACCGGGCATGAGCCTGTTCAAAATGCCGGTATTTACCTGGACCGCGCTCTGCACCAACGTCCTGATCATCGCTGCGTTCCCGGTTCTTACCGTTACGCTGGCACTGTTGACCCTTGATCGTTATCTCGGCTTCCATTTCTTCACCAATGAAATGGGCGGGAACATGATGATGTACGTCAACCTGATCTGGGTCTGGGGTCATCCGGAAGTTTACATTCTGGTTCTGCCGGTGTTTGGTGTGTTCGCAGAAATTACGGCGACCTTCTCCAAAAAACGTCTGTTTGGTTACACCTCGCTGGTGTGGGCGACCATCGCCATTACCGTACTGTCGTTCATCGTCTGGCTGCACCACTTCTTCACCATGGGTGCGGGAGCCAACGTTAACGCCTTCTTCGGTATCATGACGATGATCATCGCGATTCCGACCGGGGTTAAAATCTTTAACTGGCTGTTCACCATGTATCAGGGCCGCATTCAGATGCACTCTGCCATGCTGTGGACCGTTGGCTTCCTGGTAACCTTCTCCGTAGGGGGTATGACCGGCGTACTGCTGGCCGTTCCGGGCGCTGACTTCATTCTGCACAACAGCCTGTTCCTGATTGCACACTTCCATAACGTGATTATCGGTGGTGTGGTGTTCGGTTGTATGGCGGGCGTGACCTACTGGTTCCCGAAAGCCTTTGGCTTCACCCTGAACGAAACCTGGGGTAAGCGCGCATTCTGGTTCTGGATCATTGGCTTCTTCGTTGCCTTTATGCCGCTGTACGCACTGGGCTTCATGGGTATGACCCGTCGTCTGAGCCAGGATATCGATCCACAGTTCCACTCCTTACTGGTGGTTGCTGCGGTCGGTGCGGGTCTGATTGCAATGGGTATCCTGTGTCAGCTGACCATGTTCTACGTTTCGGTACGTGACCGTGACCAGAACCGCGATGTGACCGGTGACCCGTGGGGCGGCCGTACGCTGGAGTGGGCAACCTCTTCACCACCACCGTTCTACAACTTTGCTGTCATCCCGCATGTCCATGAGCGTGACGCTTTCTGGGAAATGAAAGAGAAAGGCGAAGCGTACAAACAGCCGGAAAAATATGAAGAAATTCATATGCCGAAAAACAGCGGTGCTGCACTGATCATCTGTGCATTCGCCACGGTTATGGGCTTCGCGCTGATCTGGCATATCTGGTGGCTGGCTGGCCTCTCATTCCTCGGCATGATCGTTACCTGGATTGTGAAGAGCTTCGACGAAGACGTGGATTACTACGTACCGGTTGCCGAAGTTGAGAAGATTGAGAAGCAGCACTTTGACGAAATCAGCAAAGCAGGTCTGAAATAATGTCAACTGAAACTCTGATTAAGCATCACCACGACGCCCATGCGGAGCATGGGCATCACGATGCAGGAGCCAATAAAGTCTTTGGCTTCTGGATCTACCTGATGAGTGACTGCATTATCTTCGCAACCCTGTTTGCGACCTATGCAGTTATGGTCAACAACACTGCCGGTGGCCCGGCAGGTAAAGATATCTTTGAACTGCCGTTTGTTCTGGTAGAAACCGCCCTGCTGCTGTTGAGTTCGATCACTTACGGCATGGCTGTTATCTCGATGAACAAGGAGCAAAAAGGTGCCGTTATCGGCTGGCTGGCGCTGACCTTCCTGTTTGGTCTGGGCTTCATCGGCATGGAAATCTATGAATTCCATCACCTGATTGCTGAAGGCTTCGGTCCGGATCGCAGTGGCTTCCTGTCTGGCTTCTTTACGCTGGTCGGTACCCACGGTCTGCACGTGACCTCCGGTCTGATTTGGATGCTGGTACTGATGTTCCAGGTGTCTAAACGCGGCCTGAATGCCACTAACCGTACTCGTATCATGTGTCTGAGCCTGTTCTGGCACTTCCTGGACGTGGTCTGGATTTGCGTCTTCACCGTTGTTTACCTGATGGGAGCCATGTAATGAGTCATTCTGTTAACGAACATGGCGCTTCTCACGGTAGCGTGAAGTCTTACATGATCGGCTTCATCCTCTCTATCATCCTGACGGCAATCCCGTTCTGGATGGTAATGGATGGCAGTGCATCTCACGGTACCATTCTCGGTGTTGTGCTGGTCTGTGCAGTAATTCAGGTGCTGGTGCACCTGGTCTACTTCCTGCATTTAGACAGCAAGTCTGAGGGTGGCTGGAACATGGTGGCCATTGTCTTCTCGGCAATTATCATCCTGATTGTCGTAGTAGGCTCACTGTGGATCATGTGGAACCTCAACTACAACATGATGCCTCACTAAAGAGTCGCGCGTAATGTTTAAGCAATACCTGCAAGTTACAAAACCAGGAATTATTTTCGGGAATTTAATTTCTGTGATCGGCGGATTTC